>CAVCSZ010000042.1:0-2244 GCA_963605025.1 bacterium | reverse complement strand
ATAATATAACTATTTTAATAGGAGGCATAAGCCTCCTTTTAAAATATTTAATATTACATTATCTAAATACTTATTATAAAATCTTAAACATTTATAGATTTTATTTAAAGTGTTATAATAATGTTATAATAAAAAGGAACTATATGATTATTTATCAAAATACTAAAAATGGATTTATATCTGATGTTAGAGATAATTTAATAGCAGATAAAATAGAAGAACAATTTAAATTACATAATTTATCTCATAATAACGAAGCTGAATATAGAGCGTGGTCTAATAGTTTACAATATATGCGTAATGTTTTAGATGATAATGATATAAATGATGAATGTAAACTTGCTATAGAATATCAAATACCTTTAACTAGTAAAAGAGTAGACTTTTTAATTTCAGGAGAAGATGAATTCAATAATTCTAATATTGTAGTTATTGAGTTAAAACAATGGGAAAATTGTGAGAAAACTCAAAGAGAAGACTTAGTACGTACTTTTACAGGAGGTGCTAATAGAACAGTAGTACATCCTTCTTATCAAGCATATTCATATGCAAAGATAATAGAAAATTTTAATGAAGATGTTTATAAAGATAAAATATCATTAATTCCATGTGCATTTTTACATAATTTTAAAGAAATAAATAGAGATAATATAGATAATTCTTTATATAGAAATGCGATTAATTTAGCACCTATTTTTTTAGCACAAGATATAAGAAAATTACGTAGTTTTATTAAGAAATATATCAAGAAAAAAGGTAATGACGATTTATTAATGAAAATAGAAAATGGTAGATTAAAACCTGCTAAAGCACTTCAAGATAGTTTAGTGTCTATGCTTAATGGTAATAAAGAATTTTATTTAATTGATGAACAAAAAGTAGCTTATGAAACTGTTAAAAAATTAGTAGATAAATCAATTAAAAAAATAAATAATATTTCAAATGACATTAATAAATATACAATTATTATTCAAGGTGGACCAGGAACAGGTAAAAGTGTAGTAGCAATTCAATTATTATGCGATTTAATTCAAAAAGGCTATGCAGTTAATTATGTTACTAAAAATGCTGCACCTAGAAATGTTTATTTTGCTAAACTTAGACAAAATAATTATAAATTGAATTATATTAAATCATTATTTCAAGGAAGTGGAGCGTTTATAAATACTCCTAATAATTATTTTGATTGTTTAATCGCAGATGAAGCTCATAGATTAAATGCTAAATCTGGATTATTTCAAAATAAAGGAGAAAATCAAATAAAAGAAATAATACATGCTTCTAAAGTTTCTGTATTCTTAATTGATGAAGATCAAATTGTTACTACTAAAGATATAGGATCAATTGATTTAATTAAAAAATATGCTAATGAAGAAAATAGTATAGTATATGAAGGAGATGATATTAATTTAGTGTCTCAATTTCGTTGTGATGGAAGTGATGGATATTTATCTTTTTTAAATAATTTATTAGGTATTAAAGAAACTGCTAATAATGAATTTAATTTTGATTATGATTTAAGATTATATTCAAATCCTTCTAAAATGCGTGAAGATTTAAGAAAATTAAATCAAATAAATAATAAATCACGTATGTTAGCAGGATATTGTTATGATTGGATTAGTCAAAAAGATATAAATTTATTTGATATTAATTTAGAAAATGATTTTCACGCTAAATGGAATTTAGCTACTTCAGATACTTGGGCAATTGATGAAACATCATTTAATGAAATTGGTTGTATTCATACAAGTCAAGGATTAGAATTTGATTATTGTGGAGTAATTATTGGTAAAGATTTAATTTATGAAGATAATGAAGTAAAAACAGATTACACTAAAAGAGCTAAAACTGATAATTCACTTAAAGGCATTAAAGCTACTAAAAACTATTCTTTAGCAGATAAGATAATAAGAAATACTTATAAAGTTTTATTATCACGAGGACAAAAAGGATGCTTTATTTATTGTGAAGATAAGAATTTATTAAAATATATATCGATTATTACTAATAAGGAGATAATTAATGGATAATATTAATGATTTATTAAAAAGAATAGATAAATTTAATAAAGATAGAGATTGGGATCAATTTCATTCTTTAAGTAATTTATCTAAATCAATAGTAATTGAATCAAGTGAATTATTAGAAAACTTTCAATGGAATGATAATAATTACGATTTAAATAATGTTAAAGAAGAATTAGGAGACATTATGAATTATTGTATTCAAATGTGTATTAAA
>CAVCSZ010000041.1:0-2271 GCA_963605025.1 bacterium | reverse complement strand
TCTTTTACATCTGATGTAATATTATTATCAATTACTTCTTCTGTAATTTCTTCTTTAATTTCTTCTTTTACATCCTATGTAACATTTTCATCAGCTTCGCTGATTTCTTTATTAATCTCAGAAATAACTTCTTTAATTAATTCTTTTAATTCTTCTCTTGTCATATCTAATATATCCTTATTTAAATTATTTTTAAAAGTATCATCAAATTCTTTTTTAATTATAGGTTCTTTAATTATAACATCCTATATTGAATTTATAATTGGTTTAATTTTACCTATTTGTGATGGTTTATTTGTTAATGCACAAGATGTCATAAATTCTGGTGTCTTATCTTCATTTAATAACCAACTAGGTGATAACCATCTAAATACCCTATTTTCAATTAATTTTCTACCTATATCAGTCCATTTAATTTTACCAAATAATCCTTTACCTTCTATAAACTTTAAATTAGATAACCATCCTTTTGCTTCTGTATTACCATTTAATTCGCTACAATGATCTACATCAACTAATATATCATCTTTCTAATTCTCAGCTATTTTCTTTAATGATTCCTCAGAAAAATTCTATTCAATTGGATTACCATAACTATCAGAACCTATTACTTTTCCAATAGTCGTAATTTGAACTTCACTCTCACCATTATCTAATATTTGTATATCTTCCATATAATTAAACCTTTTTTAAAAATTAATGAATTAATTTTGAAATTATACCACCTGCACCAGCAAACGTTCCTAATGTAACTATAGCTATCAAAATTGATTTTCCTAATAACATTAATAACTATGTTTTAAAATCTTCATCCCTACCATTTTTAAATACTGCCAAATGTTCACTCACTTTATCTTCTAATGTAGTTAATCTAGCTTCGTGTTTTAATATAGTGCTATTCATACCATCTAATTTTGTTTCAATAGATGATAATTTACCATTTATATCAAATAATAACTATTCTGTTTTCTCTTCTGTCATAATAGCACCACTTATTAATTATTTTCTTTTGTATTATCTGGCTACCAAATTTCACTCTCATTCTCAGATATAAATTGTAAACCAGTTAAATCTTTTAATTTATTAATATCTACTTTAATACCTAAATCTACACATTTCTTAGCTAATTCTAAATATTCATCTGGTGTAATATTTTCTTTTTCAACATATTCAAAATGACATAAACATTCTTCTTTTAATATTTCTTTTGCTACTTTATTAACTGCTACCTATAATGCATTTTGAATTCTTTTACAATCATAATTAATTAAAGATTGAAATTGCTCACTTTGCTTATTAGCTAAATCACTTCCCATTCCAGCACCAGATGCACCTTGTGTGCCACCTAATGTATCCATCGTTCCACCAACAGCTAAGATACAAAACATCTCAGATTGATGTGTAATATAATTTGTAAATGGATCTTGGGATCTAGAACTATTTAATTCTGTAACATTACTACCACTAGGTAAAGATCCAGATCCACCTTCATAAATAGTTTGCGCCCTATAATTCCACTTCTATAAATCTGTATCTGGTGTACCATCTGGAACTGTAATTATAACCTATGGAATTCCTTGCTTCTCAACAAATCTAGCCCAAGTCTCTTCTCCAACTAACTATCTTAAATAAATCGTAATACCAATCCAATCTAATGGCTTCTCATCAACTACATAACATATCTCATCTTTTGGTATCTCAACTAATCCAATCTTATCAATAGTTAATTTATCATCAATTAAAAATGTCTAATCTGCTGTAGGATTCCAATAATTCTTTTGATTATATCTTAAATAATTCCAATTATCTAATCTCTTAAATATTAATTTATTATCTATTATAAAAGGTTTAACTGCAGATCTACCCCTAAATGTTCCTAATGTTAAATGTCTAATAGCATCAGTTAAATTATCTTCTACCTAATTATCAGATTTATCAAATATATCTTTTATATTCTTAGCTTGTAATTTAGCATCTTCACTTTCATCATTTGGAACTATATCCCAAGAACGATTCTATACACCAGCAATTCTCTTATTAATACAAGCACTAAATATAGGTGTATTTTTCTCGATTTCAAAATATGCAACTTGTAATCTTAAATCATCACCATATCTAGCATTATTCAATAAGTTTTCAATCTAATTATTATTTAAATATCTTAATGGATTGCTAACTTTTGTCCATATATTTGATATTTTTTCAATTTTTGATTTTTTATCTGCCATATTTTTAAACCTTATTAAATTATTGAAAACCTTTTAAAATTAC
>CAVCSZ010000040.1:0-2272 GCA_963605025.1 bacterium | reverse complement strand
TAATATTTCTATACCATACAAAATCCACTTTAATTGCGCTTAGCACTTGGTGAACGTAATAAATCCTGAGGCGCAATAGAATTATAGAAGTTTATTTCTTCTTTATCTTTCTTTAAATTTACTTTTATATTATTTGATGGATATAAAGTAACTTCTAAATAATTATCATACTTAACTACTGATTTAACTAATGTATTAAGTATTTGTTCTTTCTCTATATCATTTTCACATTTAGAATCTTTTATAGTATAAAGAAAATCATATACTTCATCTATGTTTAAATGTTCTTTAGTTTCTCTTTTTAATGTATGAATCTTATCTTGTGTTTCTTTTACTTCGGTTTCTAGTTCATTAATTCTATCTATTACTCTTTTAGATTCATATGTTTCTAAAGATTTAACTAAATTATTAATCTTCTTAGTATCTTGTATTACTTTATTTTCTAATAATGTAATCTCATCATTTGTTTGATTTGAAGAATTATAATACTCAAACATAGTATTAGCTAATTCTTCAATACTATCATCACTTGATAGTATTTCTTTAATTTCTTTTACTACTAAGTCTTCTATTAAATTTTTATTTATTTGATGAGAATTACATTCTTTCTTAACTTTATTCTTACAGATATAATAATGAGATTTATATCCTGAACTATTAGTTGAAGATTTACCTATATAATAATTACCACATATAGGACAATATATTTTACCTGTTAAATAATATTTTTGATGAGATATTCTTGATCCATGTGAATTTCTATCTAAGATTGCACCTGCTTGATTAAATACTTTTTCATCAACTATTGGAGGAACTATATTTGTATATACTTCTTCACCAAATATAGCTTTACCTATATATTTAGTATTTCTTACTACTCTTGCAATCTTACAATGATTCCAAGGTGTTCCATTAGATGATTTAATAAGTCTATTATTTAAATCATCTGCGATAGCTTTAAGTGTTTGACCTTTACAAACACTCTCAAATATTTCATTTACTATCTTAGCTTCTTCTTTAACTATTTTATATTTTTTATCTTTTATCTTATAGCCATATATACAGGTTCCTCCTGTATATTGGCCTTTCTTTCTTGATTCAATGTTTCCTCTTCTTACTTTTTGAGCTAATTCTTTTGAATAATATTCTGAATAACCATCAAGTAAGGATTCAAATAATACTCCATCAGGAGAATCTGGGTTTATATATTCAGTCGCACTAATAACTCTTACACCATTTTCTTCTAGCATATGTTTATAGATTGCTGAATAATATCTATTTCTTGAGAATCTATCTAATTTATAAACTATTACATATTGAAATTCTTGATTCTCACTATCTTCAATCATCTTAAGAAATGATGGTCTATCGTTTGTTCTACCTGATATAGCTCTATCAATATATTGATTTATTATTTTATAGCCATTAGATTTGGCAAATGATTCTATTACTGATATTTGACCTTCTATTGATTGATCTGTTTGTTTATCAGAAGAATATCTTGCATATATAACAGCATTCTTAATTTCAGTTTTGTGCATAATCTAATACCTCCCCATTTTGTAACAATTCATAAGGTATGGTTATATCTTTATCAGGTTTATTTAAAACTTGTTTGTTGTTGTGATTACTAATCACTTCAAACATGTGGTCAAATGTAAGTTCTTCTTTTGTTCCACCATATTTGAAATATAGTTTTAAATCCTTCGCTAAGACAATACCTATGTTATGAATGTCTTCTTCTTTCATTAAATAATCTTTCTTTTGTTTTCCTATAATATCAATCCTCCTTATACATAAATAGTAGTAATGGCACTACTACATTTACTATTATAGTATAATTTAGATATTATGCAACTATTTTGTTAAATTATTTTTGAAATTGCTACTATTTGTGTTATAATAAATTCATAGAGGTATTGATTATGGCAAAAGTAAGAGAACATTTAAGTAAGTATTTAGATAATTGGATGAATGAAAATAAAGTATCTAATTATAAGATAGCTGAAGCACTTGGAGTAAGAGATGTATCAGTTAGACGTTGGAGACTTGGAGAATGCGCTCCTGATTTAGATTTAATTCCTGATCTTTGTGATTTTATGAATGTATCTATTAATGAATTACTTGGAGTAGATAATAAAGATATAAGTGTTGAACAAATAGAATTCTTAAGAAAATATAATACAGATGAATCTTTTAGAAATTTAATGAATTCTATTAGAGATGATGATGAATTAAGATTATCTCTTAATTACATTCTTACACTTAAGAA
>CAVCSZ010000039.1:0-2389 GCA_963605025.1 bacterium | reverse complement strand
TTTTTCTTCATATGTTACTTTAAAATATTCTTCACAAATTTCATTAACTTTATCAAAATGTTCACTCTTAGTTAAATCTTCACCATTAATTTCATCTCTATCAAGTTTATCTTGAAGAATAATAGCGGATACTATATATTCAGCTACTAAATCTTTTATTTCATCTTCACTCTTATCTGAGAATAAATCACTTGTTATACCTTCAACAGTAATATCTTGATCTGCTTTAAGTGTAAGAGTATTATTATTACCATTAATAGTAATATTATGTACATTAGATCCAAATGTCTTATAGATTTGTTCTTTTGTTACACTTTCACTAAGTAAATCTAAATATTCTTTTTCTGTATAATTACCAAAACTACTAGCGTAAGAATCAACAATATTTAATTCACCAATACTATAACTTGAATTTAAATTAATAGTTAATGATTTATTAAAAATATTAATATTATTATTTTGATCTACATTACCAGTACTATTAACTTCAATAGTACTTCCACTTTCTGCATAATAAGTAGCTTCTGCTAATGATTTAAATTTAGTAGATGTATCACCATTACTATTAGTAACAGAACATACATAAACACTATCACCATCAAGTTGGAAAGTAGATTCTACTACAAATCCACCTTCTACCATTGTAGTAGTGTATTCATAATAATCAGTACCACTAGTAAATCCTTTTCCATCATCATCTACTAATTCAGGACTTACAAATTTACCATTTAAACTAAATGTATAAAGATTAGATCCTGCAAAAGGATAAATTTTAAAAGTAATTTCTTCTCCTTCTATAGCACTACCTTTATTAACTGTAGTGTATCCTCTAGCACCAGTATCTTTTGTACTAGTACCATTTAATGTAACATCTCTAACACCATAAGGTAAAATTGTACATGAATAAGCTATATCACCATCATCACCTTGATCGCCATCTTCACCTTTATCACCAGTAGCACCAGTAGCTCCTGTAGCACCAGTATTACCTTTATCACCTTTATCACCTTGTGCTTTTACACCAGTGTCTTTATCTCCAATCCACCAGTTTCCATTTTCACCAATATAAGGAGTTTCTCCATCTTTTCCATCAACTCCATCAATACCGTCTTTGCCATCTTTTCCATCAGCACCATCTTTACCATTTTGTCCAGTAGCACCAGTAGGACCAACAGGACCTACTGCACCTTGACTACCACAACTAACTAAACCAAAGAGTCCAGCTGACAAAGCAAGTACACATAAGAATTTATTTTTCATATTATAAAATAACCTCCATAAATTCTATAAAACAAAATATTTTTAAATATTTTAAATATTATTTTTAATTAAATTATTAAATGAGAATTACTTCCTAGAATAATTTCTAGAAAGTAATTCCATTTAATCTAAAACCTATATTAAATAATTAAGTAATTTATTAATTAATAGATATTAATTATTCATTAGTTTTAGCTATTTTTTCCCATACACCAAAATAAGCTTTTGCTTGATTAGAAACAACTCCTTCACTATCTGTAACTTTTAATTTAGCAACTGGATTATCATTACTACCTGTAACTTTAGCAACAATAACACCTTTAGCTTCTTCATTATGACCTAATAATTCTGTTAAAGTATCTATTGATAAATTAACTGTAGTGTCAGCGTTATCAAAAATTGCTAACATTCTGTTCTTAGCGTAATCAAATGAAGTATTTGTATTTACAAATGTATTAGCATCACCACTATCTAATGTTAATACAGTAGAATAGCCTTCTGTTTCATCAGTAGCTTCAAAAGCATTACCTACTACAATAAGAGCATTTTTATAAAATTTATTATTTGTATCATTTTCATTTAAATAATCACCTTGATAATATATTTTACTCTTTGAAATAGTTGTATGACCTGAAGCTAATACAATTCCATATTGAGTAGCATTATAAATTCCAGTATTACTAGTAACAGCACTATCAGATCCAAATGTACATTCTTGAACAGCAACATCAAATGGTAAATTAACACTTAAATATGGATCAGCAGCAGCTGCTTTACATGCATTTTCATCTTTACCTGTTAAGTAGAAATTACATTTACTTAATCCTACTAAACCTAATGATTCATGAGTTACTGCTGGAGTTTCTTCAACAGCAGGAGTATCTATAATTTCACCAGTTGTAAATTTAGTAGTTTCACCTTCTTGATTTATATTAAATCCATTATAGAAATTACAAGCACTAAATAAATAATTACATAAGTATTCATCATTATCAGAAGTTTTAATATCTGCTTTAAAGTCATAAGGTAATACAATTGTAGCTTCATTGAAAGAAGTATTACTTGCATTAATTGTACAATCAGCATATAAATCAATTTTATCAAAATCATCTAATACAGTATTTTTATT
>CAVCSZ010000038.1:0-2473 GCA_963605025.1 bacterium | reverse complement strand
TTATAGTTTAACTAATGATACAAAAAGTCATTTTTCAATTAGATTTCCAGGTATTAATCATTATAATCCAAACAAAGTGGAAATAGGATAGAGTATTAATAATAGTGGCGAAGCTATAATAAATGTTCCAGGTGTAAGTAGAGCATATCACGATATTGATATATTACCTAGATTTAGAAAGCATTTAACTATACCAATTAGTGATAAAGCAAAAGGTAGAAAAGCTAGTGATTTTAATAATACATTTGTAACATATAAGAAGAATGGAAAAGGTTTAATAGGCTAGGTAAATGGAAGTAGTGTTACTTGGTTATATGTTTTAAGTAAAGGTGTGCATTAGAAAAAAGATAGTAGTATAATGCCTAGTGATGATATTTTAGCAAATAATATATTCAAAAGAATATATTTAAAACAATAAATTAAATAATTTTAATAAAATATATAAATATTGTATAATATTTATATGTTAGAAAATTGGTATTCAAGTAAAAAAATTCGTAATATTCTTCAAATTTCATCACAATGTTTATATGAGATGAAAAAAGCTGGAAGAATTGAAACAAAACAAATTTCAGATAAAAAATATCTTTATAAATTACCTGATAAATTTATTATTAATTCTGATGAACCTAAGATAGCTATATATTGTAGAGTTTCTACACCAAAACAAAAGAAAGATCTAGATAATCAAATTAAATATCTTAGACAATATATTGTTGCAAATGGAAATAAAGTTGATGAAAATTTAATATTTTCAGATATTGCTTCTGGAATGAATGAAAATCGTAAAGGTTTAAATGAAATGATTTCTCAAATTATTTCTGGACAAATAACAAAGGTTATTATTTCTAATAAAGATCGTTTGACTAGATTTGGATATGGTTATTTGAAAAATTTGTTTGATAGATATAATTGTGAAATAATTGAAGTTAATTTAACTGAAGATAAAACATTTGAACAAGAATTAACAGATGATTTAATTGCTATTATTCATCATTTTTCTATGAAATTTTATGGAAAAAGAAAAAATAAATTAAAAAAGCTTGAAGATGAATTAAAAAATAATGATGAAAGTAGTAAATAATATAAAATAGATAAAACTATAAAGTAAATAAAATTATATGATTAGATCTGAGAAGATGATATTGAAAAAGACTGATGAAATAGATAAGTGGTTATTTGAAGCTACATCTATTTATGACTAGGTTTTATATTATCTTCGTCAGGAATATTTTCAAGCTCAAAAAGAAAATAGAAAACCAGACTATAAAAAAATTAAATTATACGATCTAGTTAAAGAGACAGATTCTTGGAAAAAATCAAACTTAGATATAAATGCTAAACAATATATTCTAAGAAAAGTTAATGATAATTGGAATTCTTTCTATAAAGCTTGTAAAGTATATTGGAAAAATAAATCAAAATTTAAAGGTAAACCAAAATTACCTGGATATTTAATTAAAAATAAAAGATCTAGTATTTTAATTTTTGAGAAAACAAGACTAAGATCAAAAGATTATAAAAATAATACTCTTAGTCTTCCAAAATCAAAATATAAAATTCAAATTCCAAAATACATAGATATTCATTCTATAAAATGTATAACAATTAAACGATATTATGGAAAGGTTAAATTATGTATAAGTTATGAAAAACAAATAAAACAAAATAATTTAAATAAAAATAACTGTCTTGGAATAGATATTGGTATTGATAATATTGTATCTATAACTACAAATAATCAGATTCATAAATCTTGGATTATTAAAGGTGGAGAAATAAAATCAATAAATCAATTCTATAATAAACAATTAGCTAAAAGAAAATCAATTCTTGAAACTGTTAATAAAACAAAAACATCAAAATATATTCAAAAGTTAAATATGAAACGAAATAATAAACTTGAATATGAATTTCATTGTTTATCTAAGAAATTAATTGATCTTTGTATTGAAAATAATATTGGAACAATAGTAATTGGTCATAACAATGGATGGAAACAAAATTCAAATCTTGGTAAAAATATAAATCAAAAATTTGTTTCAATTCCTTTCAATAATTTAATTAATAAAATTCAATATAAATCTGAAGAACAAAATATTGATGTTATTATAACCGAAGAAAGTTACACATCAAAAATTGATCATTTAGTTAATGAAGAAATGCGAAAACAAGATAATTATTTAGGAAAACGAATTAAAAGAGGATTGTTTAAGTCTTCTTGTGGAAAGATCCTAAATGCTGATATAAATGGCGCAATTGGAATTTTAAGAAAAATAAATGTATTCTCAGATGCTGATTTAATTAGCTTACGAGATAGAGGTGATGTTGTTTCGCCAATGATTTTGAAATATAAATCATAAAGTTTATCTATTTTATAGATTTACATACAATTGCACAAAAAATTAAAGAATATATGTAATTTTAAAAGGTTTTCAATAATTTAATAAGGTTTAAAAATATGGCAGATAAA
>CAVCSZ010000037.1:0-2817 GCA_963605025.1 bacterium | reverse complement strand
TTTTAATGTACCTTTGTAGTAAATATCTTTTAATTTAGAACAATTTTTGAATGCATTTTCACGTATTGAAGTTACACTATTAGGGATGACTATGTTTGTTAAATTTGAACATTCATAGAACGCAGCATCGCCTATTCTAGTTACTCCCTCAGGTATTGTTACTTCAGTTACAGTTTTATCATTAATACAATTAATAATAATTTGATCATCTTTTTTACTATATATAAAATCTTTTATATCTTTTGCTATTTTACTCATAATATTATTATTATTTAATATATATATTATACCAATTAATATTTATTTCAAAATAATCTTATTTCCTTTTGTTATTTTTAATATAAAAATAGTTGTTTTTATATTGTCTATAATTATTATTATTTTTAAAACTATTTCTAAACATGATTATAAATTAACAAATTATAAAAGTTAAATAAATTACAAAAATTACAATGAGTTTTAAGTAATTTTAATATTAAAAAGCCATTAGAAATTAATTTATTAATTAAATATTTAATTTCTAAATGGCTTTTTTAATTATTTATAAATTTTATTTATTTTCTTTATATTTAATACCAAATTCTTTCATCATATCTAAAACTTTTTTAAGTTCTTTACCTTTTTCAGTTAAAGAATATTCTACTTTAGGAGGTACAACAGGATAAACTTTTCTATTTACTATTCCATCATTTTCTAAATCTTTTAAATTTTGTGTTAATACTTTACTTGATATACCTACTACTGATCTATTAAGTTCATTATATCTTTTAGTGCCACTTATTAAATCTCTTAATATTAAAATTTTCCATTTATTAGAAATAATAGATGCTGTATATTCTACAGGACAATTAGTGTAAACCTTACTCATATTTAATTCTCTTAATAAATTATATCATTAAGAGTTACTTTTAGTAAGTACCTAACTTAAAGTAAGTATTAAATATTATATATTTTAATTATTTATTAAAGAAGAAACCTGCAGTCATTTCTAAGTAATTAATACCTGAATAATTAGGATATTCTTTCTTTACTTTTTCAATCATTTCTTCTTTATTATTAGAATTATTTACTATATTTAATAAATTTTCTATATAAGATATTTTAGTTTTAACTGCATTAATATCTTCAGGAATATAATGTGAAGTTAAAATTAAATTATAATTTTTATTTATATATCCTTTTAATGTATTTATCATACTTTCAGCATGTTCTTTACTTACTATAATAGAATGACAATCACTACCTAACATATGAGTATAAATAGAATTTATCTCAGGTATTTCAATATCAAATGCATCATTAGTAGGTATAATATTAAAAGTTATATCTCCTAAAGTAACATTACCTTTATCAATATAATCAGTAATATTATGAATATTATTATCAAAAGAATCTCCGAAAGCTTTAGTAAAGTTATTTACTAATGCTTTACCTCCTCCTATATGTCCAAATTCATCTGCTTTTTTAGTAGAATATTTCTTAGAATCTTTTAAGAATGTTCCTCCTCCCATATGATAAGAAAGTAAAACTCCATCTAATTTAACATTTAATGATTTAATATATTCTTCTAATTCTTTATTATTTTCATAAAATGCTGGGGATTCAATTAAAACAATCTTATTATTCTTTTCTAATAAAATTACTTGATCATCAATATAATCTTTAGTGTTATAATTATGTACTTTTATAGAATTAAAATCATATACTAATACATATCCTTTTTCTAAATTAATCTTTTTATTTAACATTTATATATATCTCCTTATTTTTAAAAGAAGTGCACTTTCTTTTTACGTTAAGATTATAAAATATACACAAAATAAAAAGTAAGTATGCACTTTTTTGTTACATACTTACTTTTAAGTATAAATTAGTTGTTATAAATAAAATATAATCTAAAACTACACAATAATTTTAAATAAAGAAACATAAATCTAAATATATTTTTAAACAAACTTTATAATAAAAACCCTTAAAGTTTTTTTCTAGTTTACTAGAATAACTTTAAGGGTTTATTTTAATTTAAGAATATAATTAATCTAATTTAAAAGTATAAGTTAAAGCATTATCTTCAAAGAAAGTAACATTTAATGTTTTCTTATTACAATTAGCAACACTTTGATAAGCAGAAAGCCATTCTTTTCCTTCATCTTTTAATTCTTGAACAGTCTTTTTTCTTACTTTAGCGCCTCTTTCTTCCATATAAGCAAGTCCTAAAGTTTTATAATAACCTTTAACATCAGTTTTAATTACATAAGCAGGATTATTACTATAGTATAAATCAAGTGATCTTCCTACTACCATATCTCCATTATCTAAAACTTTTCCAATAACAGAACATCCAAATTTACCAAAGTTTTTCTTATCATTTTTTAATCCTTTTTCATAATCAATACTAGTAACTACAGGTACTTCTACAATTGAATCTCCAATTACACTAACTTTAATATTTGAGTTAGAGTTATTACATCCTGTTAGGGTTCCTACTAACATAGCACATAATAAAGATAATTTAAATTTTTTCATTTTCATAAATAACCCCCTATTTAAATAAATAATTAATAAATATCTTATTTAATAAAAATATATGTAAAAAATATAGTTAGTAACTTAATAATCAATAGATTAATTCATTATTGTATAAATTGTAAAAAACTACAGGTATGTTATATAAAATAAAAAATGAAACTATATACAATGAAATAAATTAAACATTTTGAGATGAGCGAAAAAATACATTTTGATGTGGTCTTTATCAGTTATAAATTACTTATTCAAATGTAGTTAATGTGACTAGTAATATTAATGAGCTTATTA
>CAVCSZ010000036.1:0-2903 GCA_963605025.1 bacterium | reverse complement strand
CATAATCACTTATTTTAGTTACACTATTAGGAATGACTATGCTTGTTAAACTTGAACAACCGTAGAATGCATATTCACCTATTTCAGTTACACTATCAGGGATGACTATGCTTGTTAAGTTTGAACAACCAGAGAATGCACTGCCACCTATTTCAGTTACACTATCAGGAATAGTTATGTTTGTTAAGCTTGAACAGTTTTCGAATGCATAATCACTTATTTTAGTTACACTATTAGGAATGACTATGCTTGTTAAACTTGAGCAAAATCTGAATGCATATTTACCTATTGAAGTTATACTATCAGGGATGACTATACTTGTTAAACTTGAACAATCTGAGAATGCACTTGAGCAAGTTACACCATCAGGGAAGATTATGCTTGTTAAGCTTGAGCAATCAGAGAATACACGCCGACCTATTGAAGTTACACTATTAGGTATGACTATGTTTGTTATTTTTTTACAACCATAGAATGAACTGCCACCTATTACAGTTACTCCCTCAGGTATTATTACTTCAGTTACAGTTTTATCATTAATACCATTAATAATAATTTGATCATCTATTTTTTTATATTTAAAATCTTTTAAATCTTTTGCTATTTTACTCATAATATTTTTACTTCCTTTTATTCTTTTAATTAATATATTTAATGTTTTTAAAATTATTAAACATTTAAATTTTAATCATCATCAATACTATCTAATAATTTTTTAATATTTTTTTTAGTAAAAGTTTTTTTATTATCCATATTCTTTACTAAATAGAAATCATTTAATGGTAATAAATCTCTTAATGCTTGATCCATATTAGTTAATGATTTAGTAAATATGTTATCAAAATTTGCCCTTCTATGTATAAATACAAATGCATTTTCTGGAACTCTATCTCTATAGTCATCAAATAAAAAATTAATAGCACCTGAATATGGGTAACAAGTTACAGGATATTCTTTCCACGATTGTTCTAAAGAGTTTTTGGTATTTAATCCTTTTCTTTCAGCGTACATATATTCCACATAACTTGCAAGAGATTCTTTAATTATTGAAGATGTGTAATCACTTCTAGATAATAATTCAATATTATTAAATTTAAAATTATAATGATAATAATGGAACAATTCATGAACGAATACTTCTTTAATGTAATCATCAAGTGAAATGTTATTTTTAATAGATGCTTTATAAATATTATTAACATATAATATTATTGTTTTATTTTTAACAGAATACTGACCTAGTATTAATGATTTAAATTTAATATCAATATTCTTAAATAATTTATCAAGTACATTTCTTATTTTTTCGCTTTTCCTTTCATCACTTCTTTCATAATTTCTAGAGATAATACTTACAAGTTCTAGATAATTATCTTTATTAAGCCAATCTATTCTATTAGATAAATCCCATTTTTCTTTAATAGAATCAATAATATCTTCGAATTTGTATCCTTTATTTTTATATGTTTTAGAAGGAGTCTTATTTGATATTTCTACATTAATGTTTGATCTATTGAAAACATTAAATATATCAAATAAAAAAGGAACATCATGATCATTAATAGCTTCATTTAATAAATCACTATATTTATTTGGAGAAGCATATTCATAGGGCATTTCACTATTTAATCTTGTAATTCTATTCTCGTTTATTATATTTATCATTATTATACAACCTTTAAATTAGTAAAAAATATAAGTTAATATGAAATTATTCACATTTTACATAGCAAGCAAATGCGAAGTAACCATCTTCATTATGTCCACAAATTTCATATTCTTCGCCTTCTTCTAATTCATCAACTAATGCTAATTTATCTTCATCTTCTTCAGATCTTTCTAAAGAATCTTCGATAGAACCATCTTCACGTGCAAAATTATAACCTTCTAAGCATGCTCCACTATCATCAACAGTATATACAAGAATATTGCAATCATCATCAGGAACAATTTTTAAAACTGTTTCATTATCTTCATCATAAAGTATATTCCAATCATCAGGGTTTTCATCTTCTGGTAAATCAGGTGGATAATATGAATAATCATAGTCTAAATTTAAATCTTCAGCAGTATAGTAATCTTCTGTTTTATCAAGATATATTGCATATTTGCCCATAAAATCAAAAGCTTCTCCACATGGATTAAAATTACTAAATTGTTTAACAAAATCTACTAACATCTCTTCTTCATCTTTTTCAAATGAAAACTTAATACTATCTTGCTCTTTCTTTAAATCTTTAAGTCCTTCATTTCCATCTACGAAATATCCACCTAATGGATATTTGCTATCTTTAACAAATCTAAAACTATCATCGAAATAAACATCTTTAAGATATAATAATCCTATCACTTTATTTTCTTCATCTTTTTTAAAGACAATCCATTCAGCGTCATCTACTTTTTTATTTGATTCATCATTTAAATCTTCTAAGTAACTGACTTTACCAAATTTTATTCTTTCTCCTTCCTTAACATCATCAAATTTAATCATATTATTCTCCTTTTATAAATTTAATTTTTAATTTAATAAACATTTATTTGACTATTCTCTTTAGTTTCGAATCCTATAAAAATTTTCAAATAATTTTTTTTAAACCACTTTCACATCTCATATCAACTACTGAACATTCATTTACTAATAGATTCATTTTTTTAATTTTTGATTCAAATATTGATTTAAGAATTTTTGCTATAAAATAGCAACTAAATCATATATCTCTTCATCAGTAAATAACTGAGTAGAATATTCGATTCTATTTTAATAACATTATTTTCAATTATAATTATTTTAAAATTTCAATTAATTCTCCTTCAGTAATAATTGTAATACCTAATTCTTGTGCTTTTACTAATTTACTACCAGCTTTTTCTCCTACAATTAATACATCAGTACTTTTAGAAAT
>CAVCSZ010000035.1:0-3122 GCA_963605025.1 bacterium | reverse complement strand
CTGGAAAGTTAATGACTAAGACTAAATTAATTATTTAATTTAATTAACTATCAATGCAAGATAGTGCAAAGTCTTGCGCTTTACTGCAAGTTCACCAAGTGATACCAGAAGCGCAACAAGTAAATATATAAATAATAATGGGTTTGTAAGTATTGTAATTAAAATTTAATAATTATAATGAAAGTAGTTGCTTTATGGCGATTACTTTTTAATTTTAACCTATAGTTATGTTTAATTATAGAAAAAATATACCGATTTACTAATTCTTATTTTGGATTTTAAACGGTCAAAATATTCTATCCGTAAAAATATTACGAAACACAGTTGATATGCTAACAAGACTATGGTATATTAATGTTGAGGTGATAGAAATGCTAATAAAGTTCGAAGTTGAAAATTTTGAAGGATTCAAAGATAAAGTTGAATTTGATCTAGAAAGCAACAAAAGATACACTTTTAACAATTCTTTAGTCGACAAAAGGATTGTTAAAAAAGCACTTGTATATGGTCCTAATGCAAGTGGTAAATCTTCTTTATGCCAAGCAATAATGGATATTACATATCATATTGTGGATAAAGAGAAATATCTTCTTTCCTTAGACAGATACTTTAATGCTGGATCTAATATTAATAAAGCAAAGTTCATTTATACATTTAAGTTTGATAAACAAATTGTAAAATATGAATATGTTAAATCAACTCCAATCTCTTTAGTATATGAAAAATTATATGTAGGAGATAAGCTTATCTTTGAATACAATTATTTGGATGAAAGTCATTATGTTAATTTAATTGAAGAAGCTAAAACTTTAAACATTAAAAATGTACCTCAACAATTATCTGTTATTAAATTCATTTACAATAACACTATTTTAAGTGAGAAATCACCAATCTATAAACTTGTTAAATATGTAGAGGGTATGCTTTATTTTAAGAGCTTAACCGAAGGTAACCAATATGTTGGTTATTCTAATGGGCCTGAATCACTATCTTCAATTATTATAAGACAAGATAAGGTTAAAGATTTTCAAGATTTCTTATCAAACCAAGGAATTAAATATAATCTTTGTGTATATCAAAACCAAAGTGGAATCAATGATCTTGGTATTAAATTTGATAATGGCAAAATAATGCCGTTTAATAGTATTATTTCATCAGGAACTAAAACTATTTGGCTATTCTATTGTTGGATGCTTGAATTTAATCATTTAACAATGTTAATTATTGATGAATTTGATGCATATTATCATTACACAACTGCACAAGCTATATTAAAAATAGTAAACAGTTATGAAAATATGCAATCTATTATTACAACACATAATATAACTTTAATGAATAATCAAATAACTAGACCAGATTGTTGTTACTTGATTAGTGATAATAAGATATTGCCATTGTATAAACTTAATAAAAAAGAGATTAGAGAAAAGAATAATCTTCAAAATATGTATGTAAATGGTGAATTTTCTAACATCTTAGAATAGGATGGTGATTAATAAAATAATGATAAAAAGAAAAAAATAACTTGGATTACTCGCAATAACCCAAGTTATGTGATAGCGTGTTAAATTGGCTACCAAGCAAAGTCATTTTAACATAGTTATCCTAATAAATCAACCATGATTTGAATGGTGAAAATTTAAAAGGAGAAAATTTAAAATGATTAAAAAATCAAAAACTCCCTTTTTTAGGGATTTGTATTTAGCATATTTAATTAAAGATGCTAAAAGATCTAAATTGGATGAATTTCCAATAATTGAAGAGTGGATGGTAGCAAAAGAACCACCATCAAAAATAGTTCAATGGGATAGAAGACGTGATATAGAAAATCCTAAAGATACAACAATTTCGTTTTATTGCAACGACTTGGGATTTCAACCAATCTTAAATAATCCTAAAGAATATGTGGATAAATTAAGAAAATATGAATGCGTTGTTGGAATTGATGCATCACCATATGACAATATGCCTTTATGGGTTCAAAAAAGTCAAATAGGTCTTAATTTAGCAATAACTTATTATTTTGGAAAACAAGGAATAAAGATTATTCCAAATGTAAGAATCGGTTGTGATTTGACTATCACTTCTTTAGAAGCTTATCCAATGCATACATTAATTTGCATCGGGACGAATGGGTTTATTAAAAGGTTGGATAATCGAGAAGTATTTAAAAAGCAAATTAAAATGATAGTTGATGTATTACAACCAAGTGGAATATGTGTATATGGAATTGAGTTGGATGATTTATTTATATATGCTCGTCAAAAAAACATACCAATTTACCAATATGATTCGTATACGATGATTGAAAATAAGAAAGATAAATTAAAGAAATCTTTAATAGGAGAACATTCTTATGAAGGGTAAAAATAATTTATTTTCTTATGGTAATAAAAATATTGCAAAAGGCGATATATCTTTTATGCCTAAAGAAGGGGAACGCTCATTATTTGCTAAATATATAGCTAATAGAACAGATATTGATCCTAACGGAATGTTCGACGTTGTTGCACATGGGAATAGTGATTTGATTGAAATTGAAAATGGAAATAAAACGATTCAAATAAAAGCAAGAGAGGCTGCCAAATTAATTAGAAAACAGTCAGGGTTCAAAAAAGCAAAATCAATAAGATTATTTTCTTGTAACACAGGATCAACGGTTAATGGTTTCGCGCAAAACTTAGCAAATGCTTTAGGTAAACCAGTTTATGCTCCTAATATGACAATCTATTCAAATAATAGAGGAAACTATTGGATATCAAACGGCATAAATAGAGGAGAATTTATTAAATTCATACCAGGAGGTTATAAAAATGGAAAATAAATGTCCAAATTGTGGAAAAGAATTAAAGGTAGTAATAGATGGATCAGCAAAAAATTTCACTTGTGAATATTGCGGATATTCTTTTGCAACTTCTATTACAGAGGGAATAGAATGGGATTCAAAAGAATATACAGTTATATTAGCAAAAGATAATAAAGCTGACTTAAATCAAATAAAAACTATATCTAAACTTTCTCAATACAATTTTATTGAGAGTAAGAACATATTAATAAACGGTGGAATTTTAAATAAAGGTAGAGCTGTCTATATAAAAGAAATAATACAAAAACTTAAA
>CAVCSZ010000034.1:0-3164 GCA_963605025.1 bacterium | reverse complement strand
TTTATTTAAGATATAATCTAAATCTTTATTTAATTTATAATCTTCATTTAAATTACTTTCTATAATTAAAGAATTCTTTTTTACTCTATTTAATTCTTTATTAAATTCTATTAAATAATTAATATTATCTAATAAATTCTTTTTATTAATCTTTTTAGGATTAACACTAAAAGATTTAATTTCTTTTAATAATTTAAAAGAATTAATCCATTTTTTAATAAAGAATAAAGATTTATTTTGATTATATCTAAATAAATAATCTTCTAGATCATTATCTAATATTTTCTTATTAAATAAATTATTAAATTCTTTTTCTTTTAATGATATTTCTTTTTCGTAATTAATTAATTTTATTAATTTATTGATTAATTCTTCACTAGATTCATTCATTAATAAATTAAAATAAACTTCATTATTAGATGAATAATCTAATAAATCATAAATATTTTTAATTGTATTCTCACTTAAAGAATCTATTTTTAATGATTTATTTAATTTTTGAGATAATAAATCAAAATTTTCTAATCTTTTTAAAGAATTAAAAATATCATTTTTAATTGTTTCTTTAATATCTCTATTATAATAATCTAAATATAATATTTTAAATGGTAAATCTTCTTTAAATTTATCAAAAGAAGGTGAAAAGTTTTTAGCTTTTAAAAATAATGCTGCTATTTTCTCATATTTATTAGAATTAAAATTATCTATTAAATCTTTATTTAATTCTAATTCACCTTTAACGTCTTTATATTTAGAATAATTTACTAAAGCATCATATAAAGAAAGATAATAATTATGAGGTAAATGAATCTTATCCATTAAATCTCTTAATTCTTCATTAATAGAATCATAATTAAAACTTAAATCATTAAATTCTTTACTAGATTCTATTTCTCCTAAATCTAAGACTCTTTCAAATGATTTTAATACCTCTCTTTTATCTTGTTTATTACTATGAAGTTCTAAACAAAAAGGATCTATTCTTAATTGTTTAAGACGTGAATAAACTACATCTAATGCTGCTTTTTTCTCACTACAGAATAATACTTTCTTTCCTTCATATAATGAATTAATAATAATATTCGCGATAGTTTGAGATTTACCAGTACCTGGAGGACCTATTAAAATATAAGAATTTTTTAAAGAAGAATCTATAATAGATCTAATTTGACTAGAATCACTACTTAAAGGTACACAATAATTTTTAATAGATATATCTTTATCTAAATCTAAATTATTTTCTTTATAAATAACTTCATTATCTTTATAACCATTTACAAATGATCTTACTAAAGGATTAGACATAAAGATATCTTTTTTAGTATTTAATTCATTCCACATAATGAATTTATTAAATGAGAATCTACCTAAGAAAGCATTATCTAATATTTTAAATCCTTCATTAAAAGTATTATTTCTAAATGTATTAAAGATTTTATTTAAATCTACTTCAGTATTATTATTTTTTAAAGGTAATTCATTAAAATAAGGTATTTCAATATTAAATTCTTCTTTTAAATACGCAATTAAAGTCATATTTATTTGAGGTTCTTGATCTCTTCTTCTTAAATAATAATATTTATTATTTTTCTTAATTAATTCTACTGGATATAAAATAATTGGAGAATAATTATTCTTCTTAGATACTTTATTAACTTTATATTCTAAAATACCTAAACCTATAAATAAGGTATTAGAACCTGTTTCTTCTTCATCATTTTTACTTTTTCTATAAAGTTGAGGTATATAAGAATTAAATTCTTTAGAATCTAAGAATACTTCTAATCTCTTTTGACGAAAATTATCTTTTTCTATTTCTATTAAAATATCATTATTAGTGTCTATCATTTCTTTTTTAGAAGATGATAAAGAAGTAAAATTACCATTATCTATTAATAATAATTCTTGATCATTAGAAAATAAAAAATTACTAAAAGAATATAAATCATTAATTAATAATTCGATATTACTAGTGCCTATTTTCATATTAATTAATTTATTTTGTAAGCTTAAATCTAATAATTTCTTCTTCCAGATATAGAATTTATCTTTAATTACTTCTTCTTTTTTTAATGAGCTATTTAATTCATTTAAATCTATATCTTTTAATTGATAAGATTCATTAGAAATATCTATATTATCTTCATTATTAGATTCTAATTCAAAGGGAAGATATCTATTTATTCTACATTCATGAAGATCAATTACTAAAAAATTATCTAATGGATCTTTTAATTCTTTTAAAGAATGTTCATAAGATTCTATGAAATCTTTCTTTAAAGTTAAAAAAGAAGGATCTATTAAAATTAATTTAGAAATAGATTTTAAAGAATAATTATATATTAAATTTTGATTATCACTTAAAGGAGTCATTAAAGATTCATCATTTAAAAAGATACCTACTAAAGAATAATTATTAGATAATATTAAAATAGTATTTAATCCTATATATTCTAAAGCACTCATTAAAAATAAAGATATTTCAAGAGAAGAAGCTTTAGAATATTTATAAATTTCTTTAAATGTTTTTATTTTTTCTTTAGAAATAATTTTATTTTTAGCAATATAAGATAAATCTAATTTATAAAAAGCATAATAAATACTTTCTATTTCTTTAATTACTTCATTAATATCATTAGATTTATATCCATAATATTCTTTTCTATTACATAATTTAAATAATTCTTTCTTACTTTTAGATATCATTTCTTTAACATAAATATCATTAGGATTAATAAATGTAGATAATAATTCAATAGGAAGATAATCTTCATTAAAATAATTAAAAGGATATATTTCTATAGAAGCATAAGAATAACCTAATAAATTATCAAATTTATCAAATAATTCTATTGTTAATGTTAATACTTTATTAGATTCTATTTTCTTTAATTTATTTATATCTACATATAATTCAAAATTATTAATTTCTAATGATTCTTTATTATTAATTAAAGAAATATGAGTTTCTTTAAATTTAATAAGTTTATCTTCTAAATTAATTTTTAAAATTAAATCTTCATATGTAGAATCACTTAAATTATTTATTTTAATAGATTTAATTAATGAATTATTAGATAAAAATAAAGGGTATGAAAAAACTTTAGATATATCTAAAGTTAAAGAGAAATTGTTATTAAATAATCCATTATTCATAAAAATAT
>CAVCSZ010000033.1:0-3782 GCA_963605025.1 bacterium | reverse complement strand
TATTTAAGGAGATATTAAAAATGATTATTAGTTCAATTGATAATATTAAAAGTAGTGATTATACTTCTAAAAATTTAAAAACTGCTATTGAATTTATGAAAAATACAGATTTATTAGCACTTCCTATTGGTAAAACAGAAATAGATGGTAAAAATGTTTATGTTAATAGATCTAGTTATGTTGCTAAAAACTTTGAAGATACAGTTTTAGAAGGTCATGATCATTACGCAGATATTCAACTTGTTTTAAAAGGTAAAGAAAAAATAGGATATATTGATAAATCTGCTTCAGGAATAAAAGTTAAAATTCCTTATAATCCTGAAAAAGATGTTACTAAATATATTTCTAAAGATTTAGATGGTATTATTACTTTAAATCCTGGTTTCTTTGCAATTGTATTCCCAGAAGATTTACATCAACCAGTTATTAAAGTTAATGATGAACAAGTAGAAAAAGTTGTTATTAAAGTAAAAATTGATTAATTTTATAAGAGATTATGTTAAATAATCTCTTTTTTATTATTAATTTTTAATAATTAAATTAATCATTAGGTGAATCTTGCGAAACACTATGAAAAATAAGTTTATTTTCTAAGATTCACAACTTTATATTATAAAAGGAATCATATAAGGTGGAATCCTATATCCAAATTCATCTTTTGAAAATTGTTTAGGATGAATAATATATGACTCTGCTATTCTTTTTCCAAAACGATCTTTGAACTTATTATAAGAAATAGTGATGTAATTCTTTGACGATTTTACTTCAATAGGATATACCTTGATATTTGTTTTTGAATCATTAGAAATCATAAAATCAATTTCTATATCATTCTTTTTCAAATTAGGATCATAATGAGAATAAAAATACAATTTCTTGTTTGTTGAAACAATCATTTGTGAAATTACATTTTCATATAACATACCCTCATTTAAAGATAGCTTATCATTAATAATAGATTTATATAATTCACTTGATATAATTTCATTTTCTGAAAATGCTAAGCTTACTAAAAGTCCAGTATCTCCCATGTAACATTTAACCGATGAATCATCCTTATTAAGTGCAAATCCAACATTAGGATCACTACATTTGAAGCATAAATTACATATCATAGAATCTGATAGCCAAAATAACGATTCACCGTATTTAGAAAATCTAGGATTATCATCAATTTTTGATAAAACAACCTTCTTATCATGAGTTGATAAGTATCCTGGAATATTTTCAAATAGTGCTGAAACCTTCGAATTATACTTACGTTGAGCTTTATTTATATCATCTCTATATAAATTAAGAATATTTCTTTTTTGAATGTCTGATTGATTAAAATTTTTATTATTTTCAAAATACGCAATAACACTTTGTGGCATACCACCAACAAGCATATATTCTTTAAATAGCCTCATTGCCCTTTTATGAGATGAATCATCTAATGCTACTTTCTCTAAAGCACATTTTTTTATATATTTTAGTAAAATGTTTTCATTAGCAGCCATTAAAAATTCTTCAAAATCTAACGGGTACATTTTTATTTTCATTTCCTCAGATGGTATAACTATATCTTCTACATTTTCTTTAATAGATATTAACGAACCTGTTTCTATATAATTATATCTACCATCTTTTACCAAATATTTAATTGCTTCTCTAGCTTTAGGAAATTTTTGCACTTCATCAAACACAATCAGAGTTTCTCCCTTAAATAATTCGACATTATATTCCAACGAGATATCTTGGAAAAGTAAATCTAAATTATTTAAATTTTCATTAAAAGAATTTTGTATTTTTGTTCCAGCAACTGCCCAATCGATAATAACATAAGTTTTATAGTTATCTTTTGCAAATTTTTCTACAATTGTAGATTTTCCAATACGTCTAGCTCCTTCAATTAATAAAGCTGCATTATCACTATAACTTTCTTTCCATTTTAATAATGAACTATATATTTTTCTAGTTAAATTCATCATGTGATATAACCATCCTTTATGGTTAGTACACATAAGTTCGCACAATACGACAAGTAAAAAAACAAATTAATGTACATAACACGACAAGTAATTAAGTAAAAAATCCTACATAATACGATAGGCATTATTGATTGATAAATTAATATTTGAGCTTAGCATTAGGTGAACTATCCGAACAACTATGCTGAACAAATTTATTTTTAGCGGTTTTGATAAAAAAACATACTAAACCGCTAATTTTCTTTCATCAATTATTTCTTACGTTTTTTGAACAAATATATCATATTAAAAATTTGATATAATTATTTATTTCTATATCAGTATACAATAAATATTTCAAACGGTTTACTACAAAAATTGCAAGAACTTGCAAAAAAAGTAAATCGGTCATTGTGCATTTTGAAATATATGTTATAATGTATTTGCAAAAATTGCAAGAACTTGCAAAAAAAGTAGGTGGCCTTATGGTGATTAAAAGAGATAAATATTTAAATGCATTAATAAGTAAGAAAAATAATGGTTTAATAAAAGTTATAACCGGTTTAAGAAGATGTGGAAAATCATATTTATTAAATAAGTTATATAAATCATATCTATTAAAGGAAAATGTAGATGAATCGCAAATAATAACTTTTTCGTTTGATAATATGGAAGATATCATGAAATTGGATAATTATTTAGTTAATGAAAGCACGTTAATTTATGAATCTAAAAATAGTTATAAAGTGAATTCAAAAAAATTTATACTATACATTTCGGATTTAGCAAAAGAAAAGAAAAATTATTATATTCTTTTAGACGAAATACAACTACTGGACAAATTTGTAATGACACTTAATAGCTTTTTAACTCACGATAATTATGACGTTTATGTTACTGGTAGTAATTCAAAAATGCTTTCACGTGATGTCATAACAGAATTTAGAGGTAGAGCAGACCAAATTCATTTATACCCACTATCTTTTAAAGAATATTTCGAATCGACAAATAAAGAGTTTGACGAAGCATATTTAGAATATCAATATTTTGGAGGCATGCCATTTGTCTCCCTTCTTAATGACGAAGAAAGTAAGAAGGATTATTTAAATCAATTGTTAGAGGAAACCTATATAAAAGATATTACTGAAAGAAACAATATCAAAAATATAGATTCTTTTGAAAAATTAATTAAAATTTTAGCTAGTTCAATAGGATCCTATACAAATCCTAGTAATATCGAAAAAACATTTAAAAGTAAAGAAAATATATCTTATAGTCATGATACTATTAAAAATCATATTGAATATATAAAAAATTCATTTTTATTATCTGAAGCATTAAGATATGACATAAAAGGAAAAAAATATATTGGTGCGAACTCCAAATATTATTTTACCGATATTGGATTAAGAAACGCTTTAATAAATTTCAGACAAGTTGAGCCAACACATATTATGGAAAATATAATTTACAATGAATTAATTATAAAAGGATATAATGTAGATGTTGGTGTAGTAGAAATAAGTGAACCAAATGAAAATGGTAATTATGTATTAAAAAAATTAGAAACTGATTTTGTTTGCAACAAAATTAACGAAAAACATTATATTCAATCCGCTTATTCAATGGAGACTCTAGAAAAATTAATTCAAGAAAAGAAATCTTTGATAAATATTAAGGATAACTTTAAAAAAACTATAATTGTAAACGATAATATTAAAAAATATATTACTGATGATGGAATTGAAGTGATAAGTTTAAAAGAATGGTTAATAAATTAATATTTCTATACCATACAAAATCCACTTTAATTGCGCTTAGCACTTGGTGAAC
>CAVCSZ010000032.1:0-3940 GCA_963605025.1 bacterium | reverse complement strand
TGATAATTTAAATAGTAATAATGATTTAAATGAAGAAGAGGAATAATTATGATAGGGAAGAAAATATTAAATATATTCTTACCTATTGTAGTAGGATTATCTATTATAGGTACTGGTTTTGCAAGTTGGTATTTTTCTAGTGATGAAGGTATTGATTCTATTAAAGCAAGTGTATATGTAGCAAGTAGTGTTACAAGAGGTAATATAGAAATAATTAATCAACCTTCTAGAATTATCTTCTCTGAAGGAGAAGGTAATATTTTAGATTTAAAAGATGGAATAGATTTTTATTCTTTAAATAAAGAAGATAATACTTATTTAAGAAATGATAAATTAATTATTAAATATGTATTAACTGATGAGAATGATTTAATAGAAAATAATAATTTTAAGTTTTATATTACTTTAAATGGATTTGAAGGTATTTTTAATAATACTAGTTCTAGATTTATTGAAGTATCTAAAGAATATGAGTCTTCTTTAGATACTTCAATTGGATATGATTTTAAAAATGAAATAGAAGATAAAAGAAGTGATACTAGTGAAGATAATATATATGGATATTATTTATATACATTATCTTTAAATGATTGTTTTGAATATACTAGTAGTGAATTTAAACCAGTAAGTGAAGATAATTATAAAGCTATTCATTCTTCACTTATTAATTCTTCTATTAATATTAAATTTGTAATAGGTTAAAAATAAATATGTCTAAATTTTTAAGAAGATTAACATTATTATTCTTAGTTACTTTTTTAGGAGTAACTAGTTTTGGATTATCTTATTTTTATTTTGAAAATAGTAAAGAAGAGAATAGTTCTTTTAAAGGAGATGACTCATATAATAATTTAAAAGTAGATGATATAGAAGAAAATTATAATTTTGGTAAGAATACATCTTCTAATGAAGGTAAAACATACACAATTTATTTCTTTCCTAGTGCATCTTATATCTATTTATATAGATTATATTTAGATTATTTAGATACTCAAAATGGAGTAGAAAATATATCTTCTATGTCTCAATATAAACCAGAAGAACAATTTGGATATAAAGAACCAGTTTATAATAGTGATGGATCTTTAAAAGTAGATAGTAATAATGAAGTAATTTATAAATTAAGTGAGAATACTGGTTATTATAAAACTACTGATATGAATGGAAATTCTTTATCATATGGAGATTTAACATATGATGGTGGATATAGAAAGTTTATGGCGGATCAATATTCTGTTAATTATTTTGAAGCTGATGGAGGTTATGCATATGATTCTAATGGAGCATATATGCTTACTCAAAGTTATGATCAAAATAATGGAAAAGCTAGAAGAAGTTGGGGATTACCTAAAGAAAATGAGAACTTTACTATAAAGAGTGATGATTCAGAAAGAGAAGAACATTTTAATGGAAGAAATCAATATTCTAGTGATAGATTAGGATCTTGGGGAGAACATTATTATTATGGTAAGACTATAAGAGATAGTGATGGAGATGTCTTTACTAGGGAAGGTTTAATTTATGGAGAATGCACTAAAGATTATACTAATATTGATGATATAATGCTTAGAACTGATGATGGATATGATTTAAATAATGATTTAACTAGTCCTAATGCAGGTAGATATTTACCTATTAAATTAACTGTTACTAATGAGTTAATGAGTTCTATTTTAGAAAAAGTAGTACCTGATGTATTTACTTCTATGGGTACTGAATTAAGTGGATATACATATAAATATTTACATAATTATACTTTTACTGAATGGACTTATGTTAAAAATACTGAAGATAGAAATTCTAGAGTTTATCCATATGAACCTTGGAGTAATGCAGAATGTCCTAATACTAGTTATAGTGATAAAAAAGTAGGTCAAGCATTCCAAAGTAAACCTACTGAATATTATTTTGATCCTTTAGCAGACTTAGATGAATACGCTGATAGTGAAGGAGTAATTAGATTATTTCCTCTTTTCTCTAATAGTAAAAAAACTAATGTAAGTGAAAGTGATACTGATCCTTACTTATTAGGAGGAGGAAGTAGTGAGAAATTAAAGATTACTTATAGTAGTAATGTTACTACTACAAGTAATGATTTAACTAGTTCTAATGATAATATTCAATATAAATATCCTTTATTTACTACTAGTACTTATTCTTATAATAATAGTGATACATTTATAGATAATGAAGGTAATAGTTATTCTTCTTTAAATAGTAAAAATATAAGATTATTTTCTTATAATAATGTTAAGATAAATTCTAAAGTATCTTCTTTAGAATTCTCATGTAATAATATTAATGATGAAGGTAAAATAAAAAGCTGGGTAGTAGATAGTGATACTAGTCAATTAAAATGGACTAATTTATATTCAATAGATAGTGATTATATTAATGATAATATTATTAAAATATATGGAGAAGGATCTTATAATTTCTATGTAATAGTAGGTAATTATTCTTATCAAGATTATAATCCTAGTGATACTAGTAAAGTAAGTTTAGAAAATGCTAAAACATATTTTAAAACATTCTATAATGATTTAACTAGTCAAGCTAGAATTAATGCATTTGATATATTAGAAAATAAAAGATTATCTCAAATAGAATATAATTCTACTTATAGTAATATAGATGAATATATAACTAGTATAGGAAATGCATTCTATAGTCCTACAATAGTATTATTTGAAAGAACTGATGAACCTAAATTAATGATTACTAATAATGAAGAATGTACTAATGATATAACTACATTTATTAAAAATAATTATAATTCAGGTAGAAGTTTATGGAGAAATGTTAATCCTTTATATGAAGGAGAATTAGATAGTAGTACTAATACATATAACGCTATTGGAGATGATTTAAGTAAATCTTCTCCATATACATTTATTTCTAAGAATGTAGATTTATCTTCTTCTAGTAATAATTATTTTGTAATATCTTTAAATGATGAAATATCTATATCTAGTCATTTTAATATTAATAATGATGTAAATAAACCATTATACTTAATATCTAATCCAGGTGATAAGAGTAATATTAAACCTGAGAATATTTATTATAGTGCTTTAAGTAATTATGTAGATGTAGTTAAAAATGAAACTACTAATGAAATAGTATTTAAACTTAAAGAAAATGAAGAAGGAATCTATGATATTATTATTAAATTAAATATGAATAATGAAGGTGATGATAAGAAATTTGATTTATATATGAGAAAACATGATGAATTATTTATTGAAGTTTTTGATAATGATTTAAATATTGATAGTACTTCTAAATATGTAGATCATGAATATGATGAGAATTATAAAACATCATCAGGAGCATATTTATTATTTGAAAATAAATATGTAGAAAATTCTAATTTATTATCTAATAATACATCTATTAGTGTTAATAATAATAAAACATTAGATGAATGTTTAAGATATAAAATAAGTAGTAATACTGATTATAATTATTCTAATGGAGATTTATTAAATTATCGTTTAGTAGATAGAAATACTGGAGAATGTATTGGTAAATACATTAAAAATGAAGATAATACTTATTCATTAGAAATAAATGAATTTAAAGTAAAAAAGAATTATATTCTTATTTTAAAGAAAATAAATTGATAATTATTAACCTCTTAAAGAAAGTCTTTAAGAGGTTTTTATATCTTTATTTTATTAATATTTATTAAGTTAATATTAAGATATTAAACTGAAAGCGCTTTCAAATACAAAGTGAATTTTATGAAGTTGAAATTGACTCTTTAAAAAGAATGGGACATAATTTAAAAGAAATCAGGAAAAAATGTGTCACATCATTTGTGAACTAACAGATTTTTAAGTTTAAAAAAGTGCGAACTGAGGATAAAAAAGTGCGAACTGATGATAAAAAAGTGCGAACTGAAAATATAATTATGAACAGTTCATATTCTTTAAAT
>CAVCSZ010000031.1:0-4187 GCA_963605025.1 bacterium | reverse complement strand
GACTTAGAATCTATTGTCGAGAGTCGTGCAGGTTCGAGTCCTGTCGCCCGCACCAATATAAAATGAATTAAAACTCTAGAAAGTTACATTTTTAGAGTTTTTATTTTATTTAAAATTAAATGTATATTTGATGGTTCTAATTTATTGTTTCACTTCTATCATTACACCATTATTAATTTTATATATTCTATCCGCTATTGCCATCGTGAATTCCATATGGGAAGCAAGAATAATACTTTTTTTGTTTAATTTTTCTATATCTTTTTTATAAAATAAAAATCACATTATTTTATTTTTAAATAATTATATTTTAAAATTAAAACATATAATAATTTTACAAATAATGCTTATTATTAAGGAGATTAAATTATGACATTAAAAGAAAAATTTAATGATTTTGATAAGATTGTTCAATTGCAAGAAACTAATATTTTAGGATATCTTTTAAATATCGTTATTATAAAAATCCAAATAAAATTAAAAATTTAACTTTAGTAATGTTAGCAGGGGGGAAATGGATTATCAGATGGTTTCTTTTATTTATATGATTATTTAATGAGTGAATATAATTTATTATCTTTTAGTTATCCAATAAATTTTAATAATAATGATTATTTAGCTGACGCAATTGCTTTATTAATTAAAAATTTAGATGCTAAAAATGTTTATTTACTTGGTCAATCATATGGTGGATTAATTGCACAAATTATTGCAAAAAAACATCCAGATGTTATTAAAGGTATGATATCATCTGGTACTTGTGGACTTGGAAAAAATATGAATGAAGAAGATATTAAACTTTTAAATAAGATGTTTGATCCTAAAAAGATTGAGAAAAATATTAAAAAAGATAAAAAGCTTCCTATTTGTCTTTTAGTTCCATTATTTAAAATTATGGCGAGTAAAGTTATTAAAGATAAAAAAATTAGAAAAGATTTTAAAGATATAATAGATATTTGTAAACCTTCTATGTCAAAAGAATATTTTGTACTAATGGATACATTACTTGGAGATGTTCTTCCTTATGTAAATGCAGAAACAAAAGAAGATTTCATTTCATTTGATAACGAAGTTTTAATATTCTTTTCTAAAGAAGATAATATTTTTAATGATAGTTTAAAAGAAAATTTAGTAAATTTAATGAGTAATCCTCTTGTAGAATGGGATTTAAAAGGTGGTCATTTAGCAATGATGATTAGTATTGGTAAATATATTGAAACATTAAATAAATTTATTAGAGAAATAAATCTTACCAATAAAATTGATTTTATAATATAAGTAAAATATTTAAGTTAAACTAATATATTTAATATTTCTTTTTATTTTTAATTTTATTTATTGTATATTTAAGTTATGAAAAGAAATATAAGAAATGTTACTGTAGTTATTTTATCTGCGGTTATTTATGCATTAAATGTACCTTTATTAAAATTATATGGAGATGGATTACCATCTGTTTTTAAATCAGTTTTAATGTATTTAGGTGCTGTTATAGGATGTTTATTAACTATTTTAGGAGAAAAAATATTCTTTAAAAAGAAATATAATAATAAATTTACTAAGAAAGATATTTTATATTTAGGAATTGTTTGTATTACAGATGTAGTAGCAGCGATATCTTTAATGTATGGATTAAATAAAGTAAGTGGAGATACTGCAAGTTTATTAATGTCTTTTCAAACTGTATTTTCTATGTTAATAGCAGTTATTTTCTTTAAAGAAAAAGTAGGTATATGGGGATGGTTAGGGTTAATTTCTATTTTTGGAGCATGTGTTTTAGTATCTTTTAATGGAAATGATAATGGATTCTCATTTGATGTTAATAATTTATTTATTATTTTACCTGTACTTTTATGGTCAATAGGAAATAATTTTTGTAAGAAAATAGAAGTTGAAAGTGAAGTAGTTACTTGTATTAAAAGTTTATCTGCTTTTATTATTCTTACTATAATTTCATTAATTTTAGGAGATTTTAAAGAATTTAATTCTTCTTTATTAGTTAATTATTCTATAATTACTTTAGCAGGTTTCCTTTGTTATGGAGTAGCAATTATTTTATTAATTTTATCTTGTAAATGGATGGGTACTGGTATTGCAAGTTGTTATAATGGAATATCTCCAATTATAGGAGCATTATTATCGATATTAATTTTAAAAGAAGAACCTTATTTATTCTTATATATTGCGATTGGTTTAGTAATATTAGGAATAGTTTTCTGTACTATTAATGAACATAAGAAATTAAAGAAAATAGAATTAATTAAAGAAGATACATTAGAATAATCTAATGTATTTTTTATTTTTAAATGTATTTAACTTGCGTAAAATTATTTTAGTTTTAGAATTATTTAAGTGAGGTAAAAATATGGATAAAGTTATTACAAATGAATTATTAAATAAATTTGAAGAAAATTATAATTTAAAAAAAGAAAATAAAATAATTGGAAACGCTATTAAGAAAAATGGTATTTTTAATGTTGCTTATAATGATGAATCTTTAAAAGATTTAAAACCTAATTTTAATTTAGAAGTTAAAAATATAGGATCAATTACAAATCAAAAACAAAGTGGAAGATGCTGGATGTTTGCAGGTCTTAATGTTTTACGTAAAATATTAATTAAAAACTTAAAAGTAGAAGATATTGAATTAAGTGAAACTTATTTATTCTTTTATGATAAATTAGAAAAATCTAATACTATATTAGAAGAAGTAATTTCTCATATTGATGAAAAAGAAGATTCTAGATTATTAGATTCTATTATAATGAATATAGGTCCTGAAAATGATGGAGGTTATTGGCATTATTTTACTAATTTAGTAAAGAAATATGGTGTATGTCCTAAAGATATTCAAGGAGAAGTTTATTCATCTAGTAAAAGTAGTGAAATGGATTATTTATTAGAAGTGTTAATTAAAAAAGATGTAACTATTTTAAGAAATGATTATAAATTAAATAATGATTTAAATCATTTAAGAGAATTAAAAGAAGAAATGTTAAAAGATATCTATAAATTATTATCAATGTGTTTAGGAAGTCCTGTTAAAGAATTTGATTATACTTTTAAAGGTAAAGATGAACCTAAAAAAGAAGATAATAAAGAAGATAATAAAGAAGATAAAGAATCAAGTGAAAATAAATTAAGTGTAATTCATTCTACACCTAAAAAATTCTATGAAGATTATATTAAAGAAGATCTTGATGAATATGTAGTTTTAACTAATTATCCTTGTTTAGGTTTTAAAGATTATGAAGTATATTCTCAAAAATTAATTACTAATGTTATTGAAGGAGAAAAAATTAAAATCTTTAATGTTCCTGTTAATGAATTAAAATATAGTGCAATTGAATCATTTAAAAATAATGAAGTATGTTGGTTTGCATGTGATGTAGGTAGTTCTTCATTAAGAATGGATGGATATTTATCTACTGAAATCTTACCTTTTAATGATGTATTTGATATTGATTTTAATTATTCTAAAGGTGATAGAGCGTTATTTAAAGCTTCTACTTGTAATCACGCGATGGTACTTGGAGGATGTAATTTAGATGAAAATGGTAAACCTACTATTTGGAAAGTTATTAATTCATGGGGAAGTGATTTAGGAGTTAAAGGTATCTATATCATGAGTGATAATTGGTTTAATGAATATACTTATGAAGTAGTAGTTAAAAAATCTAGATTATCTTCAAAAGTAAAAGAAATGTTAGATAAAGAACCTATTGAAAAAGATATTTGGAATAGTATTTTCTAATGTAAAGCAGACTTAAAGTCTGCTTTTTATATACTTATGTAAATTATTCTAATGAATTATTGGAATTAGATTATAAATTATTTATTTTTTTGTTAATATTATGTTAATGAGTTTTTAATTGTTAAAATGAAAATTAAGTAAAAAAAATGACATGAAGCCCTGTCTATGAGTTGATTTCATTTTATTTGAACTCGTTAGATAATTATGGTTATCTATAAGTATTATAAGTAATATAAAGGAGAATTTCAAGATGAGTAAAAAATATTTATTAGGATTAGATTTAGGAACTGATAGTGTTGGATGGTGCTTATGTGATGAAAATAGTAAAATCATTAAAAAGAATGGAAAATATCTTTGGGGTGTAAGATTATTTAGCGAAGCAAGTGATTGTAAAGAAAGAAGAACTTATAGAACTAATAGAAGAAGATTAGCT
>CAVCSZ010000030.1:0-4279 GCA_963605025.1 bacterium | reverse complement strand
TTTTTAGTAATAATAACTATAAAGATAAAGTTAAGAAGAAAGATACTGAGATGGAAATGTAGGGTTTCATCTGTTTATTAATATTACACAAAAATCTGGGACACAATCAGAGTGTACCAGTGGTGTAAATAATTGATTTTATATTAATAAAAATTTTCTTATGACATTAATTACGACATTTACGACAAAATGATTTACGACATATGCGTTGACGCGGTTTGCACTTTCGTATATAATTTAACTAAAGGAGATGCTTTATATGAATTTTGGGCAAGAAGATGAGATACTTGAATTTAAAAAAACAACTGGTGAAATTAATGAAGCAATGCAATCTATATGCGCTATTTTAAACAAGCACGGACATGGAACATTATATTTTGGAGTTTGGCCTAATGGTGAAGCTAAAGGTCAAATAGTGAATGAATCTACTACCAGAGATGTTTCAAGAAAAATTTATGAATCTATTGTTCCACAGATTATTCCAACTATAAAAAAGGTTGATGTCGATGGAAAGTCACTTGTTGAAGTTAAATTTCAAGGAAGTGAAAAGCCATATTCTTGTAAAGGGGTGTATTATATAAGAATGGCTGATGAAGATCGCGTTTTAGAACCTCATGAATTACGACAATTTTTTGAATATAACAAAACTTCTAGTTGGGATTCTTTATTATCTGAATATACTTACGATGATGTTGATGTTGAAACAATAAGAAAATTTTATAATAAAGCTATTGTGTGTCAAAGAATTAAAGATGAAAAATTTGATCCTAAAAATTTGTTAATAAAATTAGGATTATTAAAAGGCGAAAAACTTACTAATGCAGGTCACTTGTTGTTTTCAAAAAACGGACCGATTGTTTTGAAAATGGCAATATTTGCAACTGATGAAAAATTAACATTTTTAGATATTAATAGAATTAATGGGAATATTTTTAATTTAATCGAAGAAGCTAATTCTTATGTTAAGAAAAACATTAGATGGAAAGCCGAAATTGTGGAATTTGAAAGAGTTGAAACTCCTGAAATACCAATTAAGGCATTAAGAGAAATAATTTGTAATAGTTTTGCTCATGCAAGATACAATACTTTTACAGAGCACGAAATTTCCATACATCCTTCCATGGTTAGAATTTATAATCCTGGTGAATTCCCACTTGGATATAAACCAGAGGATTTTGTTGAAAATAATATGCCATCAATGGTTAGAAATCCATTGATTTTAAAAACCTTATTTTTATCAAATGATGTTGAATCTTATAGCAGTGGATTTAAAAGAGTTTACGATGAATGCAAAATTCAAAATGTAAATACTAATTATGAAATCTATCGTGATGGATTTACTTTTGTGTTCAAAAGAAATGTCATAAATGATGTCGCAAATGATGTCGTAAGTAATATGTTAACGGAAGATGAACAACTTGTTTTAAAAATGTTAAAGACAAATTGTGCGTTGACATCTAAAAAAATCGCTGAAAATATTAATAAGAGCGAAAGAACTGTTCAACGCATTTTGAAATCGTTAAAAGAAAAGAAATTATTAGAACGAATCGGAGAGACTAAAGGTTATTGGAAAATAAATAATGATAATTAAACAATGTATTCCTTTAATTTAACTAATATTACAAGATAATGCAAAGTCTTGCGCAATACTGCATGGTTCACCAAGTGATACCAGAAGCGCAAATAAAAAGTATATGAATAATAATGGAGTTATATGCATGATAGTGCATATATAATAATGATAATAGAGTAGTCACATTAATTTGTGATTACTTTTTCAAACGTTTTTTGATTTCACTTATGTGGTGTTGCAATTTCATAAATGAAATGATAAAATATAATTGTGCTAAGGATCCAAGCACAGGAGGTTAATATGAAATTCGAAGATAAGGTTAAGGAATTGATGAAAAGTTCTGGCATGAATCAAAAGGAACTATCAAAGAAATCTGGAGTTTCAGAAGCATCATTATGTAGATATTTATCAGGAAGTTTTAAACCAAGAATTGATATCATTTCAAATATTGCGCATGTTTTTGGCTTAGAAACTAATGATTTAATTGAAGATGATGAGAACTTGAAAAAAGACTTTAACATTTATGATGAAACGATTTCTGTTGTTACAAGAAATAGAAAAAAGTTAACTGCAGAACAGAAAGCAGAAATTGTTAAAGCTTTATTTGGAGGTGATTAATGGATGATTTAGAAATTGAATATTATCATAAAGTAGACGATAAAGCTTTACAAATAAGAATAGATTATAATATGTTTGAAAAGAATATTGATGTATTTTTATTGTGTAAGAAGATGGGTATTGTACTGGTTAAGTATTCTTCTTTAAATAAAGTACAATATACATTACTTAGAGATACATATGGTCAAAATGATGGATTAACTATTAAAATAAATAATAGGCAGTATATTTTTTATAATGATGACATGATAGAATCTAGAACTAGATTTACAATAGGTCATGAAATTGATCATATTACTGATAATATTCATCCAAATGAAAAATATGAAGAAAAAGTAGCAGATCATTTTGCTAGAAGTTTATTAATACCAGAGTGCGTATTAATATATGAAGGATATGATGATCCATATAAAGTTGCAGATGATTTTAATGTATCATTAGAGGCAGCAACTAACGCATTAAGTTCAGCAACAAAATGGAAAAATCATCCGAAATTTAAATATACAAAAAAAGAAATAGAGTATTTAAAATTATATAGAGAATATTTAGAAACAAAATAAAAGAGCATAGTATTGGAAGTACCATGCTCAAGTAGAACCATATAATGATTCCTAGACAAAATTAATTATATGGTTAAATTATGAATTTGTCAATATTTATAAAGGAGTTGTGATCATATGATTAATGGACAAACAAATTATGAAAAATATAAGGTTTTAAGACCATTATACTCAAATCATGAGTATGATAAATATGGATTTCCAATCATTAAAAAAGATGAATTTGATTTTAATGATTGGAATTTGACAAGAATATGCAATTTTAAAAATATTAAAAGTCAAGAAGAAAAAGAAAAATCAATTGTAATAATGTTCAATTATGATAACGTTCTTAATAATGTTTGGGATAATCCATACAAATATTTAGTTAAATTTCTTCATTTTAAGGCTTTATGTACACCAGATTTTAGCATTTATCCTGGCATGAATATTAATGATATTAGATATAATATTTATAAGAATAGATGGATGGGATGCTTGTGGCAAGAAAAAGGATATAAAGTAATACCTACAATACAATGGGCTTTAGAAGATACTTATGATATGTGCTTTTCAGGAGTTGAAAAAGGTAGTGTGGTAATTATATCAACACTAGGATGTACGTCAAATTATGAAGTGTTTTTAAAAGGGTTCAATAAAATGAAAGAAATTATTAAGCCATCTTTAATTATTGTTTTTGGCAAGATGTTAGATGGCATGACTGGTACTTTTTTACATTATGAATATACGGATTCTTTTATTCATAAAACAAGAGGCTATAAGCAATTAAGATTATTTGATATAGAAAGTGTATTTACTATTGAAAGGGGCGATTTTTATGGGAAGTAGAGGTGCATTTATTAATGTTGATAGAGGCGACTTTAATTTTACTGAAAACGGACAACATTATGAAACAATAGGAGAAATTGAAAATGTTAAGATATTAAATCAAACATTCGGAGCGGTAAAAGCGCCTGAATTTTCTCATTCACCAAATAGAATATATGCAATTGTTCAAAAAGGGAAATTAAAACATTTGACTTTTTATGATGAAAATCACAATCAGGTGAAATCAATAGATTTTGAACATACTCATGGCTTAAATAAGGTAAAGCCACATGTTCATTTTAACTTGGTACATGATAATAATGAACTAGGTATGCCACCATCAAAATCAGATTGGGAATTAATAAATAAAATTAAGAAAGGTTTAGGAATTAACTAATATGAGACTAACATATAATAGAGATATATATGATTCCTTAGAAGAATTTATAAAAGAATATTCCAAAGAGTATGCCCCTGATGGGGAAAATAGAAAAGGAATGGATTTTACTTACAAAGAAGAAGAATATAGAATTTGTAGAGAATATGATGATGTGTACTATGTTTATAAAATGATAAACGATGATAAAACATTAGATTTTGAAATCCTAAGTGTATGTAATTCTATGGAAGAATTATTGAATAATACAGCTATTAAAAATGTTAAGTTTAGAGAAATTGTTATGGATGAAGAAAATACTATAATTCATGGTAAAGATTAATT
>CAVCSZ010000029.1:0-6334 GCA_963605025.1 bacterium | reverse complement strand
ATAAACAAATTAATATTTACTCTTAGCGCTTGGTGAACTATCCGAAACACTACGCAAAATTGAATTATTAAGTGATTCTTCTAACTTATTTTCTATTACATTATCAGGAAATATAGTAACTTTTAAATAATCTCTATCTATTTCTACTCTTTTAACTAGATTATTAAGTATTGCTACTTTAGTTTCTGCACTATCAGGATTTAAATCTTTAAACTTAAGTAGATATTCATAAGTATCTACTAAATCAAGTTTAGTTTGTTCTTTAGATTTTAAATAAGATATTTCAGTATTTGTTTTATCTATTGTATCTTCTAATTCTTTTACCTTATCATTTAAGGTCTTAGAATACATTCCATTTTGTATCGCTACCATAATATTTGATAATTTAGTCTTATCTGAATTTAATTTAGTTTCTAACTGATTAATCTCAGTATTAGAATCTATATTTGAATTATAGAATTCACATATAGAATGAGTTAAGTTTTCTATATTATCTTCATTACTAAAATAATTACATACTTGTTCTATTACTTTAGTTTCTATATCACTTTTCTTTAATCTTCTAAAATAAGCATTATTATCTTTACATTCATAATATCTATAATTCATATTACATTTATTACTAGATCTTCCTATGTAGGAAGCTTTAGTAATTGAATCTACTAACTTATTAGTTAAATAATATTTCTCTCCTCTTTTATCTCTTGTAACATGTTTATTCTTATCTAAGACAGAATTAGCTTTATCAAATAAATCTTTATCAATAATAGGTGGAACTATATTGGTATAGATTTCATCATTAAACTTAGCTATACCAATATATTTTTCATTTCTTATTATCCTTCTAATTTTCGATATAGACCATTTATAACCATTGTTAGTAGAAATACCCTTACTATTTAATAAAGTCGCTATATCGTTTAATTTGAGGCCTTTTAGAATAGATTCAAATATCTCTTTAACAACATTAGATTCATATTCATCAATAACATAATGTTTATCTTTTATTTTATAGCCATATATACAGGCTCCACCTGTATATTGGCCTTTCTTTCTTGATTCTTTATTTCCTCTTTTAACTTTCTCTGCAAGTTCTTTAGAATAATATTCAGAATATCCAATTAACATTGATTCCATCAATATTCCATCTGGTTTATCAGATATGTTTTCAGTAGCACTTATTACTCTTACTCCGTTTAAACCTAGAATATGTTTATAAGTTTCAGATACATATCTATCACGAGAGAATCTATCTAGTTTATAAACTATTACATATTGAAATTCTTTATTGTAAGAATCTTGAACCATTTTAAGAAATGATGGTCTATCATCAGTTCTTCCTGATATAGCTCTATCAATGTAATGATTAATTATTTTATATCCTTGATATTCTGCAAATCTATTAATCTCACTTATTTGACCTTCAATAGATTGTTCAGTTTGTTTATCGCTTGAATATCTAGCATATAGTACTGCAATCTTTTGATCCATTAGATTTACCTCCCATTAGTAATGTTAAGTTCTTTTGTTCTTTAGATTCTCCATATAAAGTTTTAAATACACATGTAGGAGTAAGATTATCTAATCTTCCTCCAACTCTTGAATATTTAATTAACTCCATTGCTAGATATTCTCCTAAGTTTTTAGGTTCATATGAATCTATAATAATTTTTTGTTTGTCTATAATATCAATCCTCCTTCTTTTCTTTTTTTAAATTCACATAAAGAATAGTTAAGAGTATTACTATATAACTTAAGTTAGTAATAATATATTTATTAAATTCACGTGAATTTAAATAATACCCTTTATATTCCCCTATAAATAATTTGAGAGAATAATTATTTATTATGTTTCATCTTTCCTTTCTGTGATTTAAAAATTGTTCCCTCACTATATAAGTCCGCAAAAAATGACACTTTGTCGCCATATTTTTAGAAAAAATTAAAAAAAGACGGAAGATTTTTGAGTCTTTCGTCTTATATTTTTATTTTAAGTAATTACAGCTTATTTATATGAATTAGTTGTAGAAACATTACATAGTAATCTTACAAGAATAACGTCATCTGGGTATCCCAGTGTTAAACTTGTTTAAAGTGAGTTGGTGCCACCGTGCGCCATACTCTTATCCTGTTTCTATTTTTGTGGATATTAACAAGAAAACATATTTATATTTATCATATTTTAAAACATAATTTTTGACATTTTTTTATTCGAACCAAAATATATAGTTTGCATTTAAATCAGTCAGATTATTTTGGTCTTTAAGGCTTTTTAACATACCTAGAGTCCCTTCGCTATCACACTCTTTTATATCTTTTATTACTACATCACTAAATTTATTATCAATAGCATAATTTAGTATTTCTTCTTTTAGTTTATCAAATTCTTCTTTACTTAATTTGTCATCCATATATAATTCATCCCCTTACAACACAATTATAAAACATAATATATTAATATTTAACAAATATACTATAGCAATTAATTTTTTATCAATATTACTCTCATCTATATCGTATTTTAGATATGTAACATTCAGCATTATATAGTAAAGTATGTAATATCTAAATATTATTAAAGTATCATAGAATCACGATTTTTTTTAAAAGTATTAAATACATTACCAACAATCTTTACCTTCAAAACATTTAATTGATAAATTAACGTCAATTGCATTTTTTAAGCTTTTTAAATTAGTTGGAATTGAATTTCCTACTTCATTTTTAGGACAATTCAATGATTGATACCAATATCTACCATTTATATCTTCAATATAAATACCAATCGTAGAAGAGCCTAGATTCGATAAAATCACTTGTTCATCAATAAAAGAAATTAAAATTTTGATATTTTCATCTTGTTTAATAAATCTCTTTTTTAATACTACATCATAATTAATCATTTGATTATCATCATAAAATTTTATGTTATTCATATCCATTAGACTTGTATCTTTTTGTAAATTAGATACAAAAGTAATATTATCAATTTCAGTTTTCCCAGCATTCTTCAATACATATTCAAAACTAATGAAATTATCTTTATTATTTAACTTATCGTCATAGATAAATAATGCTTTACCATTATTATATAGTTTAGTTTCAAAATGTAATAAAACTAAATTTGTATCACATAATTTATTATTACATTTATCGATTTCTGAGAAGGAATCAATTTCAAATCTTGGTCTTTCATCATAAGCTTTCTTAATTTCATCTTGTTTTCTTTTTCTATCTTCATGATTAAGAGTCATCTTAACACCAAGATATGTAAATAATCCTCCAATAATACCGCCAAAAATACTTCCCGCAAATCCAATCCAGTCTGACCAATTCATTTTAAAAATCATCTCCCATTTTTATAAATAAAATAATTACTATATTAATTAATATATTATATGGTAACTCAAAATTAATTATCAAATTTCTTAAAGTTTTCAACTTGTGCTATAACTTTTGCATATACATCTTCAAATGTAACAGGAGGATATCCATTTCTATTTAATAATCTAATTACATCAGATTGTAGACTTGCTTTAATATCACTTTTAGATGACCAATCTGTGTATTTAGCCTTATCATCAATAACTGCTTTAACCTTTTTAGCTAAATCAATTAATTTATCTTCAGTATATTCAAAGTTATACTTTTCTTTAATAGCCTTTAAAATGTCATAGAATGCTTTTTCTTCGAAAGTAATTCCCATTTTCTTGAATTCTTCAGAATCTTTTTGAAGATCATCTAATATCTTTTGAGCTTCTTCACTTAATGAATCCATGAACTCATTAATAACATCATCGTTAGATACTAAAATAGTTCCATCACGCTTATTATATTTATCAACTAATTCTTTCATTCTTTTAGAGAATTCTTCTGCTTTATATTTATTAGTTTTTGAATATTTTTTAATAGCTTTTCTTAAAAGTTCAAGAAGCATTTTAAATTTAGTATTTTTATAAGGAATTCCTTGAATCTTCTTTAAATATTCATCACTAAATATTTGAGTTTTTGTAACTTCGGATTCTTCTTGATCACTCATAACTGAAATACATGCATCAACAAGTTTCTTTACTTCTTCATTCATTCTTTCAGCATCAGGTCGACCTTCTCTTCCTAGTTTCATAATTGCCGAACGAATAGCACAATAAAAATGCATCCTAAACATTTCTAAATCGGTAATTCTTGTATCACCAACACAAATATCGAAAGCCTTCTTCATTCTTTGAGCTAAACCCATGAATCTAGTTTCTCTTTCTTCAGTGAATTGGACAAATTCCATACCTTTGTTTAAAGTAAGCAATCTATCTAAATCGCTGCCAGTTTCAAACGGAGTGTAGTCAAATCCATGCATTAACTCATCAATTAATTTTAATTGATCTTTAAAGATTATATAAGAACCTTCTATTTCATTTACAGGATTTATATCGCCACTATAAAGTTGCATTGCTTTTGCAAGAGATGCTTCTATTCCAATATAATCTACAATTAAACCTGATTCCTTACCTTCAAAGACTCTATTTACACGAGAAATTGTTTGAATTAAAGTATGTTTTTCTAAAGGTTTATCAATATACATTGTATCAAGACATTCACAGTCAAATCCTGTTATCCACATATCAACAACTATTGCAATTTTGAAGTTAGAATTTTCGTCTTTAAATAATGGGGATAATTTTGATCTATCTTCACTTGTTCCAAGCAGATTATACAAATCAGGCTCATCATTATCTCCACGTGTTGCAACAAGTTTAATCATTTCAACAGGTTTTAATCTATTTAACTCTTCATAACTTAAATTAGATTCATCCTCTTGAGTCTTTTTAGCTATGTTCCAATCAGGACGTTTTGAAATGATTTTCTTATATACTTTATATGCTATTTTTCTATCATAGCATACAAACATAGCTTTGCCCTTAACAGTTGAGCCTTCTTTTACTCTAAGTTCATAATGTTTAATAAAATGATCTACAATTAAATCCAGTCTTGAATCATTATCTATAATAGTTCTAACCTTAGCCATATCTTTAATAGATTGATTTACTTCATATTTGTTAGTTCCATCTGAAATTTGATCAGAATAATACTTATCAACGATAGCCATCTTAGTTTCATCAAGTCTAACTGCAGATGGTCCCGAAAGTAAATCGATTCCAACAGTAGAGCCATCATCAACAGCTTGTTTCATTTTATAAGATGCTACAATAGGCCCAAACACATTAATAGTCGCATCAATTGGTGTTCCAGTAAATCCTACATAAGTTGCATTAGGAAACGAATTTCTTAAATAAGTTGCAAATCCATAATGTTTTTTAATTCCTGATGATTCTATTTTTAAAGATGCATCTAGATTAACTTGAGTTCTATGTGCTTCATCTGAAATACAAATTATATTATTTCTATCACTTAAAAGTTTAACATTTTCATCAAACTTTTGAACAGTCATTAAAAATACTCCACCACTTTTAACACCTTTTACTTTTTTATCAAGAATATCTCTAGATGGTATATTTATTGTATTATCATCAATTAAATATTCTTTAGATGCTTCAAAAGATTCTGACAGTTGATCATCTAAGTCAGTTCTATCTGTAAGCAAGACAATAGTAGGATTATTTAATCCATCAGCAGTAACTAATCTTCTAGTTAAAAATAGCATAGTATATGATTTACCACAACCAGTAGCACCAAAATAAGTTCCACCTTTACCATCACCATTTGGTCTCATATGTTCTTTAATATTTTTAAATAGCATTTCACTTGCATAATATTGAGAATATTTAGGTAATATCATTAAATCTTTTTTTGAATTATCTGGAAAATAAATATAATGATGAATAATATTTAATAATGCCTCATGATTAAACAAGCCATTTACCATTGTTACAAGGCTTTCAACCCCATCTTTTGAATAAGTTATACCATCTATAGATTTCCATGGGAAAAAGTGCTTATAGTCAGAAAATAATGAACCAAATTTAGTATTAACTCCGTCAGAAATCACAGATATAAATGAAAATCTCATTAGATTTTCTATATCTCTAGTGTATCTAATGTGTAATTGTTCATAAGCATCATGTAATTTAACAGTTTCATCACTTATTGTTTTTAATTCAATAACAGACACAGGAATTCCATTAACAAATATAACTACATCAGGCCTTCTTAAAGCAACATCTTTTACTTCAAATTGATTAACAACTTTAAAGTTATTATTATCAATATTTTCATAATCAAAATATTCAATATATTCAGTAGAGAGTCCTTTTGAAGATCTATCTAATTGGTATCCTGTTTTTAATACTTTAAGAGTTTCTTTCATTGTTGAATATAATGA
>CAVCSZ010000028.1:0-6985 GCA_963605025.1 bacterium | reverse complement strand
TTAGAGAAATTGTTATGGATGAAGAAAATACTATAATTCATGGTAAAGATTAATTTGATAATATTAAATTAATTTTATACTGAATGGTTCTAATAAAAAAATTAAACTTAATATACATTTAAATTAATTATTTCTTTTTAATTAACTATCAATACAAGATAATGCAAAGTCTTGTGCTTTGCTGCAGGTTCACCTGATGTAACCAGAAGCGCAAATGAAAAGTATATGAATAATAATGGATTTGTAAGTATTAAAATTCACATATTTAGTTAATTAAAAAACAATGGTACACTTGAATGTGCCATAAAAAAAGTGGCACAAAAGTGGCACAAAAATATTGAGTAAATAAATTTTATGTCTTATACTATAATTGAGGTGAAATTATGAAATATTTAGAAAATTATGAAAATGAAAATATTGAATTTAAAATTTCATTGGGTCAATTAGATAAAGGACTTGAAGCTTTAACTGCAATGCTTAATAAAAATGGATATGGTAAGGTTGTATATGGAGTTAACGATGATGCTGAAATTATTGGTCTTAAAGATATAGGAAAAGAAACTATTAAAAAAATTTGTGTACGAATTAATGAAGCTATTAATCCTAAAATTGTACCTACTATATTATTAACTAAGTATGATAACAAAACTATATTAGAAGTTGAAGCTAAAGCTAATAATAAACCATATGCATGCTTTGGTAATTATTTAATAAGAGTTGGTAGTGAAAATAAAAAAATAATGCCAGAACAATTAGGAGATTTATTTTTTACAAATTCAAATTTAGTATCTGAAAAGATAGAATCAATAAATCAAGATTTAACCTTTAATGGATTAAAATCTTTATATATTTCTAAGGGCTTTTCGATAGATGATAAAACTTTTGCAAAAAATATGGGATTATTAACATCAAATAATAAATTTAATTATATTGCTGAAATACTATCAGACAATAATAATTGTTCCATTAAAGTTGTTCGTTTTAAAGGCGTAGATAAAACAGAAATGGTATCAAGAAATGAATTTGGATATAAATGTATGCTTATCGCATTAAAACAAGCTTATGATTTTACTTCATCTTTTAATGAAACTAGGGTTGATTTAAATAAAGGGTTAGAAAGAAAAGAATTAAAATTATTTGATGAAAAATGTTTAGATGAAGCTTGGACTAATGCCTGTTTACATAATCGATGGTCAAGAAATATACCACCTGCTATTTATATATATTCAAATAGAATTGAAATAGTATCAACTGGCGGATTACCTTTAGATTTTTCAAAAGAAGAATTTTATGAAGGAGTTAGTCATCCCATAAATATAAGTTTAATGAAAATTATGGGACAACTAGACTATATTGAACAAACTGGACATGGTGTACCTTTAATTGTATCTAAGTATGGAAAACAAGCGTTCGAGTTTTTTGATAATCATATAATAGTTACTATACCTTTTGCTTTTACACCAAGTTTTGAGCAATTAAAAACTAATTTGAGTTCAAGTCATAATAAAATACTTATATTGCTAAATGAAAACCCTAACTTAACTTTAGTTGAATTATGCAAACTATCTAATTTAGGTAGAAGTAGAGTAACAGAAATTATAAGTGATTTGAAGAGTAATAATAAGATAGAAAGAATTGGAACAAATAGATCAGGATATTGGAAAATTATTAAATAAATTATTATCTATATTTACATGATATTTTTAAAATAATGCAAAATACTGCGCTTTACTGCAAGTTCACCTAATGCACAACTAAGCAAACCAATATTAGTTAATGATTTTGGCTATACTTCAATAATTTTTAGTAATAATAACTATATAGAAAAGAATAAAGAAAAAGTTAAGAAGAAAGATGTTGAGATGGAGATGTAATGTCTCCATCTTTTTTGTTAAGCAGCAAAAACCACTTATGGATAATAATGAATATGTTTATGTAACAATGTAGAATTTAAAAAGTTCTTAAATGTTGCTTCTGATATAACTATTACTTTTGTTGCAAATATATGGCATTTATGCTATAATATAGTAAAGAAGTGAAATTATGGAAATTAGCAATCAATTAAAGGTAATTAGAAAAGAGTTAGGTTTTTCTCAAGATAAATTGGCACATGAACTTGGTGTTGATTATTCAACTGTAAGCAGAATTGAAAGAGGTGTCTTTAAACCTAGTTATAAATTTATTGAAAAATTAAGAGAGTTTTGTGAAAAGAACAAAATTGATTTTGATAACACAAATATTTTAACTATTAGTAATTCAAACACTTCTAACTTATATGATGATATTTCGAAAGTGATTAGTGAATCCTATAATATTGCAAACAAAGCTGTTAATTATTTATTGATTCAAAGAAATTTTTTGATTGGAAAAAGAATCGCGATTGAAGTTCTTAAAAATGAAAAAGCAGATTATGGCAAAAAAATAATTGCGGAACTTTCCACAAAACTAACTAATCAATATGGGAAAGGCTTTGATCAAAGAAATTTATATTATTATTTGGATTTTTACTATAAGTTTCCAAACATTTTGAACGCAGTGAGTTCAAAATTGTTCCTTAGTTGGACACATTATAGAATACTTCTCCAAGTTGATAATGTTGAAGCTAGGGAATGGTATGAAAATGAATGCCTAAACGAATCTTGGAGCGTTAGAACTTTACAAAGAAACATTTCAAGTCAATATTATGAAAGAATGTTATCAACTCATGTTAAGGATAAAGTTCATAATGAAATGATTGAGGTTAATCAATTAAATCAAATAAATAAGCTTGATTATATTAAAGATCCAATGATATTAGAATTTTTAGGAATAAGCGAAGATAATACTTATCTTGAAAGTGATATTGAAAGTTCAATAATTACTCATGTTCAAAAATTCTTAATGGAACTAGGAAAAGGGTATGCGTTTGTTGCAAGGCAAAAAAGAATTCATACTGAGAAAGAAGATTATTATATAGATTTAGTGTTTTATAATTATATATTAAAATGTTTTGTATTAATTGATTTAAAAACCTCAAAAATTACTCATCAAGATGTAGGACAAATGGATATGTATATTAGAATGTATGATAAATTAATTAAAGAAAATTCTGATAATCCTAGTATTGGTATAGTACTATGTTCTGATACAGATGAGGATATAGCTAAATATTCTGTAATGCATGGCAATGAACAATTATTTGCTTCAAAATATAAATTATATTTACCAAGTGATGAAGAGTTGAGAAAGGAAATAGAAAAACAAAAAATGATTCAAAAATTAAAAACAGATGATAAATATGATTCATAAATCAACATAAAATCAGTTCTAATTTCCTTTTAATACAATATAATGCAAAGTCTTGCGTTTTGCTGCAGGTTCACCAAGTGATACCAGAAACGCAAATAAAAAGTATATGAACAATAATGGATTTATAACTTTAAAAATTTTAATAAAATAAAACTTAAGTAGTTAGGTGCTAACTACTTTTTCTTTACATTTGGGGTCAAATGTAATATTATAAAATTAGAGGTGATACAATGTTTAATCAACAAGAATATATAAACTCTTATTTAAAAGATAATTATAAAACTATAAAGGTTCGTGTTAGAAACGATGATAAAGTATTAATAAATAAGCTAAATAATTGCGATAATATTAATAAATATATTTTAGAATTAATAAAAAAAGATATTTATGAGAATAGAAAATACAATTATATAAATAACGAAATTGAAATTGATTTTGAATTATCTAAAACAATGTCTGATTTAGTAAATAAAGCTGAAGAAGCTGATATATTAGATGATTATGGTCTATATATGAATCTTTGTGATGCGATAGATTCAGAAGGAAAAAAAGAAGCAACTCATCACATTATCACTGAAACTGAATGGAGAAAACTTGTAAGGAGGTATGCTATATAATGAAATTAGTTGATTTTAGTGATTGTCCTTTAAGTGATAGAAATTTAGAATATGCTGGTAGAGCAGGAGAAAAAAGAGGAATTATATATAATAATTCTTATTGGTTTTTAAAGTTTCCTAAGAATACAATAGGTATGAATAGAGTTACGGGATTATCTTATGTTACAAGTCCCTTATCTGAATATATTGGCAGTCAAATATATAAGATATTAGGCTATGATGTTCATGATACAATACTTGGTGTATGTTTTGATGGGAAGAAAAAAAAGATAGTTTGTGCATGTAAAGATTTTATTGTTAATGATAAAAATGAGTTATTAATACCATATACTGCGCTTAGAAATGATACTAATCCTTTGATTATGAATAGAAATGATGATTCCTATTCATCACCATCAAATATTAATGAGATAATATTTCAACTTGATCATAATGATGCATTAAGTAAAATAACTAATGCTAAAGAAAGATTTTTTGAAGTACTTGTAATAGATATGTTAATTAATAACAACGATAGAAATGAAGATAATTGGGGAGTTATAAAATTTAAGGATACTAATACATACAAATTAGCTCCTATCTATGACTGCGGTAATTCCTTTTATGGTAAGGCAAGTGATGATAAGATTGATATTTTGTTACAAGATGAAACAAAATTAAGAAGTAGTGCATTAAATGGTATAACAGCGTATGAAGATGATTTAGAAAAAAGAATATCCAATCTTCAAATATTGAATATTAACAATGAGGATTTATATAATGCGATTATAAAAGTTTATGAACTTATAAATAATAAATTTAATGATATTGCTACATTTATTAATGAAATACCGAACCAATATAATGAATTATCAGTTATGTCTAATAATAGAAAACAATATTATATAGAAACAATAAAACTAAGAATTGATGAGATTATAAAACCTAGATATTTAGAAATTAAAAAAAATAGGAATAATAATTAATTCTAATAGTTACAGTATATTACAATATAATGCAAAGTCTTGCGCAATACTTGAAGGTTCACCTAGCGATACCAGAAACGCAATTAGAAATATATGGATAATAATGGATTTGTTACAAGAGTAATTATGTATAAGAATAAAATTGCTAAATCGGAAAAAGTGTAGAATTCTACAAAAAATAAGAATTTGTATTGAAATTAGGTGGATATAATGATATCATTAAATCGGCAAAAGTGTAGAATTCTACAAAAAGGAAGATTTACATGATTAAAAGAGATATATATTTAAATAAACTTATCCAATCAAAAAATAATGGTTTTCCAAAGGTTATAACAGGAATTCGTAGATGTGGTAAGTCTTATCTTTTAACAAATATTTTCGCTGAATATTTAAAAGAAACTGGGATAAATAATGATTCTATATTAATTATAGATTTAGATGAAATTGAAAATTTTAAATATCATGATCCGATTGAATTATCTAATTATGTTTTGGAATATTCTAAAAACAAAAAAATGTGTTATGTAATTATTGACGAAATTCAAAATGTTTTTCCAATTTTAAATCCATTTCTAACTAATGGAGAGCATATAAAAGCAAAAGAAAATGATAAGGATATTATTACATTTGCAAATGTAATTTTAAGCTTGTCAAAAAAGAGTAATATTGATTTGTATGTAACAGGTAGTAACTCTAAAATGTTATCAACAGATATTCAAACTGAATTTAGAGATAAGGCTACAAATATTTCAGTTTATCCACTTTCTTTTGAAGAATTCAAAGGATACTCAAATCTTGATAATTATAGTGCTGTTAACGAATATATGATTTATGGTGGAATGCCACTTGCAGTGTTAAAAGAAGGAAATGATAAAAAAGAATATTTAAAAAATTTGTTTGAAACAACATATTTTAAAGATATTATTGATAGATATCACTTTAAAAAGACTGAAGCGTTAGATGAGTTAGCTACATTATTATCAGTATATGTTGGTGAACTCTTAAATTCTGAAAAACTTTCTAATATATATAAATCAAAAACTAAAAATAAAATAGATTCAGAAACTGTTAATTCTTATATAAATGCTTTTAAAGATTCATATATTATTAGAGAAGTTAATAGATATGATGTTAAAGGAAAAAATATAATTAATTCAACAAAAAAATATTATTTTATTGATAACGGATTAAGAAATGCTAGACTTGATTTTATGTTTGATGATGAAGGTCAAATGCTTGAAAATATAATTTATAATGAACTTATATATAATGACTACTCTGTTAATGTTGGTACTTTTGATAAAATAGAAAAAGATAAAAACGGTAATAGTATTAGAAGAGGATATGAAATTGATTTTCTTGCAAGGAAAGATAATAGATATTATTACATTCAAGTATGTTCTGACATTAGTAATGTAGAAACTAAAAATAGAGAAATAAAACCATATATAGGATTAAATGACCAAATTCAAAAAATAATAGTAATTAATAAACCATTAAAAGAAACTAGAGATCAAAATGGTTTTACTATTATTGGAATTAGTGATTTCTTATTAAGATTTATAAAATAGAATACATTTACTATGAAATTCGATTAAAATTTTATAATTCAATAAATAAATTTATAATTAACATAATTAAAAAAGGAAAAACATGGAAACAAGTAAATTTAATAAAATTGTATTAAACTATTTTAGTGAAATTAAGGATAAATATGATCTAGATGTAGTAAATGAATGAGATGGAGAAGAAATATGCTCAACTATTTTAATTGAAGATTACTTAATGCCATTTATTTATAATCACTTGGAAGATAAAAAAATAATGGATAAACTTGAAACGTTATTAGAAGAATTAGTTTCATTAAAAGATGACTTTTGTGAAGAAGTTTTATATTGTTCATTTTTTGAAAAAATTCATTATGAACATATTGAATGTAAGTTTGTACCATATTTTAAAGAAAATACAAAAGAATTTTTTAGTCATTTGAAATTTTAAGTAAATCAATACTATTAATTGCATAATATTGCAAAATAATGCAAAATCATGCACTTTGCTGTAGGTTCACCTAGCGCACAACTACGCAAACCAATATTAGTTAATGATTTTGGTTAT
>CAVCSZ010000027.1:0-7127 GCA_963605025.1 bacterium | reverse complement strand
GACTTAGAATCTATTGTCGAGAGTCGTGCAGGTTCGAGTCCTGTCGCCCGCACCATTTAAATTATATAAGTCTGTTACGTTGGTAACGGATTTTTTTGTACTAGAAAAAATCTTCGAACATTCTAAAATATTGTAATTTGTTGTAATGACTGTTAAGTGTTTCTCATAACGTATTTGTAAAAGTTTAATAAGTTTATAATATTATAAACCATGATACATCTTTGTAAGGGTAAAGTTAGACTTTGTTTATAAGAGAAAGATTGAATAGTAATAATAATATTGCTCTTTTTGATATTGTTTTTATTATATTATCTCCATTATTTTTCTAATATTAATTTTATATTTAATTAATATAATTTTTATATGTTATTTAATACTCAAGTTACTAAAAAATTCATCTATTAATTCTTTATTACCCATTTTATATATTTTGCCATCTTTCATCCACATAGCATAATCACAAAGTGCTTTAGCACATCTTTTATCATGTGTAATTGATATTATTGTATTATTAGTTTCTTTATGGATTTTATTTAAAGCATTAACCAAATCTCTTAAGCCTTCATAATCTTGACCAACTGTTGGTTCATCTAAAATTAATACTTCAGGTTTAATAGCTAAAATTGCAGCAATTGATACTCTTCTTTTTTGTCCTTCTGATAATGACTGAGGATGTCTAGAATATAATTCTTTTATATGTAATAAAGAAGCAATTTTATCAGCGTATTCGTTAGAATAAGCATTAAATTTTAATTCTTTTTCTACTGTAGGCATAAATAATTGATAATCAGGATTTTGATAAACTATTCCTACTTTTTTAAACCATTTCTTATTAGATTTATGTTTTTGTTTAAATTTTGGGTCAATATATTGAGTAATGGAACCTTTATTTTGTTTAATAATACGAGAAATAATACGTAAGAGAGTGGTTTTTCCGCATCCATTTTCACCTAATATAACATTTCTACTACCTTTATAAATTTCAAAACTTATATCATTTAATATTTCTTTCTTTTTTATTACATAATTTATATTTTTAATAGAAAATAAGAGATCATTTTTAATAAATTTATCACATATATCTTCGATTTCAAAAGATTGACTATTTAAATATTTATTTTTATCATTTATTTCACTAATAGTATGATTTTCTACATGAAAAACTTTATCTACATAAGGAAGAACTTCATCTAATCTATGTTCAATTATCATAATAGCGTATCCTGATTTTGATAAAGTTTTTAATGTATTCATTAAAATTGAAGTTCCTTCTGTATCTAGGTTTGCTAAAGGTTCATCTAAAATAATTATTTTTTCTCCCATTGCTAAAGTAGAAGCTGTAATAAGTCTTTGTTTTTGTCCACCAGATAATTTTCTGCATTCCCAATTTTTATCTAGTTTCATTAATTTACATGTTATATCAATTTGCTTTTTAATTTTTTCTGGTGAAAAAGCTAAATTTTCACATCCAAAAGCAATTTCATCTTCTATATTTTTTTGAATAATTTGTTCATCGGCATTTTGTAAAACTACACCAACTTTATGAGTTATATTTCCTAATGGTTTATTATTTATTGATTCACCATTAACAAATATTTCTCCATCTATTTTTCCATCAATAATATTAGGTATAATCCCACTTAAAAGATATAATAAAGTAGTTTTCCCACATCCTGAATGACCTGAAATTAAAGTAATTTCATTATAATTGATTGAAAGATTAATGTCTTTAAAAATATTAATGTTTTCGTATGAAAAAGATACATTTTTTAATTCTAATGCTACACTCATAATATCACCATTAATGTTGCTAAAGTTGCAAGGCCTAACATAAAAACGATATCCCATAAAGTAACTATTTCTTTTTTATAAATTGTATATGGTATTTTTTTATCAAGTGAAAATCCTCTAGTTTCTACAGATAAAGATAAAGTATCAGAAATATTTACTAATCTCATAATAAAAGGAATTAAGAAAGCCCTATATATAATTTTAGGATTTAAAATACCTGCTCCTCTTGTTTTCATAGCTTCTTTAACACGTTTAATTTCTGCCTTTAAAACAGGAGGAAAAGAAGTAGCAATTAACACACCTAAAGCAATACTTCTTGGAGTTTTTAAAGTTGACAGACATCTTGTCATATCTACTGGTTCTACACACATTCCTAATGCTACACAAATAAAAACGGACGCAAATCTATTAATCATTGAATAACATGCTTGAACATCATTTCCATATACAAAATACGCAATAAAACCAAATATACTGCCAACAATTGCAAAAGGAATGAATATTTTAAGAGCTTTTTTAGTATTTGCAAATATTAATATTAATATATAAACGCCTATTAAAAAATAACAACATTTAATATTTTTAGCTTCTATCAATCCAAAAACTAAAATAAAAATACACGCTAAAAAAGTAAATATTGGATATATCCTTCTTTTAAATTCAAAGAATCTCACTTTTTTAAAACTCCTGCTTTTTTAAGTTCTCTAGAAATTATCATTCCAATAACTGAACCTACAAAACATAAAGCTATAACAGCTAAACTAATAAGTAAAATGACCCACCAGTTACTATCACCAATAAACATACTGACAGCACTTTTTTCAGATCCAGTAACTGTATAAAAACATCTATAATACATAAATAAAAATGGGATAGTTAAAGGCATATAAAATGTACCAGCTAAAACAGAAGCCCAGTCATTTTTATATCCTCTAAAAATAACTAAAACAAGTATTTCACAAATTAATGCACAAATCATTAACATTGCCATAGGAGGAAACATAAATATTAAAAATAATGAAATAAAAATAGATTGAAATAATAAACATCCTGGTTTTTTAACTTTCATCATACCAATAACTGGAAATAATGAAAATTGAATACCTAAACCTAATTGAATAATTCCAAATACAGGAACGTTTACTAATAAAGGCATAATCGCACCAGTTATTAATGTACAAGCTGTCATAATTGCTAAAAAGACTACATCTCTAATTTTATATTTTTCAAAAATTTTATTCTTTTTATTAATCTCTTCTTTTTGAGGAATGTTTTTAATATTTTCGTTTTCTTTATTATTAATTGAATTATCATCTTTAATATTTGCTAACAACTCATTTGTAGTTTCTTCGACTTCATTCTTTTTTATTTTTTCCATTTTATTTAATTTCCTCCATTATCCCATTATCAACTTTATATATTCTATCTGCTATTGCCATCGTAGATTCTCTATGAGAAACAAGAATAATACTTTTTTTGCTTTTTTGATCTTTTAAAGCTTTTAAAATTATACCTTCATTAATTGAATCAACATTACTAGTAGGTTCATCAAGTAAAATTAACTCACTACCTCTTAAAAACGCTCTTGCTAATCCGATTCTTTGTTTTTCTCCTGCAGATAAATTATCTCCTAAAGCACCAACTTTAGTTTTATATCCATCAGGTAAAGAAATAATAAAATCATGAATTGAAGCTAATTTACAAGCTTCTTCAATCTCTTCTTGAGTAGCATTTTCTTTAGCAATTTTTAAATTATCTTCAATTGTTTCATCAAATAAATATGTAGATTGAGAAACCATCGTTACATTATCTAATAAAGAAGATGTATTTATATCATCGATATCTATATCATTGTATTTAATATCTCCACTATTTTTATTCCAGAATCTTAATAATAATTTTAAAAATGTAGATTTTCCACATCCAGAATTTCCAACAATTCCAATAATTTCACCCTTTTGAGCGTACATTTTAATATCTTTTAATATTAAATTATTTTCTTCATAACCAAATTTTAAATCATTAACTTCAAGTTTTTCATATTCGAAATTATTATGATTTGTTATTTCTTTTACTACTGGTTCTTCATTTAAAAGATTTAAAACTCTATCTCCACTTGCAAAAGTTTGAGTTAAATTTCCTGGTAAAGATGCAACAGCAATTACAGGACCAAATGATGAAAATATAGTAACAACACCTATAATCATATAACCAACATCTAACTTATTAAAATTAACTAAAACAATACCTAAAATTAAAGTTAAAATAATAAATATTGATACAGTTAATTCAATAAAAGAAGAAGTTCTTGTTATATTATGTTTCATTTTCTTAGTTTCTTTTAACATCTCATTTGATCTATTATTAACTTCTTTTTCTCTTTTCTTTCCAGCATTATTTAAAACTATATCTTTAATACCTTTAATACTATCTAAGAAAAAAGAAGAAAATGATGAGAATTCATTTCTATATTTAACTCCACTTTCTTTTAATCTTTTTGATGAAATTAAAGGAACAATTATTCCTATAAATAAGTAAGCCACTAATGCAATTAATGCTAAATACCAATTAGAAATAAACCCTACAAATAATATTGTTCCTAAAGAAACAATTACTGCAATACAAATAGGAGATATTGTATGAGCATAAAATACTTCTAATGTTTCAATATCAGAAGTAATCATAGCGATAATACTTCCTTTTTGTTTATTTTCCAATTTAGCAGGACATAATATTCTTAATGCTCCAAATACTTTATCTCTTAAAACTGCTAATAATCTAAAAGCAATATAATGATTAGAATATTGTTCAAAATATCTCAATAATCCTCTTAAAACACCACATAATACTACTAAGCATATAATTAATTCATAAGACATTTTAATATCAGTTCCTAATGCTTTTGCTACACCAAAAGAACCAAAAATAGTAACTCCCATAGCGCTAACAAAACCTAAACTACCATTTAAAACTGCTAATAACATGATATAAGAAAGACTTCCTAATAAAAGGATTAAACTAGCCATTATTTTAAGTCCATTTCTTCTAATTGGTTTTCTATTATTTTCCATGTTTAACCTCCTTATATCCTTCTTCTAATACTTTTTGGGTATCATATAAAAAAGCATATTGTTTTTTAGCTTTCATTAATTCTTCATGAGTTCCACTTTCTTTAACTTCACCTTCATTCATAAAATAAATATTATCTGCTAAAACAACATTTTGAAGTCTATGAGAAATAACAACTACAGATTTAGTTTTAGATAATTCTTTAATGTTATTCATAATAATAGTTTCACTTTCTACATCAATATTACTTGTAGCTTCATCAAATAAATAAACATCTTTATTATTAACTAAAGCAATTGCTAATGCTAAACGTTGTTTTTGACCACCTGAAATATTATTAGCGTCTTCATTAATAATTTTATCAAGTCCACCATTTTCAATAATAAAATCTTTTAAGTTAACTAATTCTAAACTCTTATAGATTTCATCATCTGTAACATTATTTTTTGACATTTTAAAATTATCTCTAATAGATTCATTAAAAATATAAGTATTATAACTTACTAAAGAAATATGTTTATAATAATTATCTCTTGATAATGTTTCAATATTTTTATCTCCAATAGTAATAGTTCCTTTTGTAGGTCTATATGCTCCTATAATCATATTAATTATAGTAGATTTTCCACAACCTGATTCTCCTACAATCGCACTAAAACCAGTTTTTGGTAAAGAAATAGATATATTTTTTAATACATCTCTCTTTTTATCATAAGAAAAAGTAACATTATTTAAATTTATATTAAAATCATTTACATCATCATTTCCCCAAGTAGGTTCAGGACTATTTAATAAAGAAATAATTTTTCTTCCTGCACTAGCACCATTCATTGCAACATGAAATGCTGAACCAAATGCTCTTAAAGGTAAGAAGAATTCAACAGCTACTAAACACATAAATAAAGCTGCAATTGGATTTAATCCCCAATAAAAAGTTCCACATAAAGCAATAGCAATGCCACATCCAGCACCTCCATATGCAACTAAATCCATAATAGTAGTACTAGCAAGTTGCATTACTAAAACTTTCATAGTTATTTTTCTAAAATCTTCTGCAGATTCATTAATATATTTATGCCATCTTTTATCTGCTTTGAATATTTTTAATTCTTTTAAACCTTGAACACTATCTAAAAATTTATCACCCATTGATGTATATTTACCCCAATATTTTGCAAATATTTTTTTTGCGTATTTACTTACTGCGATAATAGAAATAGGAATTAAAGGAACAGAACATAATAAAAGTAATGAACTTCTCCAGTCAATCCATACACAAATAATAAATAAAATAATAGGTGCTAACATAGCAAAGAAAAATTGAGGTAAATAACTAGAATAATAAAGATCTAATTGTTCAACACCTTCTACTGATACTTGAGTTAAACCTGCCATACTCATTCCATCAGTAGATCTAACACCAAGTTTAACTATTTTTTCATAAACTCTTTCTCTTAAATCTTTTTTAACTTCTCTACCTAATTTATCTTTAATATCTCCTGTTAATCTTGAAGAAATATATCTAATTACAATACATAATAAAGCTATAATTCCAGCATAGATATAATTCATCCAATCAATTTTATTAACTAAAATATATATTGCATAACATATACTAGAGGTAATACCAATATTAGCTATTAAACCTATAATTTGTAAAAAAACTGCAATAAAAATATATTTTTTATTTTTTCCTACTAAACGAAATAACTCCTTATCAATCATTATTTCTTCTCCTTATTTTCTTTTTTAACTTGTTTTTTATGTTTAATAACACCTACTACATGTGAACATGCAAAAATAGGATGATTAAAAAGCATTCTAGGTCCTGAATATTTCATAACATTTTTAATTTGTTCTTTATATTCTGGTTTATAACAATGAATTTTACAATAAGAACAAAAACCTTTATTCTTTTTAAAAGGACATTTTTCAAGTCTAAAAAGAGCGTATTCTTTTAATGCTTCGCATTCAGGACATAATTCTTTACGATTAAGTCCATTTTCTTTTCTTATTTTTTTATGATTACCTTTACAATACATAGCAATCATTATTGGAATTAATTTCTTTTCTTTTTCCCAATGTTTATAATCTTTTTCCATTTAATTTACCTTATATGTTAGTTTCTACTAACAACTATTTAAAAAAATATAGTTCTTTTAAGAACTATGATATGATTTTATCAAAAAAATTGAATATTTACAAAGAAAATACTTAATAAAATAAATGTTTAATTTTTAATTTTTTAATATAAAAAACAAATTAAA
>CAVCSZ010000026.1:0-11856 GCA_963605025.1 bacterium | reverse complement strand
ATTTTATCTTTATTATTCTTTAAATAATATTCTTTAAATTTATTAGATACTTTTTTAGAAGGAGTTAATATATTAATAGTTTTAAAAAGATCACTTCTATTATTAATTTCTTTAATTAATTCATCACTTAATTTATTTAAATTACTACTTTCCATATTATCACCTCTTTTATTTTATATTTAATATTATTTCTTTAATTTATAATTCAGGATATTTTAAAGGTATTAATTCAATTCCTTTATTAATTTCATTTTTAATATCTTCTAATAGAAAGGATATTCCATATTGAGGAATACTAGTAAAAAATGAGCCTATTCCTATATTTTCTTTAATTATTTTATAACATTTTTTAGCTTTATATGGACTTTTACCTTCCATTACATTTTTAGATGCCGCCATTTTACCGTTTACTGATTTTTCTTCTAATAATATTATTCCATCTTTATCTTCAAGTAAAAAATCTATTTCTAAATGATCTTTACCATTAGAAAAATAATATAAATCAAAATCACATTTATTAATCATAGTAGCTAATAAATTTTCATATATAGCACCTTTTCTAGAATCTAATGTTTCATTTAAAAAACTTTGAGAAGTTTCAAGAGGATAAAGTGCCATTAATAAACCTATATCAGATATAAAAGCTTTAAAATAACTTTTATCACTATTTGCTTTTAATGGTTTTTCAATTGCTTTTACATTATAACAACGTAAAATTAATCCCGCCTTAGTTAACCGTTCAAATACATCTTCAAATTCTACACTTCTTCCACCTTTTTTAATTAATGAATATTTAAATTTTTTACTATCACATTCACGTGCTAATTGAGAAGGAATTGAATCAAATATTTGATTCAATTTTACTTTTAAATTATAATCAATTCTTTCTATGTTAGAATCATCAATAAATCTTCCAAAATCACTTCTATAATCATTAATTAATCCTTTTAAGTAATCTCTTGATTCAATGTAATTATTTGTATTTAAAAATTTTAAAATAGATCCTGGCATTCCTCCAACAACTACATATCTTTTAAGCATTTCTTTATAGAAATTAGCTAAAGAAGAAGGAATTTCTTTTAATTCTTTAATATAAGTTTTTAAAATTTGAGTGTTTTCTTCTTTAACTCCATTAGCCCATAAAAATTCTTCAAAATCCATTGAAGTCATATTTATTATTTTTTCATAACCAGTAGGAATATCTATTTTTTTATTATTTCTAAAATTTAAAACTCCTAATAATGATCCTGTAGCAATACATGCATATCTTTTATCAAGTGCAAAACTTTTAAAAGATGTTCTTGCTAAAGGACAATCTCCAATTTCTTCAAAGATAATTATAGTTTCATAAGGAATAAATTTATCATTAGGAAAATAAGGAGAAGATTTTTCAATAATTGTATCTACATCTAAATTTCCTTCAAAAATATGTCTTAATTCACTTTTATGTCTAAAATCATAAATAATTACATTTGAATAAAATTCATGTGCAAATTTATTAACAATGTAACTTTTTCCAATTTGTCTTAATCCATCAATAATTAAAGGAACTTTATCTTTATCTTCATTCCATTTAATTAATTCTTTATATATTTTTCTTTTAAAATCTTTTTCTTGCATAATATTATAATTATTTTACTATAAATTTCGTAAAATGTAAATAAATACACAAAACGAAATCGTAAAATGTTATTTTTTACACAAAACGAAGATTTTAAATATTATTTAGTAAGTTTATTAATTAATTCATTAATTTCTTCTTCTTTCATATTTCCTTCTTTTAAATATTCTTTAGCGTATTCTACATAACTCTTTTCTTTAAAAGAAGAATCATAATCATTTCCTAATAATGTTTCTATAAAAGAATCAAAATATAATTCTTTAATAGAATTATACTTATCTAAATCATTCTCTTTATTAATCTTATAATAATTCTTATATGTTAACATATAATCATTTTCTAATTCATCATAACTAGCATTACATAATGCTCCTAGTAAGAATAATACAAATCCTGTTCTATCTTTACCTTCCATACAATGAATATAGAAAGGTCCATCTTTAGATATTAAAAATCTTAAACCTTCTACTAAAGAAGTTTTATATTCTTTTAAAGAATATCCAGATCCCATACTTAAAGGTATTAAATTATTATTATCAATAATATTTTTAGTGTATTCACTATTAAAATTATTATCTAATAAATAATTTTCTATTTCTAAAGAAGAATCTGCTAAATCAATTATTGTATTAATGTTATATTTCTTTAATAAATTATCAGTAGTTTTAGCTCTTTTTCTAGAATTATCTAAACTAGATGCTCCACGATATAAAATATTATTCTTAATATTACCTACTTTAACATTTCTAAAATTAGAAAATTCTTCATCACTAGAATAATCTTTTCTTTCTAATGAATAATTTTGAGATAAAGCATTCTCAGTTACTAAATATTTCTTTCCTTCATTTAAATAAATACTAACAGTATCTTCTTCATTAAGTTTAGCACTGTCCCATATACCTACATTATTATAAGTAATAGTAAGATAAGGATCACTAGGATAACTTACTACTACTGGTTTATTATTTTTAACATAATAACCACTAAAATAAGGAACATCTAATAATTCATATCCATTAGAAAATTTAACATTTAAACTATCTCCTAATTTAATTCCTGCATGATAAAGTATATCAGTATTAGTATCTACCATACATGATCCAAATTTAGTATTCTTACTAATAGATAAATTTTCTAATTTACATTCATAATTTAAGTTACATCCAGTTAATAATAAACTTAAAGAACTTAATGATAATAATTTTTTAAATTTCATAATAAATATTCCTTTTATAAATTATATCATTATTTATTAAAATATATTTAATTTTATTTATAAACATTAATTTCATTTAGAAAAGTAAACTAAAATAAAAAGATTGATTTCATTTAATATATAGAAATCAATCTTTTTAAAATGAATTTTTAAATTTATTTACTTACTTCATTAAATCTTTCATTAAAGAAATTTAACCAAATTTCTTTAATGTTATTTTCTTCATATTTACTTGCTAAAAGATAAGTAGATTCTTTTAATTTTCTTAATTTTTCTTGATTAGATAATGTTTCTATGATTTTTAACGCAAAATCTTTAGGGTTATCAGAATCAATAACATAACCATTAACATCTTCTTTAACACAACTAGAAGTAGGATCACCCATCTCTTTCCAAATAACAGGTAATGATAATGAATTAGCTTCTATAACAGAAAGAGGAAATCCTTCAAATAAAGAAGTAATAACATATAAATCACTTTCTAAATAACAAGGTTCTAATGAAGTAATACCTTTAATAATATGTACATTATTTAAATTATATTTATTAATATAATCATTCATTTCTTTTTCATAAGTACCACTTCCATAGATATTAAATGTATAATTAAAATTTAAATCTTTTAATTCTTTAGCAATCTTTACTAGCATCATAGGATTTTTTTGAGCTTCTAATCTACATGCAGTAATTAAAGTATTATTATGATATTCATAATTTTCTTTTCTTAAATATCTAGAAGGATTAGGAATAATAGTAGAATTAAATTTATTCTTTTTATTTACTCTTTCTTTAGTAGATTCACTTAAGAAAATTATATGATTAGGTTTCTTAGATATCATTCTTAACATACGAGAATTAAAATTAAAATATAATTTAGAATTAAAATGAAAATGTTGTATCTTATATCTTTTAGAAGGCGCAAAAACCATTAATTCATTACTAGGAAATATCAAAATATCATCTTTAGATGATATTTTTTCTAATTCTTTACGATATTTAAATCTTTTAAAGAAATAAGTATCAATATATTTAAAGATTAATTTAATAGCTTTAAAATATTTCTTATTATTCCAGTATTTATAGAAATGAAAATCAAATTGAGATATTTCTTTAGGAAAATCAATATCTTCTATGATTACATCACTTGGTATATCATATAAGATCTTATCTTTATTAACTTTATCAAATGGTATTAAATGTATTTCATAATTAGAATGTAACATTCTAATTATTTGGAGAGTAACCATTTCAGTACCTCCTATATTATTAAGTTGTTGTAAACACCAATATATTTTTCTTTTCATATTATTAATTTTATCAAATAGATATTTAGATATCAATTTATTAACTATTTATTAAATTAATATCTAAATGAAATATTAGATTTATTTGGTCAATTTAATAAATCTATTATAAAAAAATTGACCAAATAAATGACCAAATAAATTTTAATCTTATTATAAGCCTTAATTAAAAAAAATTAATATAACAAGATTTTAAAATATTATTTTTTATTAAAAATATTTTAATAGAGTTTTTCTTTCTCTCTTAATTCATCTAAGAAAAAAGGAAGAAAATAAAAAGGTATTGTTAAAATCTTGTTTTCATTATCATATCCATAATTGTTCTTAGAAATTTTAACTGCATAATTTAATTTATTGTGCTCGCAAAACTTATCAAGTGAATTTAATCTCCCTTTATTTTTTTTCACATCAATAGGAATAATATGTGATTCACTCTCAATTATAAATTCAAATTCAGAATTGCCTTTTCCTTTCCAATAAAATAACTTATACCCATAATTGATTAATTCTATTGCTACATAATTTTCAAAGAATATTCCACTAAGTGTATTTCTTCCATCAGTAGATAAAAAATTTTTAGGATTAACATTACTTTGATATGTAAATAAACCCATATCAGATAGATACAATCTATATAAAGATTCATTAGAACCTATTAACGGAATTGTTACATTTTCTTTTACAAGAGAAGATTTATAAACAATAAATGCTAATGATAACCAATCAATAGGAATTATTAAATCTCTATTTTTTAAATTCTTTTCTATTAATGACGTTTTAAAATTTTTAGTTTCTTTATTAAGTTGACTAAATATATTTTCAAATATTTTTTTTGATCTTACTATTGATTCAGGACTTGCTTGATATAGTTCCATATCTCCTAAATAATTATCATATAAATCAACTAATATTTCTATAGCAGATTGATATGATTTACTACTTAAGTATTCATTAACAACCTCTGGCATTCCTCCTAACATTAAATAATCGTAAAAATACTCTAAAGCTTTATAATGCACTAATTCATCAACTTTACTTTTCTTAGAATATAAATCTTTTAACTCGTCAAAAAGAACTTTATTTGCATTATATAAATATTCTCCAAAATCTAGCGGATAAACCGTTAACTGATTTATTTTGCCAACTGGAAATAGAAATTTATCATTTTCAAAATTTCCTCTATGGACGTTTTCTCTTTTAATCTTTATTCTCACCATAGAACCTGTTACTATTACTGGTATATTTTTAAAATCCTGACAAAAATATTTCATTAAAGTCACTATGGGAAGACATTCTTGCGCTTCATCAAATATTAATAATATATTTGAATCAATTTTAATTCCTCTATCTAATGATAAATAATTTATTATTTCAAAAACATTTACATGTGTTTTACAATATTCAACAAAGTCATGATCTGCTCTACAATCTACATAAATATATTTATCTTTAAAATAAGTTTCTGCAAATATATTTTTAATTAAATATGATTTTCCTACTTGTCTAGCACCCCATACAATAAGAGGCTTCCTATTTTTGCTATAAAGCCATTTTTTTAAATCATTTATATATTTTCTATACATAGTTTATTATCCTAATCATATAATACATTAATTACACCTTTTAATCAATAAAAAAATTCATTAATTACACCTTTTTAGTATATTTTTAACTTCATTAATTGCACCTTTTGAAGTGGTAACCTAAAAGTAGACAATGATTTATTAAAAAGGAATCAAAAACTTAAAGAAATTTTTACACCTATTTATTAAAATGTAATTATAATAAATATAAAAAGTGTCATAGTAATAATAAATTAATTAATCCTAATAAACAAATTAATAAAGTTACTCATATGCTTTTTAATATGATTAAATCCTTTAGTTGTATTACCTTTAATTACAAATGATTTACAATACTTACTTTTGAAAATCTAAGTAAAACTTCGCTAAAAGAAAAAATATCCTATTATCTTTTGATTATAAAGAATAGATATCTATAAGTTTATTGTAATATAAAATTATAACTTTTCACCAATTAACTTAATTTATCACCAAAAATGTGTTATTATTTTGGTGATAAATAAGAAAAGAGGTGTATTTTATGAGTAAAGTATTCGATTATTCAAAACTCGCTGAAAGAAATTATGACAAAGAAATTATTAATTATATTGGTCTTATCCATGAGTTCAAAGGAAGACAAAATCTTTTTTTAAATCAAAATAAAGATAATTTAGATAAGCTTATTGAAATTTCAAAAGTTCAAAGCACAGAAGCATCAAATGAAATTGAAGGAATCATTACAACTAATCAGAGACTTAAAGAATTAATGAGTGATAAAACAACCCCTAGAAATAGAAGTGAAAAAGAAATTCAAGGGTATCGTTACGCTCTTAATATGATTCATGAAAGTTTTGAATATATTCCTCTTAAATCAAATACTATTCTTCAATTACATAAAGAAATGTATCAATTCTTAGATGTAAGTTTTGGAGGAAAATTTAAAGACACTCCTAATGAAATAGATGCAATTTACCTAGACGAAAAAAAAGTTGTTCTTTTTAAACCTTTAGAACCTTATGAAACACCTCAAGCAATCAAAACTATCTGTGAAGAATATGATAAAGCAATAAATAAATATAATATTGATCCATTAATTGTTATTCCTGTATTTATTCATGACTTTCTTTGTATTCATCCTTTTAATGATGGTAATGGAAGAATGTCCAGATTATTAACTACATTGCTACTATATAGAAGTGGATATGTTATTGGTAAATACATTTCTCTTGAAAAGAAAATACAAATCACAAAGTCTGAATATTATGATGCCTTAAAGCAATCATCTCAAGATTGGATAGAATCTACTCATGATGACACTCCTTTTATTAAATATCTTTTAGGTACAATATTAGCGGCTTATAGAGATTTTGAAGAAAGAATAGATATTGTAGGTCATAAGCAATCTGCATTAGAGATGGTAGAGAAAGCTATTAAATCAAAACTAGGAAAATTCACTAAAAGTGATATTATGGAACTTTGTCCTAAAATAGGAAGAGGATCTATTGAACAATCACTTAAGATTCTATGTGAAAGAAACATTATTAAAAAAGAAGGAAGTGGAAGAGCAACTTTTTATCATCTTAAATAACTTTATAATACTTTTATAAATCTATTTAAAATATAAATTTAAATAAGTTCCGATATAATTTACTAAAGTAATAAATCTATGTTTATAGTACTTCTTGTTTCTATATCAATAATACATTAAAGATAAATTATCTTTAATTACAAATGATTTATAATACTTATTTTATATTAATGATATAAATCTTCTAAAGTATATAAAATATATGAATTATTATTTTTATTATTAATATCAAAACCAGATTTAGAAAAGAAACCTAATCTTACTAATTTAAGATTAGTTTTAGATATCTCTTTTATTTCTTCTTCAATAATTTTATCTGTTATTTTAGAATTCATAAATTTACATTCATAAAATATGAATCCTTCTTTACATTTACCTACTACATCAAACTGTCCATTTTTCTTTTCTTTAGGGTTATCATACCAATATGTACCAATATCTAAAAGTAATGGAGAAAGATTCCCTTTTCTATTTTCTTTTATTAAATATTGTTTTGCTATTGATTCAAAAGATGAAGGAACTATATATCTTTCAAATTCTTCTTTAATAAAATTATCATAAAATGTTGAATCATCTAAGATATTATGTGCTGATTCATTTCTATAAATAAAATTATAATAAAACTTTACACAATAATCACTTATTCTGTAACCACTTTTATGTTTGTTATTCTTATCATTAATTGGTGCTACATATTCAATTAAATCCATTTGAATAAGTTTTTGAATAATATTAGATAGATTTGCACTACTTTCAATATGAGATTTTGAAAGAATATCTGAAAAATGGAATGCACCTAACGCAATAGCTTCAAAAACAGCATTAGCGTTATTAATTTTTCTTAACTCACTTTTTAAATATATTTCAATAAAATCTTTAAGTCCTGAAAAATGTCCACTTATTATTCTAATAATATTTTCTTTAACAGATTGATTCTTATCAATCTGAATATTGTAATAAGGAACTCCTCCAAATGCAGCATATAATTTAACTTTATCTTCTAATGAAAAAGTTGGATAAAACAATGATGAATCATAATAATTCATTTGTTTTAATAATATAGAATTAGAAAATCTCATATATAAAGGATTATCATAACTTTTTATTTCTTCCATAGTAGAAATAGAACTACCTAGAATAAAGAATTTAATATTACTATCCATTGAATGATCATCAATAATTTTTTGAAGTTTTGAATCACATCCATTAATTTCATCTCTAATATATGGATATTCATCTAATACAAGATAGATTTCATTATTTTTAGAATAATCAAATAAATAATTTAAAGCATCCATAAAAGATTCAAAAGAAAGATAATTTATATTAAGAACTTCTTTTATTAATTTAGTTAACTGATTAAGGTTATCTTGTTCACTTGATTCTTTACATTGATAAATTATAACAGGAATGTTCTTATTTAAAACACAATGCTTAATAAGTTCAGTTTTACCCATACGTCTTCTTCCATAAATAAGACATCCTTGATAACCTTCTCTTTTAAGCATATCATCAATTGTTTTTATTTCTTCTTCTCTTCCAATAAATTTCATTAGGTTTATCTCCAATTTAGTAAATTATGATTAAGTAATTTATGATTTACTAAATTATATATTTATTTTTTTAACTTATCAAGAATTTAATATTATTGCTAATAAATCAATAAAATAAATAAAAGAATAATATTAAATCTTATTTTTATTTTAAAAGATCTATTCTACTTTTAATTATAGAAATTAATCTTTCTTTTAATTCATCATTTATTAATGAAGTTTCAACTTCATTAATAAATTTATCTTTAAAACTAATAAGATATGTAATCATTTTATTCATTGATCTTTCATTTAAACCTATAGAAATACCAAATTTAATAAAATCATCTTTTCTTAAATTATGTTTCTTATTATTATACCCTTTAAGGTATATTAATAAATATGTAATCATTACTACTTTAATTAAATTATAATACCTATTTATATTATCTAAATATTTAATTAATCTTTTAAATACTATTAGTACCTAATTTATTAATCGTTGCATCAATTATTGCAACGATACCTATATCGTTGCAAATAATGTTACAACGATTAAAAAATATCAATTAATATAAAAATTATTAATAATCACTTTTAAAATAATAAGTATTTATAGCGTTACCTTTTTTAATAATAATTCCTTTATTAATTAATGAATTAATTATTCTTAATAATTTATATTTATTTAATCCTGTTACTTTTTCTAGTTCTGATCTAGTATATACTTGTTTATTCTTCATAGAATTTAAAATAATTAATTCATTATTAGATAATTCTATTTCTTTTTTAATAAGTAAAGTAATTATTAGATTAAATACATTATTAATAAGAGTTTATTCACTTATTAATAATTAAATAAGTATAAAAAAAGATCAAGATTAATATCTTGATCTTTTTTATTAAGTTAAAAATTATGTTTAATTAATTTATAAACTATTATTCACCTTTAGAAGCAACAGCTTGAACAAGTTTACTCATTAATTTAGCCCATGAATCAATACCATAAGTTGTAGTAGTTGTTGAACCACTAGTAACTGAGATATCTCCCATAGCTTTCTTAGAGAATGTAACTTTAGTATCACAATCTTCAGTTTCAGATACTGATACAGAAGTAACACTTTCTAATGCACTATTATTAACATAAACAGTTAATGTATCACCTGAGAATGTTAATAAATCCCAGATTGCTGTAATTTGAGCAGATTTAGTAGCATCACCAATGACTTCACCATTAGTAGTATTTTTCATATCAACTAATGTTGATAAAACTCTTGCATAGTAGCTAGCGATATCTTGATCATATAAATCAGCTAAATTACTTGTTGCACTAGCAACACTAGCACCACCTAATACAGCTTTAACCATATTAGCAATTTCTTTACCAAATACAGAATCTGTTGTATTTAATGATTCACCTGTACTTAAATATGTAACCCATTTAGTATCTTTACTTGCAGTACTTGGATTATCAAGAGCAGTATTTGTGTATTTATCACTAGCACTTGATTGTGTACTATCATATTTTAATCCTTTAACGAATTCATATAAAGCACCATCTAATGCAGCTAAACTTGATTTATTAGCAAATGCTTTTTGAGCAGCTTCTAATTTAGCACTCCATGTTTTAGTATCTTTTAAGAAATCACTTAAAGAATCACTAGAAACATATTTTAAACCTAAATTAGAAAGAACTCCAACTGCAGTATTTAATGTTGTATCGAATAAAGTATTTGCAGCTTCATAAATTAATTTGAAATCACCTTTATGTGCTTCAGCAAATGCATCAATAGCAGATTTATTCCAACCTTCAGAACCAGCATTTTCTTTAATAGCTACAACTTGATCATACCAATCTTTTGTAGAATATGATAATGTACCAGTAACAGCAGTAATATTATCTGCACTAGCAATTAAAGAAGTAGTAACACCTGTAACTGCTGCATTAGCTAATGTACCACTATAAACTTTAGTAGTGTTATCTTGAGAATATGAACCAAATACTGGATTTTCTAAATCATCACTAGTAGCACTAGTATCAACTTTACCTAAGAATTTATTTACTTTAGTATAACCATTTGCATCTTTAGTACCAGCAATAGCTTTTTGATATAATGTATCTGTATATCCAGCATCAGCATTCTTATATGCTTCTTCTAATACAGAGAGTGCTTCTTTCCAAGCTTCATCTCTACAATAGCTTTGGAAGTCTAAAACAGCTAATACAGAAGAATCTTTATCACCAAATACATATTGTTCAATATATGAATCTAAACTTGTATGACCTGTACCATCACCAAGTAAAACTTCACTTAATGATTTATTATTTGCAGCATAGTTACTAACAGCATTTGCTAAACCAGTTTTTAAACCTGAAATAGTATCAGCTTTTGGATTATATGATGATGCAGCAAATCCTTCGATTAATTTATACCAATCTTGGTAAACAACATCAACAACTTCCTTAATAACTTCTTTTTCTAATCCTAATAATTTTTTAACACCTTCATTAGCTAATGTAGAATAACCTTGAGTAGCAGTTGAAGCAATATCACTATCACTAGCAACATATGTAAAGCTTCCTTCTGCAGCAGCTTCTAATTTAGCAATATATTCTTTGAAGATATCTGTTGGATTATCTTTAATTTCTAATGTTTTTAATTTAGCTAAAACATCAGTACCAAAATTAGTATTAGCAGTAGTTAAAGCACTATTTAAAGCAGTATATCCTAATTTCTTTAAAACTAACCAATTATCAATAGTTGGAGTTTTCTTAGTAGCTGTATCTTTAACATAAGCTGTAGCTTTAGTTTTTGAAATTAATTTAGCAATATCTTCAATTGTAGCACATGCATCAATTTCAGCTTCAGCAGCTGTCTTATCTGCTTCTTTATTGTAGTTATTAACAGGTTTAGCATCACTACCTGTACCTTCTGTTCTTGTACTAGCAGCAGTAACAACATCACCTAATAATGCTTCTAAAGTTGTTTTAGCTTCTTCTTTAGCTTTACTAACAGCAGCATCATATTTTGT
>CAVCSZ010000025.1:0-12248 GCA_963605025.1 bacterium | reverse complement strand
AAATAGATCAATGCATCATTATCAAATTATAAAAATTACAAATAAAACTATATACAATGAAGAAGATTAAGCATTTTGAGTTTAGAAAAAATAATATTTTCAACTTTTCTTCATTAATAAATCAATATTTATGTTTTTTAAAATGTTTTTAAAATAAAAAGTGTTGAATTTAAATTCAACACTCTTATTATTATTTAATTTCTAAATTATTTATTTTATTAGATTCATCTTTTGAATTTAAATCTTTAATAATAAATTCACCAATTTCAAAATTTTTAGTATCAAAATTTGTTTCTAATATTCCTTCAAGTTTATTTTCTAATCTCAATACAACTTCATAATTAAATATAGTTAAATCTATTTTATCTACCTTATTAGGATTTTGTAAACACGCAATTACTATTATATTGTCTTTTTTAGTATTTATAGCTTTAACTAATTTTTTAGATTGTATTATTACTTCTAGGTATTCATCGATAAATAAATATAATTTTTCTTTTGAATCATATTTAGATATAAATTCACCTAAATTATCCATTTTTTGCGAATTATTTGCGATTTCACTAACTAAATTTTCATAATTAGAATATTTAAAATATTCAACTTGTTTAGGATCAGCTAAAGCAATTTTATAATTATTTTTAATGCAATAATCTATTAATTTACATGTAAAAACAGATTTTCCAGAACTAACAGAACCTATTACTAACGTATTAGATAATTTTTCTATATTTAATTTATTATCATTTAAAAGATTCATATTATTCACCTCTCATTAATTAAATTTATTTATATTATATTTTCATTTAAATACATAATCAATAACACGAAGTTATTCATTATGTATTTATATTTTTTTAATATCTTATATATATGCTTACAAATAATGTTATTTTAATAAATAATTTATAATTACCAGTTATTATTTTAAGCAATAAAAGACTTATAACAATACCATAAAATATGATCTAAGCAACTTTTAGAAAGTTTCTCTTGTTTATGTTTTCTTGCGGATTCCTCATTTAATTTCTCTAACAAAATAAATAATTTACTATAACTTAAATTATCAACTTTTGATGATGAATCAATTTCTTTGCCATTAACTTCTTTATCTACTTTATAAAGATCTAAGTAAAATAGTAATACGTGTCTTACAAATTTATCATTTATATAATATTTATCTGAAGAAGGATACATCCATTCAGCTAAATATTTACAAATTTTACTTGATAAGCTTTTAAGTTCACTACCACATTCATTTACAATTATATCAGGTAATGCAGAATCTCCTTTTTCTAATTTTTCAAAAAATTGATTTTTAGGATTAACTATATAAGCTATACATTTGTTAAAAGCATCTCTGTGATTTTTATATCTCCATACATTAGTACTGTTATCTCTATCAATTTCTCTGATTAATGCATATAAAGACTTACCTTCATTTCTTTTAAAGCCTTCAATTCCATATTTTTCAATAAAATATTTGTATAAAGTATAAGAAAAAGGAAAATAATTATCATCATTTTCAATAATGTTTTCAATTATTTTAGAATTTCTTTTAGTTAATAAAACAATATTATTATCTAGATCAAAATCTAAATTATAATCATTTATAAGTTTTTCAAGTGTTTTTGAAATTTTAGTAATAAAATGACTTTCATTTGTATAATTTAATTTTGCAGAAACATATTCATCATAAATCTTGTTTGCAATCTTTCTTTCATCTTTAATATTTATCTGTAAATCATAATACATTATTTTCTTATTTAAATTTTCATCATAATTATTTTCTAAATAATTTAATACTATTTTTTTAAGTTCTTCTTCTTTTTCCATGTGTAACTCCTATAAATCTTATATTAAATTTTAATTAAAATATTTTAGTTAATCTTTCTTCTAAATTATTTTTTGCACTATTTAATGTATCCTCATTTGAAACGATATAACAGCTATTTTTAGTTCTTGTAATGGCTGTATAAACAATTTGTCTAGTTAATAATTTATTATTTGAACTTTCAGGTAAAATAATTAAAACATTATCATATTCAGATCCTTGAGACTTATGAATAGTTATTGCGTAAGCCATAGTAATGTATTCTTTTTTAATTAAACTAATAGGATAGAATACAAAACCATTTAATTTAAATATTCCAATTTCTTGATATCCTTCTATGATGTTATCATATGATTTATTAATCATAAAATAATAACTATTATTTAACTTAACACAAATACCATTATCTCCATTTTTTAAATCAAGTGAATCAATATTTTGAGTAATCATTAACATTTGTCCATGAAAATAATCGTTTTTCTTTTCTTTAAACAATTCTTCTTTAATATATTTATTAATTCTATTAACTCCACGAGATCCATTATTATTTATAGAAAGTATTTTAGATTTTGTTATATAACTATTTAATTTATTTAATTTATTTATATCAAGTTTATCATCTTTTAATACTAATTCTTTTTCAGATTCATTAATAGATTTAATATATTTTTCATACCAAACTTTAACAACTTTATTTATATCATCTTTTGTACAATTAGTATCATCAAAGAATCTAACTTCACAATTATTTAAATCTTCTATTTTAAACTCATCAATTTTATTAAAATCAAAATCATAATTATCAATATTACAATTAATATATCTTGATAACTTATAAACATCAGTATCTCTTTTAAATCTATTAGATTCTACTAATTCAACCTTACATTTTGATTTTAATAAATCATTAAATACCGCACCATTTTGAACAGATGGTAATTGATCTTTATCTCCTAATATAAATACTCTTGAACTTTCAGGAATTGCATTTAATAATGAATTAAACTTTAATATATCTATCATAGAAGCTTCATCTATGATAAATATATTTTTTTTATTATTAGAAGAAATTAATCTATTACTATTATATCTATAACCATTTTGTGTATATCCTAATAGTTTATCAATAGTTAATCCATTTAATGATTCTAATTTTTTAATTAAATCTTTATGATTTTCTTTAAAGTCTTCATCAATTATTGATTTATTATTATCTTTATTAATTCCATTTAAACTTGATTTAATACTTTCACTCATTCTTACTGCAGCCTTTCCAGATGGAGCAGTTAAATGTATTTCATATTTATCTAATTCATTTTTAGTTTTATCTTTTAATAAATTAAGTAATAAAAATACTATTGTAGAAGTTTTACCTGTACCAGGACCTCCAGTTATAAGTAAATTTTGACTTAAACCTTTTTTAATAGCGTCTTCTTGTTCATTTTTTAATTTTAAATTAATAAATGAATTGTCATATGAAGAACTTTCAAAATTATTATTAGAAAATATTCTTTTAAATGATTCTTTTATACCAATTGATGCATAATAATATTTATTAATAAATACTATATTTGAATCATTAGGATCAATTATAAATAATTTATCATCTCCTAATATTTCTGAATATGTCTTAAAACTTTCAATTGAATCTTTTATTGAATTTAAAGATTCTTTTAAATTATCAAAATCTTTACTAATAGATTCATCATTTAATTCATTTTCTTGAATTTCTTTACAATCTAAAATAATTTTATATTTATCTTTTAAATTATTTAAAGGAGTATAACAATGTCCTAAGTAACTAAAAGAGAAAATAATTGATATTAGATTTAATACATCATTATTATTAATAGAGTATGTACTATCTAAGAATTCAACCATTTTTGTTGAACTTAAACTTAATAGATTATATTTAACAAGTAAATTATTAAATTCTTTATTATCCATTATAAATCTCCTTTTCAACTTTTTCTTTAACTATTTTATTATAAGCATTTTCTAATTGAGAGAAACTTTCCCAAGTTTGACAATAAATTCCATTAAATGTGCCTTCATTACATCCTTTAAGATATACATAATAAATACCACCAAAATGCTTATTAAATGTTTCTTCTAAAGTTTTATCTTTAAAGATAACATTTAAATATTTAATTAATGTATATGAATATAAAACTCTTTGAATAGCGTAATGTTTTGCGGTATGTTTACTTAAAGAATCATAATTAGAATATGAAGTAAAATTTTCTTCTTCATTTAAACTATCAGATTTCCAATCAAGTATTGAATAATATTCTCCTCTTTGGAATATTAAATCAATAAATCCATTACAATAATCTTTAATAGTATTTTCTTTAAAATTAAAGTTAAATTCTATTTCACATTGTCTTGCATTCTTATCTAAATCATTTAATGAGAAAGTATTAGAAGTTTCATTTGATCCTTTTAATTCTTTTAGATTTGCTTTTAAAACATTATTTACTATATTTTTAACATCATTAATCCATTCATCTTTTAAAGTCAATCCTTCATGTTTAAAGCATTCTTTAATTAAATCATCTATAGTGGAATAATCTTTAAAATCAACTTTTTCTAACACCTCATGTAATATAGTACCTATTCTATTACCTCTAGGGAAATTATCTGATAATTTAATAGGGTTACTATTAGAATCATATATTAGTTTAATTTCTTTAAAGTTTAAGTCATATTTACTTAATTCATTATTTAAATCAATTAATCCTTCTTTATCGTTATATCCTAAATCATTTACTATTTCTTCATCATCTAAATCTTCATTTATATCTTCATTTATAGTTTGAATTGAAGATGAATTTGAATGAGTTAATGATGAATATGAATGTTTATGAGTTAATTGACTTGATTTAGAACTAATTAATTTTTCTTTCTCATTATCATTATTATATTCATTAGAACTACTTGTTATATCTTTTTCATATGATAATATCTTAGAGACTTTATCTTTTAAATCATCAATTGTAGTTGGATTAATTATATTTATATAGTTACTTTTATTATCAATCATTTTCTTTAAAGATTCATTTATAAATTTAAATGATTTTTTAACTTTATATAAAGGAGCAATTAATAAGTATTTAGCTCTAGTATAGGCAACATAAAATAATCGTTTCTGCTCTTCAATTTCTTCATCAGAAGAATATCTTCCTAATGTTAAAATAGGTTTATCATTATCATGATGAATATATGCTCTTACTTTATTATTTTTTAATAAATCATTTAATCCTCCAGCAGATATTACAATAGGAAATTCAAGACCTTTAGATGAATGCATAGTCATAATTTTTACTGCATCAAAATCAGTAGCACGTTCAACAAGTGCAACATTATCTTCTTCATCATCTGAAGAATTTGATTTACTTAAATTATTTAATCTTTTTAAAACTTTATCTAAATTGTTAACGTTAGTTAAACTATTTAAGATATATTGACCTATTTGAATATAATTAAATAAACTTTGCATTTTACTAGATCCACTATTATTTCTTCTTAAATTAGAATCATTTAATAATGCATCAATTAATTCAGCCCAATCATATTTAGAAGCAATCTTTCTCCATTTAATTAATTTCTTCATTTCATCTGTATCATCTCTTGATGAATAAGAAGAAGAAATCTTAGCTAAATCAAGTCCAAAGAAATCAGTATATAATGCTTTATTATATATCTTTCTATTTTCTCCAGTAAAATCACTAACAAGTATTGATTCTAAAATAGCTTTAAAATGTGCGCATTCTCTTCCTTTAAATAGTTTACTATCTTTATATTGTAAATATGGAATTCCATATTTTTTAAGCTTATAAATTATTTTTTCTAATTCTGATCTTTTACTGCATAAGATACAAAAATCTTTAAAAGAAACATTTCTTTTATTATTTTCTTTTTCTTCAGTTTTTTCTTCAACTTGTAATTTAGTCTTACCTGATTCATCTAATGAACATAATTCTACTATTTTTGAAACAATAATATCAGAGTATTTATCTTCATCTATTTCTATAATGTTATTATCATCACCCTTATCTGTTGCAATCCATATTGGTTGATTTATTTCTTCATCATTAATATAAGTTTTAAATTCTTTTTTATCTTTTTCATAGTTAACTGAAGTGCTTCCTATAAAATCATTAAAAGAATTAAATGTATTAGTAGAATTTTCATCTTTAAAAGATCCTATTAATTCATTTACACCATCTACAAGTTTAGAAGATGTTCTATAATTCTTATTTAAAGATGCAAATATACCTTTATTATCAATTATTTCTTTTTTAGCTTTATTATAAACATTTAAATCAGTACCTTGGAATGAATAAATAGATTGTTTAGGATCTCCAACAACAATCATGTAATGATTATCACAAAGGAATATTTTCTTAAATATATCATATTGTAATTGATTAGTATCTTGGAATTCATCAATAATTACATATTTATATTTTGATTTAAGTTGTTCTAAGAATTCATTATTATTCATACATTCTTCATGCATTGAACGAATCATATCACTAAAATCTATTAACTTATTATCTTCTTTATATTTTATCCAACTAATGTAAAAGTCTTGTAATAATTTAATATTTAAGATTGAAATATTTTTAAAAGTTTCATCAACCTTAGCAAACCATTTATTAATTTCTTCTAAAAAGTCCCACACTTTTTTATAATCAGAATCAAATTTACTAGCACTAGTTTTAAACCCATCATTAAAATTATTAATCCTGTTTATTATATTTATTAATGATTTTTGATTACTCTTAACAGTGTTTGAAAGCTTATTATTTAGACTATTTAAACATTCTTCTAAACAAGCATACTTTTCATTTGAAAACACTTCATTAATATCTTTAGCGTTCTTTAAAAATAAATATTCATCAATTTCATTTTGACTAATTGGCACTACATATGAAACTACATCAGCATTTTCTTTAAAATCTCTATCTAAATAATATCTTTTAGTAAAATTAATGAACATATCTTGTAAATCTTTATCACTATTTTCATTATTTTCAATTAGCTTTAAACATTCATCACTTTTTCTAATATAATCATTCGCAAATTCTTTCAATTTAGAGTCATCTATCATAATCATATTAGAATTAAAGTTACCACTTATAGGAAATTCATCCATAATAGTTTTACAAAAAGAATGGATAGTATAAATTTCTGCATTATTAATTTTTTCTTCAGAATTTATTTTTATTAATTTTTCTTTTATTCTATTTCTTAATTCACTACAAGCTTTATCAGTATATGTAACTATTAATATCCTATTTAAAGGAATATTATTTTTTAATAATTTACTTACTATTTCAATAATATTATAAGTTTTACCTGTACCAGCAGAAGCTTCAATAACATAATTTTTATTTAATTCAAAATTATCTATATTAAATTCATTCATATTATTCTCATTCATATTATTCTCCTACCTTATCTCCACTTATATTTTCATCAAAGAACTTTGAATACTCATAAATTACTTTCTCACATTCATTTTTTGCATCTTCAAAGTCTAATTTTTCATAAGTAAGTCCATTTATGTTATATTTATTTACTAAATCTTTAAAATTGAAATATCCCCAAGGACCATCATTTTTCGTTAAACTTTCGAGGTTTGAATACTTGGAATAATCAAACGGATTAGGTTTATTATCATTAGCTTTATTATAATTAAAGAATTTTAAGTTTTTAACACTTTCAAACATTTTATTAATGATATTAATTAATCGTTTTTTTGCAACTTCGCATGTTATTGTAACTTCATTAAAGGCTGCTTTTTTATAACCTGTATCTAAATGAATAGTGCATTCTTTTTTATCACTTTGACATACATATACTAAAGCATATAAATATAACTCTATAAAATTCTTAAATTTATTATCATTAGCTTTTATTAAAGATAAATGAATTGGATTGCTATTTTCATTAATTAAAATTTCATTAGAAAATTTTATTAAATAATTATCAACTTGAATATTATCAAATAATTTAATTTTATAATCTTTTTTACTTTCGTATAAAGTATCACTAGTTTTTAAAGAATTTTCAAAACTTTTATTTGTAAATTCATCCTTAATCATTGGTAATTTATTTTGAAGAATATACTTTTGTTTTATCTTATCATCATCTTCACCTTTTAACTTATTTATTGTTAAATCTTTAACAATGTTATAAGAGATAAGGCTATCAATATCAAATGATTCAAATTTATCATTTAATATGTTATCTACTTCATTTTCTTTATCAAATAATTTATTCATCCAAAAAGAATAAGGTTCATTTAAGAAATCTCTTATTTCATTTAGTTTAACTTCTATAGCTTTCCCATTACTTGAACTATTAATATTATTTGTATTATTATTAATTTCTTGATTAATACTAATGTTATTAATATTTCCTTTAAGATCATTATAATATTTCTTATTAATTTCTTCTCTTTTAGTAAATAATTTACTATTACTTCTAGTTTCATCTAAAGGTATATCTTCATATTTATCTAATTCATCTTTATATTTATTTTTATATTCTTTTAAAGTATCTAGTTTTTCTTTTTCTTTAATAATATTATCAATTAAATTAGAAGGATATATTTCTTCTTCTGTTTTTAAGTCTTCACTAACATAACTTATAAATACATTATTTTTAGCAAGGCTTGCTTGAAGAATAAATGCATTTTCAAAAGTTGTTTTATAGTTTTCTTTTAATACCTCGTGATCTCGTATATCAAGTTCACTTAAAGTTAAATTAGTATTATATGAATTATTATCACATCCAATTAAGAAAATATATTTAGCTTCTATTAAAGCATTATAATCAAAGTTTGCAAATGTTATACCATTTAAGAAATAATTATCATTTGAACCAGCTTTAGATAAAGATCTATCTTTTAAATATTCAAATAATATATCAATTGATAAATCACATGTTATTATATTTTTATAATTTTCTAAATCATTTAATAATGCTTGATAATCACTATTTTTTTCTCCACCGTTAGAATCTAAATTAGAAAACCAAATATCTAATTGTTCTTTAAATAAACCTATATCAACTTTATTCTTATAGTTATTATAAAATTCAATTAATTTATTTAAATCATTAATAGTATCTACTATTACACAACTAATAGTTTCATTTAAACTTATTGAATTAAAAGGAATATAATCTTTATTATTAATATTAGTAATATTATGATCTAATATATTGATATCTAAAACTTGATTAAGTAATAATCTAGTTTTAAGATATGTGAAATCTTTTATAGTATTTGAATTTATATTTTCTCTTTTTATATTTAGATTAACTAATATATCTTTAATAACTTTAATGTCATCATCACTTAAATGTCTATTCTTTTTTATTAATGAATTAGATAATAATTCAATAAAATCAAGGGAAGAATAGTATTGTTTTTTAACTATTTCTTTTAATTTTACTAATACATTAGTTATATTTGTAGCAACATTTGCTTCTGCATTAATAGTTCTAGTTAAAGAAGGATACTTAACATTATCTTGATGAAATACTTGACGAATAATAGATCTATATTCTGATACTTTAGGACATAGTACTAATATATCTGAATATGTATTATTTTCATCAAGTAATATTTTACATATTTCTGTATGAATTCCTTCAATTTCTCTTATTTTAGAAGGTGCTGTTATAATTTTTAATGAATTAATTTCTTTATTATTTATTAATTGTAAATTAAAATCAGAAGAAATATTTAATTTATTAATTAATTCTTCTTCTAATTTAGTGTATTGATTAAAACCAAATGATACAAATATATTATTAGTATTATTAATATTTTTAATTAAATCTTTTCTAGTTAATACATTATCTTTTTTTGCTTTAGATTCAATTATATTAAATAATTTTTGTTCATCACTAGAATAAATACTAGAAGATTTTAAATCATATAAATCATTTTCATATTCAATATATAAATCACTTAACATTTTTGATATATCATATAATTTATTAAAGTTAATAGAATTATTATTATAATAATTACTTAATGTTTTATAATTATTAATATTTGAATATAATTCTTCTAATATATATAAAGTAATTAAATCACTTGTTAATAATTTTTCATTAGAATTAACAAGTGATTCTAATAAATTATCAATTGTATAAAAATATACATTCATCAAAACATTATTTTTATTATTTTTAAGCCAATAAGCTTTAAAATATGATTTTAATGAATATGAAGGCACTAATACATTAATTTTTTTAAATGGATTTTCTCTATCATTAATTATATGAACCAATTCTTTACTTAAACAATCTAGTTTACAATTTTTCATAAATACAAATCTCCTTTATATAATTTATTAATTCTTCATTTAATTATATCAAATCAAAAAAAATAATTTTTTAAATAACGTATATAATTACCATTATTTAAATAATCATTTATTAATTTTTTTAACTATTTCTTCAAATTCTTTTAATTTATTATTTAAATGATCATAAATCATAGTCATTCCAGATTCATCAAAAGTATCAATAGTATCAGTTTTTTGATGCATAGTTTTTAAAAAATCAGCATTTAATATACTAATATCTCTACCATAAGATGAATCAAATTTTTTAAATAATTTAAAGTCTTTATCTGTAGAATTAAATATAAATAAAGTAGGTATACCAACACTTTCAAAAGAAATTGAATCACCAGGAGGACAAATTTTTAAAACACCTGATACATCACTAGTAACTAATTTAAATAAATAATTATTAAAGTCATCTAATAAATAATTCTTATGTTGAACAATAATATTATTACCCAAACCACACATATCTAAGTTAATCATAGATTTAATATTTGAAGAATCTGTTAAATCTAAATATTCTTTACTGCCTACACATTTTTGTTCTTCTTTATCAAAGAATACAAAATCAATACTTAAATCAGTATTTTTAAAACTTTCAATTAAATTAAGTAATATAACACATGAAGAAGCATTGTCATTTGCACCTGGACAAATTTCAGTTGCAGCATCATAATGAGCTCCAATAACAATTCTATTATTAGATTCATTAAAAGATACTACAATGTTTTTAGTAGTAGTACCTACTATTTTATAACTAATATTTAAAGATTTTAATATATCAATAATAGCGTTTCTTCTATTATTATTTCCACATACAGCAATTTTTTCAATATAGTTTTTCATAAAGTTTATATTACCTTCTAATTAAATATTATTTAGTTTTTAAAGGGGATTCTTTATAAAATATAAATCCTTTTTCTTTATTATCATCTATACAAGAATAAGCAATATTTGGATATTGATTTAATGTATAAGATAATGTAACTCTATCGTTATATACTATTAAATTATTATTTTTAATATTTTTTAAATCCATATTATTAAACATAATATTGATTTCTTGATTATTAGATAATTGGAAATATGGATTATATTTAATGAAGTTTACAAAATTAGTATCTTCATTATTAACAACTTCTAATAATTGAGAAACAAAGTCTTTCATTGACATATCTTCTCTAACGTTAATTAATGTTCTTGATAAAAAGTCATTACAACGATAATAAACTTTATTAGACATAACATCAATTAAAGTTACGTTAGATTCATAAGCTTCATTTCCATATTTTTCATTTAATAAATTATGGAATTCAGTTTCGAAGTTGCCATTATCAATGATTAAGCTTTCGTTATCCTTTAATTTTAAAGATGATAAATTTAATTTTCCTTCTAAACGACTTTCAATTTTAATAATAAATATTTTTTTCATAATTAATTCCTCCAAAAATTGAATACAATAAGTGTTTTATTTATTGTGAACACATATATTATATGATTAAGATTTCTATAAATCAAGTATTTTTTGTTTTATTTATACGGAACAATAAAAGATTTTTTTATAAAAGATCTTTTTAATTATTGGATTGAAAAAAATCTATAGACCCAATTTGCATCCGTTAAACGATGTCTTAATGATTCTAATTTTTTTATTTCCTTTTTGTCAGTTGTTTTTGATATCCTTTTGTTAAGAATTTCTTCAAATTCTTTCTTTTGATCTTTGTCTAAATATTGGAAACCTAAATAAACATAATCTTCTTTAAATGAAGGATTAAAATTTGAATAACACTCAAATTTATAATCCTCTACTTCTTCTTCATTATTTTGATCGATGTAATTTGGAATCAATTTACTTTCAATTGGTAAAGGTCTTAAGCAACTTAATGGTTCAGCATGTAATATTTCTCTACAGCTACTATACTCTTTAGCTTCAAGTTTTAATAAAAGTATTTCATATTGATTTCTTGATATTTCATTAAATGGTAAAGATGATTGTCTACCTTCATAATCTAAATTTGAACCTAAAGTAAACCAAGATT
>CAVCSZ010000024.1:0-13746 GCA_963605025.1 bacterium | reverse complement strand
GGGTATTCAGTTTAGAATTATCATGGGATATTCAAATGAAGTATTATTAAAAAATATTACAAATGATATTTAATCATTAAATGTAATACTTCTTTTATTATACTTATTTATCTTAATCTTATTAATTTAATTAAAATAATATACTTTAAATGAAAAATTATATTTATAAATAGCAATTTTTATTAATTATATTTATAATATTTAATATGAATAATATTGTAAATCCTTTTGGCACTATTGAACTTAAAAATAATTCATTTAAATTAACATTTGGTTATTTATATGATAATAAAATAAGTGTTATTTATAAAAAAGAATATCCTTTAACTTCATCTATTAAAGATGGAAATATTTATGATTTAAATTCATTAACTAATGATTTAAAAAAGATTAAAGTTATTAATGATGATGAAATTAGATTAAAAATTGAAATTAATGAAGTAGTATTAATTTTAGAACCTTTTGGATTAGAAGTCTTAAAGGGAGATAAAACTACTACCACAATATCTAATGATTCTAAAATTCAAAAGACTGATATTAAAAATGCAATTAATATGATTAGAAAAGAATCATTAAATAATTTTAATAATGAAATTGTAGATATTATTCCTTCAGTTTTTATTTTAGATGATAAAAAAGCATTTAAAGAACCTCCTTTAGGATTTGTTTCTAATTCTTTAAATATTAATGCTCATGTTTACACATTACCTAAAGATTATGTAGATAATATTAAAACTGCTATTAGTAATGCAGGATTAGGTATTAAAAAAATAGTAATAGCACCTTTAGGAGTAGCATCTTTAATTGAAAAAGAAGAATTAGATTTACCTAGATATTTATTAATTAATTATAATAATGATAATACTACTATATCTTTTATTGCTAATAATAAATTATTTGGATCTAAATATTTTTCTTTAGGTGGTAATGATGTTAGTAAAGATATTGCTAATAATTTTGAAATACCAATGGAAAATGCTGAAAATTTAAAGAAAATATATGGATTAGACACTAAAGAAAATGAATATAATCCACCTATTATAGAAGTAAAGAGTTTAGATGGATCAATTAAAAGATTTAATAAAAATGAATTAAATACAGTAGTAAGTGATTCTTTAAATCAATGGAAGAATATGTTTAGTAATTGTATTGATACATTATTAATTGATAATCCTAAATTAAAAGAAGATATTCCATTAGTATTTACAGGTAATGCCACTAAATTAAATGGATTTAAAGAATTTATTAATTATTGTTATCCATCAAATAAAATTATTTTTTATAAATATAATGCAATTGGAGGAGATCTTCCAAGTGATGTTAATGCTCTTGGTGCTATTTCATTTGTTTCTACTTATAAAGGTTCTTTAGAAGATGATACAAGAATTGAAATAACTAAAATTGATCGAGAAGATGAAGTATATAAAGAAGAAATAGATGAATTATAAGGAGTAAATTATGTTTCCAAATGAATTAGATAGTTTTGAACCAATTGCTAAAATTATTGTTATTGGTTTAGGTGGCGCTGGAAATAACGCTGTTAATAGAATGATTGATGAAGACATTAAAAATGTTGATTTTTATGTTGCAAATACTGACCGTCAAGCTTTAGCTTTATCAAAAGCACCTAATAGAATTGTTTTAGGAGAAGAAACTACAGGTGGATTAGGAGCAGGAGGTAATCCTGAAACTGGTAAAGCTGCTGCAGAAGAAAGTGCTGATAGAATTAGAGAAATTGTTTCAGGAGCAAAAATGGTATTTATTGCTGCTGGTATGGGAGGAGGAACAGGTACTGGAGCTGCTCCTGTTATTAGTAGAATTTGTAAAGAATGTGGAGCATTAACAGTATCTATTGTTACTCGTCCATTTACTTTTGAAGGAAGAAAGAAAATTGAAACATCAATTAAAGGACTAAAAGAATTACGTGAAGCTTGTGATTCATTAATTGTAGTTAGTAATGATAAATTATTATTAAATAGAGGTAATTTACCAATTGCTCAAGCATTTGGTGCTGCTGATGAAGTTTTAATGCGTAGTGTTAAAACTGTTATTGATTTAATTTTAATGCCTTCTTATATCAATTGTGATTTTGCTGATGTTAAAAATACTTTACAAAATAGTGGAGTTGCATTTATTGGATTTGGTAATGGAAGTGGTAGTAATAACGCTACTGATGCTGCAGATGATGCTTTAGCATGTCCTTTAATTGAACAATCAATTACAGGTGCTAGAAAAGCTATATGTCATATTACTTGTGGTCCTAAAGTTACTTTAATTGATTACAATGTTTGTATTCAAAGATTAGTAGCTAAAAGTGGAGGAAATATTGATTTAAAAGCAGGTATGTCTGTTAATGATCAACTTGATGATCAAATTATGCTTTCAATTATCGCTGGTGATTTTGATAAAGAATATGATTTCTCAATTGCACCTGAAGGAGATTTCGATGTTGATAAATTAACTCAAATGAAAGCTGCTCAAGAAGAAAATAAATTCAAAACATCAATTGAAAAAGAAAATTTAGAACAAATTAATAATAGAAATAATGAAGAAAGTGAAATTAAACATGAGGAAGAAGAAAGTTTAATTCCAGATTTCTTAAAAGATATGTTTTAATTAATAAAAAGAAAATTATTATAAAAACATAAATTTATAAATTAAAATCCGTTTAGAAACGGATTTTTTATATTATTTTTATAGTTTTGAGTATAATGGAAATTAATTATTAATTTTTATTTTCTAAACTAATTTCAGTTTCGATTATTATTTTTAATTTTTAATTAATTAAATTTTGAATTTAATTTAAATAGTTTATTATATTTTTTCCTAAAGAATTATTGAAATTTTCAAAATTAATAAATAACTGAATGTATTAATTATTTAATTTGTTTATGACTCTTTTTTGAAATATTTACCAAATATAAAATTCTAAGTTTATTGAATTCCTAGAGTTTTATTTTTAAATTAGATATTAATAATTATCAAGAAAATCTTTTGCTTTGATACATTTTGGTTTCTTGATATTTGATTCTAAAAAATCTTTATCTCCTGTAATAAGAACATCACAATTTGATTCCAATGCAGCTCGCAAAACTGGTTTATCATAAGGATCTCTTATTTGTAAATTATCATCATTTATTTCATATGATACTTTTACAATTTTAATAGACATACTTAAAGTTAATAAGAATGTATCGAGATAATTTAGTTTATCTGGAAATTTTTTTGCAACATTTCTTCTTAACTCATCTAAAACATAATCACATGTAATTGTTTCGTGAAAAGAAAGTGTTTTTTGTAAAGCTTTATCAGGAACAGAGTTTGGAAATAATATTGCAGAAAATAAAATGTTTGTATCTAGAAAAACTTTCATTTATTTTCCTCTAAAAGTTTTTGAACATCCTCTTCATTATATAATCCTGCTTTATTAGCTTCTCCTTCAAATTCTTTTTGAATTAATTTAAGAGCACAAACACTAGAATTTGCTAATATTACTTGATCACCATTAACAATAAATGAAACTCTATCTCCTACATTTAAACCTAATAATTTTCTTATTTCTAGTGGAAGTGTGATTTGTCCTTTTGACATTACTTTTGCTTGTTCAATATAAGAACTCATATATATCCTCCTTTACCCTATAAGTAGGGATTTACCTACTTTTATTATATTACAATATAAAATTAATTCAACAATTATAAGTTTGTTATCTTTAATTATTTTTAATATTTATTTTTATGAGCTAACTTACCTAATTTTTTTCTTTTTTACTTATATTTTTAAATATTAAATTGTGATAAACTATTTTAAATTTAGTAAATATTATAAAGTTATTATATTTAATAATTTTATAATGTTAACTAAAATAGGGGGTTTGATTATGGAAAATGAATTCTTAAGTCAAATTAAAGTTATTTTAGATTCTAATTTTTCTAATGAAGAAATAAAAGATAAACTTAATGATTATCATGAATTAGATATTGCGAATTGTTTAAAAGAATTAACTAAAGAAGAACGTTTAAAACTTTATAAAATATTAGGTGTAGAAAAAACTAGTGAAATATTTTCTTATTTAGATAATGTTGAAGATTATATTGAAGAATTAAATTATGAACAAGCTGCTGATATTATTGAACAAATGGACGCTGATGATGCAGTAGATGTTTTAGATGAATTAGAAGAAGATGACGCTAGAAAAATCTTAAATAGAATGGATGAAGAAAGTGCTAGTGATGTTAAATTAATTCATTCTTATGAAGATAATTTAGTAGGTTCTTTAATGACTACTAATTATATTTCTATATCTAAAAATTCTAACATTACTAGTGCGATGAAAGAATTAGTAGCACAAGCAGGTGAAAATGATAATATTGATTCAATATTTGTTTTAAATGATGATGAATCTTTATACGGAATGATTAAATTAAAAGATTTAATATGTGCTAGAAAAAATACTAATTTAGAAGATATTATTTTATTGAATACTCCATTTTTAAAAGATAATTCTTTAATTAATGAAGTAATTAATGAAATTAGAGATTATGATATGAAATTAATACCTGTTTTAAATGATAATAATAAGTTAATAGGTGTTATTACAAGTAATGATATTATTGAAGTTATTGATGATCAAATGTCTGAAGATTACGCTAAACTTGGTGGATTATCTCAAGAAGATGAGATTGATGAACCTTTAATTAAATCTTTAAAGAAACGTTTACCTTGGTTAATTATTTTAATGTTTTTAGGACTTGTTGTTTCTAGTGTTACTAGTACATTTGAAAAAGTAATTGCAGCTTTACCTATTATTGTTGCTTTTCAATCAATGGTTTTAGATATGGCAGGTAATGTAGGTACTCAATCTTTAGCAGTTACTATTCGATATATTTCTTTAGATAATGATAATAAAAAAGCCGCTAGAAAAATTATTTGGCATGAAATTAAAATAGGTGTATTAAATGGAATTATTTTAGCAGTTATTTCAATTATTTTAATTACTTTTTATTTAATAATTACTAAATCAAATGTCTATTCTAATACTGATTTTAGCTATTTTGAATGTTTTAAAGCAGGATCAATAGTAGGTTTAGCACTTTTTATTGCGATGAGTATTTCAAGCTTTACTGGTTCTTTTTTACCTATTTTACTTACTAAAATGCATATTGATCCTGCAGTAGCATCAGGTCCTTTTATTACTACTATTAATGATTTATTAGCTATTGTAATTTATTATGGATTAGCGTATCTTTTCTTTTTAATGATATAAAATAATAAATTAATTATTATAAATAATTAATAATTATTTAAAAAAATAAAAAAAATATAGACACTTTAAAAAATAAGTATATAATCATTATGTTTAATTTAAAAATAATCTAGGAGAACTGTTTATGGTGTCTAAAATTCTTGAATTAAAAAATATAAATAAATCATATGGAGATAACATTATCTTAGATAATTTTAATTTATCTATATATGAAAATGAATTTGTTACTTTCTTAGGTCCTTCTGGATGTGGAAAAACTACTACCTTAAGAATAATAGGTGGATTTGAAAATATGCAAAAAGGAGAATTACTCCTTGATGGAATAGATATTGCGTCTTTACCATCACATAAAAGACCTATTAATACTGTTTTCCAAAAGTATGCATTATTTCCTCATTTAAATGTTTTTGATAATATAGCGTTTGGTTTAAGAAATAATATTTATTCTAATGTTTATGATATTGGAATAATGTCTTTAATGGAAGATAATAATTTTGAAGAAGAAGAAATAAATGAATTAATGCATAAATTAAAATTCATTGAAAAACCAAAAGATGTTAAAAAATATGTAATTGATTTATTTACTTCAAAATCTATTACTAATTTAATCTTAAATAAATTAAATGTTCTTGAAAAAGAAAAACATTATAAAACATATAAAGATTCTAAAGAAGATATTATTAATTTAAATAATAAATATGTTTTAAATGTAGATTTATCTAATTTTAATGATGAATTAAAATATAAAAAATTTAAGAAAGAATATCTTAATTTAATTTCTAAAAATGATATTTATTTTAAAATGATTAATGAAATTAAAGATAAGAAATTTAAAGAAAAAGTAATTAAAGATGAAGTCTTAAAATCTTTAAAATTAGTAAATTTAGAAGGTTATGAAGATAGATATATTACTTCATTAAGTGGTGGTCAAATGCAAAGAATTGCAATTGCTAGAGCAATTGTTAATAAACCTAGAATTCTTTTACTTGATGAACCTTTAAGTGCTCTTGATTTAAAATTAAGAAAAAGTATGAGACTTGAATTAAGAGAATTACAAAGAAAATTAGGTATTACTTTTATTTTTGTTACTCATGATCAAGAAGAAGCAATGGTAATGAGTGACACAATTGTTGTTATGAATAAAGGTAAAATAGAACAAATTGGAAGACCAGAAGATATTTATAATGCTCCTATTAATAAATTTGTAGCAACATTCATCGGAGAAGTTAACATTTTTAGAGGAGTTTATAGTGAAGTTAAAAGACTTCAAATATTTGATAAAACTTTTAAAGTTCCTGCATTAGATTTCCATAAAAATGATGATATTTATGTTATTGTAGAAAAAGAAGATATTGATATTACTTCTTTAGAAGATTCAAAAGTACATGCGAAAGTATTAAATGTTAAATATATTAATAATAAATATTTAATAATGTTAGATATAGATAATAAATTAATAGAAATTGAATCTGAAGAAAAAGTAAATGTTAATCAAGAAGTAGGAATTGCTATTAAACCTGAAAATATTTATGTTGAATCTTTTAGTGAGAATAAAGCTAAGATATTAGCAAATTATGAAAATCCAATTATTTTTGAAGGTAAATATTTAGGAAATAGAAAAGTTAAATTTTTAAATGAAGAATTTAAAACTTATGTTACTACTTTTATTCCAGGAGAAGTAGTAGATGCAGTTATTCGTCCTGAAGATTTTGATATTGTTTTAGATGATATTGATAACGCTATTTTAAAAGGAAAAGTTATTAAAAGTGCATTTACAGGAGTTAATTTCAATTTATGGATTGATATTAATGGTCAAATAGTTATGGTTCAAGATTATCAAAATGTTAAAATAGGTGATACAATTGGACTTAAAGTAGATTGGTATGAAATTCATTTAATGAAAGTAGAAGATGATGCTCAACCTTTATTTATTCAAGAAGCTAGAATTAAATCTAGAGAATTAGAAAATGAGGAAAATGAATAATGAAAAGATTTAAGTATTTAGCGATACCTTATTTTATTTGGTTAGTATTTTTAGTTATTTTTCCTTTAATAATAATGTTAATATTAACATTTCTTTCTAGTAATGGAATTGATTTTTCTTCATCTATTTTATCTTTAGAAAGTTATTATAGATTAAATGATATTTCTATTTTAAAAGCGATATTAAATTCTATTATAGTAGCAGGATTAACAGTTATTATTTGTATAATACTTGGATATCCTGTAGCGTATTTTATTTCATTTTCTAATATTAAAAATAAAATGTTTTTACTTTTACTTTTAATATTACCAATGTGGAGTAATTCAATGTTAAGAATTGTTTCTTGGCTTAGATTATTTTCTAGTGATGTTTTTAGTGCATTAAATTTAATTGGATCTTATGAAGCAGTTATCTTTGTAAATGTTACTACTTATTTACCATTTATGATTTTCCCTATCTATACTGTTTTAGAAAAATTAGATAGATCTTATATTGAAGCTAGTAGAGATTTAGGTTTAAATCCTGTTAAAACATTTTTTAAAGTTACTCTTCCTTTATCAATGAGTGGAGTAGGAAGTGGTATTTTAATGGTATTTTTACCTGCTGCTACTGGATTTGCTATTTCTCAAACTATTGGACAAGGTAAAATTAGATTAATCGGTAATCTTATTCAATCAGTATTTGAAAAGAATAATTATAATTTTGGTTCATTATTAAGTATTATTTTAAGTATTGTTATTATAGCAGTTATTGTTATTTTTAGAATGATTAATACTAATAAGAAAAAGGAGAAGAAAGTATGTTAGAAAAAAATCCTTGGAAACACATTCTTTTTAATATTTTAAAAGTAATAGTAGTTTTATTTGCATTCTCAATCCTTTATATACCTATTTTTATTATTATTTATCAATCTTTTAATGCAGGCGCTAATTCAATTACACCATTAGCATGGGGTGGATTTACATTTGATAATTTTAAAGAAATATTTACTAATAAACAACTTGCTACTTCAATTGTAGATTCATTACTTATTAGTTTATGGGCTACATTAATTTCTACTGTTTTTGGTTTATTTGCGTCTATTGGAATAAATGCTTTAAGTAAAAAAACAAGAAAAGCAATGGATTTTTTAAATGAAATACCTATGTTAAATTCAGAAATTGTTACAGGTATTTCAATAATGATTATATTTTCATTATTAAAACCTTTATTTCCTTCTATATTTGGATTTACTACTATGTTAATTGCACATGTTTTCTTTACTACTCCATATGTAATTATGATGATACTTCCTAAATTAGAACAAACAGATGAAAGTTTATATGAAGCAAGTAGAGATTTAGGATGCCCTCCTTTAAAAGCTTTATTTAAAGTAGTTATTCCTTCATTATCTACTGCAATATTAACAGGAGCATTAATAGCGTTTACTTTATCAATTGATGATTTTGTTATTTCTTTTTATACTCAAGGTAATGGATTTAGTAATTTTTCTAATTATGTTTATTCTTCATACACTAAAAGAAATTTCAGTGCAGGAAGTTATGCATTTAATGCTTTATTAACATTTATTACTTTATTAATTGTATTTATTTATTCTACTCATTCTTCTAAAAAGAAAAAAGGAGCTAAAAAATAATGAAAAAAATAACTATTACATTTTTAATATTTTTACTTTCTTTTACTATTTTTGGAGGTATTTATTTAGCTACTCCATCTACTATTCTTTATTTATTAAATTGGGGAGAATATATTGATTCTACTTTAGTAGAAAAATTTGAGAAAAAATATAATTGTCAAGTTATTGAAGAAAATGTTACTAGTAGTGAAGCTATGTATCAAAAAATAACTTCTAAAACTACCTCTTATGATGTAGCAATACCAGGAGATTATACTGTTTCTCAATTATATAAAGATGGTTATTTATTAGAATTAGATGTTAATAATAATGAATTAGATAATTTATTTAATTATAAAGATTTATTTGTAGATAAATTATCTTCATTAATGAATAAATATATGATTAATGAAGATAATGAAGCTTATTCTTCTTATTATATGCCTTATTTTTATGGTAGTTACTCTTTAATTTATTCTAATAAAAATAAAGAAGTAGAAGAAGTATTAAAATCTAAAGGATTTGAAGCATTATGGAATAGAGATTTATTTAATAATGAAGTTAAAATAGGAATGTATGATACTGCTAGATGGATTGTAGCGTCTTATTTATTATCTAAGAATTTAGATCCTAATGTAACTGATTATAGTAATAATAAAGATAATGATTTATCTAATGATATTAAAAATGATTGTATTAATGCTTTAAAGAAAAATAGATTTAATGAATTTGGTAATGATTCTTTAAAAAGAAATGTTTCTAATTCATCTTTAGATTTTTGTTTTACTCAATCAGGAGATTTCTTTGATACTTTATATTTATCTTATTTAGAAAATAAAGATATTAATTTTAATTTATATGTTCCTGAAACAACAGCGTGTTTCTTTGATAGTATGGTAATACCTTCTACTTGTCAAAATTATTCATTAGCAAATAAATTTATTAACTTTATGTTAAATGAAGATAATGCTTATCAAAATGCTTTAACAATTGGATATTCACCTACTTTAAAAAGTGTAGTTAATAAATTTATTGCTAATTCTAATAAAGAAAATGAATATTATTTTAAAGATAAAGAAAAAGAAGTTTTATTAAAAGATTTTTTATTATCTTATCCTTATTATTTAGATCCATTATATAACACTAAAAATGTTTATGTATTAGAAGCTAAATCTAAAGAATATTTAACTACTTGTGAATCTATTTTTAATTCATTAGCGTAATTTAATTACAAGTTGTCTTGATTAAGACAACTTTTTTTATTCATTCTCCCCTTAATAAGGGGTAAATGAATATATTTTTATTTTACATTTTAAATTTATTCAATATAATATAATTAATATATTAATTTACATTTTTCTGGTAATTAGTATATATATATATATATATAAGGAGAAATATAATGAAGAAAAAGTTTTTAAGTGTATTAATGTTGACAGCTGGACTCTTTAGTTTAGCTAGTTGTCAAGGCGCACAAGGTGATCAAGGTCCTGAAGGCCCTGCTGGTGTTGCAGGAAAAGATGGCTTAAATGGTGCTGATGGCAAAGATGGTAAAGATGGAGTCGATGGCAAAGATGGAATCGATGGCAAAGATGGACAAGATGGCAAAGATGGAACTAGTTTTTTAACTGGTAAAGGAACTCCAGCTTCTTCTTTAGGAAATGATGGTGATTCATATTTAGATTTATATAGTTATGATTTATACACAAAAGCTAAAGGAGTTTGGACAAAACAAGGTAATATTAAAGGTCAAAGTGGTACAAGTGGTTCTACTGGAAGTGAAGGAAAAACTGCTTGGAGTAACACTATTTTAAGTTCAACTGGTGGATATATTACAGCTAGTGTAGGAAGTGCAATAGTCGGAGAAGAAGTTAAATTTACATTTGTTCCAACATCAAATAATTATTTATTAGATTGTACAATCGATGGATGGAAAACAAAAAAAGTTGTAAATGCTACAGGAAATTATGAATGGACTGTAAAAATGCAAGAAGGTGGATATGTTGTAGGTGCTAATTTTGGTACTGAAGCACAAAAAGTTACTATTGGTAATGGAGATAACACTAACATTTCTGGTAATATTCCTCTTGGAACTGGAACTAAAAGTAATGTTGAAATTACTTCTTCTGGTGATATAGAAATTACTAGTGGATCAATGACTGGAGAAACTTCTCAATCAACTACACCATCATTAAAAATTCAATCAGATGATACAGAAACTACTAAAACAGTTACAATTAAGTCAGGTGTTTCTATTAGCAATTATGATTTAGAATTAGATAATAAAGTTGAATTAGTTATTGAAGAAGGCGCAAATGTTACTTTTAAAAATGTTACTTTAAAAGAAGGATCTTCAATTAAAGGAACATATAAAAAATCAAGTGTTACTACTAATTCTTTAAATTCAATCAATTCATTTAAAACTTTAACTGCTAATTCTTCATCTAAAGCTGTTACATCTTTTGATATCGAAGGAGATATTAAAATTGAAGGAGTAGTAACTTTAGAAGGATTAAAAATTAAAGGTAGAATTATTGTTAATAATACTACAGGTAAATTTGTAATGAAAAATTGTTATTATTTAGCAAATGGTACAATTAGTAACTCAAATGCATATTTACCAATTAAAACAAATGAAGTAGAAATTACAGATTGTGATTTTGATTTAAATGCTTCAGTATACAATTTTATCGAATGGTTAAATGGTAGTGATTCTAGTAATAAAACTAAGAGTATAAAAATTAGTGGAAATACATTTGATTGTTCTTCAATGAGACATAATGTTATTAATTTTTATAATGTAGAAGATAATGCATCTATTGATTTAACTAATAATGAATTTAAAAATGTAAATTATAACTATACTCAACCTGTAAGAATTTCAAATTTTACAAATTCTACATTCTCTGTTGATGTTTCTAACTCTAAAATAACTAATGTAACAAATAGTTCATATGCTGCATATAATACTTTCATTTTATTGCAAGATTATAATAAAACTGGAAATGCTCAAGACTTTACAAAAGTTACAATTACTGCTAAAAATATGAATTTTACAAGTGGAACAACTTTAACTACTTATACTTCTAAAGCTCTTTATTATGAAAAATTATTATTAGTTTGGTCAAATAATTATGATATTGGTAATAACGTTCCAACTGTAATATTAAATTAGTAATAGAAATATAATAAAAACAACTTTAGTTTTAAAAATATTGATTTTATTAAAACTAAAGTAAGTTCTTTAAATTATTCTGTTATAGCAAGAAATTTAAATAAAGAAGTAATTGCTATGTCACAAAACGCTAGTTTAGCATTAAAAAATAATTAAAATTAAAAGCAAGTTTTTAATAAACTTGCTTTTTTTAATTACTGTTATGGTGCCAAGTATGAGGATCGAACTCATGACCTACGCGTTACGAATGCGTTGCTCTACCAGACTAAGCTAACTTGGCAATTAGATTTTTAATTTTTATTAATTAAAAATCTTTTTTATTTATTTTTTAAATAAGAATAAAGGTTCACTAATTTTAATTTTATGATCTTTAATGATTATTTCTTTATTTGATAAATAATCAATATAAATTCCATCTTCAATAAAATAATTATTATTTTTATCTTTAATTAAATTAATTTCTAATTCATCTTTATTAGAAAAATTAAATAATCCATAAGAAATAGATTTATCTAAATAAGTATTTTTAATTATTAATGATCTAGAATCATCAATTAAAGGAATAGAAGTTAATAAATTTAAATTAGATTTATTCTTTTTAAATTGAATTATTTTATTTAAATAAGAATACCAGTTATTATCTATTTCTAAAGATAATAAATCTTTAGTGAATAAATCTAATTTATGATCACTTTTAGATTCTAATCCATTATAAATAAATAAAGGACCTTTTAAAAAGGAAGGAAACGCTAATAAAGTTTTATAAAAATATTTATTTAATTTATTATATTCACATATTCTTATTTGATCATGATTTTCTAATCCTCTTATTCTTAATGTTTCTTTAGAATTAGAAACTTCTTCAGAATAAGTTAATGTTTTATATTCTATTAAAGAAGTTAATGAATAATTATTAATATAATCTTGTAATGGTTCAATAGAATTATAATTATATAATAAATCAAATCCTAATGAGATTAATTCATTATCTGATAAAGAATTAAAATTATTATCTCTACAATAATTAATAAAAGATGAATGAGTAGATTCTGCTAGTAAAATAGTATCTGGATATTTTTTATCTAACATTAATTTTAATTCTTTATAAAAATCTTTAGAAATTAAACTTGCTACATCAAATCTATATCCATCTATTCCTAAAGAAGAATAATAATCAATTACGTCTACTAAATATTTAATTAATTCTTTATTAGAAGTATCTAAATCAAATACATCACTCCAATCACCTACTTTATTAGAAAATTCATTATTTTCATTATGATACATCCATTCAGGATGATTATTTAAAATAAATGAATCTCTACTAGTGTGATTAAAAACTATATCTATAATAATTTTTTTATTTCTTTTATGAACTTCATTAATTAAATGTTTTAAATCATTTATATCACCTAGTTCAGGATTAATTTTTAAATAATCTTTAATAGAATAAGGAGATCCTAAATCTCCTTTTCTATTAATTAAACCTATCTCATTAATAGGTAATAAATATAAAATATCTACATCTAATTTAAAAATATTATCTAAATGATTTTCTAAGGCTTTAAATGTACCTTCTTTTGTATAATTTCTTACAAATACTTGATAAATAATTGAATTTTTTAAATAATTTTTCATATTGATATTTTAAATAATTTTATTTTATTTTAAAATAAATATATTAAATATATTAAATTATTTTAAGA
>CAVCSZ010000023.1:0-13857 GCA_963605025.1 bacterium | reverse complement strand
CATTTAAAGAATATAATATTATTGATGATTTATCTTATAAATTATTATTAAATGATTTATTATCTTTAAATAATTATAAAGAATTAAATAATTATTTAAATAAAGATAATGAAGATTATTTTATTAAATTATATGATTTAGGTAATTCTCTTTATAAATTATTTAAAGATTATGAAGAATCATTAGAAATAGATAAATTATCTAATTCATTTTTAAATGATATATATCATGATTTAAATAATAAAATAAAGAATAATAATTTATATTCTTTATATGAATTAATTAATAATATTAAATATTATAATGAATTAAATGATGATTTATATGTATTTGGATTTATTAATATAAATCCTTTATATGAATTATTTTTATCTAATTTAAATATTAAGAATAGATATGATTTAAAATTAGATAAAAATAATGATAATGAATTAAGAAAATTTAAATTAGTAAAAGCACCTAGTATTAAAAGAGAAATAGAATATGTACATTCTAAAATATGTAATTTATTAAATAAGGAAGATAATAAATATTCTTCTTTTCTTGTTCTAGCACCTAATATTAATGAATATAAGAATGTAATTAAAGAAGTATTTAATCAAGATGATAAGGAATATCCTTATATTCCTTATAATATTAATGAATATAATGATAAAAGTAGTGAAACATATAATATTTTAAAATTATTATTTAATTCAATATCTTTAAATACATTTACAAGACTTGATTATTTTAATTTATTAAATAATGAAATAATTAAAAATAAATATAATATTAATGAAGATAATAAAGATATTTTAATTAATTTAATAACTAGAAATAATATTTATTCTAATGAAGATTTCTTAGATTTTAAAAATAGAATATTATTATCTAAGTTTTTAGATTATAAAGATGATAATAATAATACATTCTATTTAGATAATAAAGAATATATGTCTTATGAGAATATAGAATTAAATAATGATATTATTTTAATTTATGTTTCATTAATTAATGATATTTATTCTTTTAGAGAATATTTTAATAAATTAAATAATTCTTATATTAATAAAGATAATATTAATGAATTATTTAATTACTTAAAGTTATTTTTAGATATAGATACATTAGAATTTAAAACTATTAATAAATTTATTAATAAAATAATATATTTAGATAATATATCTTTAAGTTTTTCTTCTTTTAAATTCTTTTTATTAGATATTATTAAAGAGAATAAAGAAAATAAATCTAAATCTAATATAGGAGTAAGTTTTATTAATTTTAATAAAGAATATGTATTAAATTATGAATATGTATTCTTTATAGGATTAGGAAGTAATTCAATACCTAAGATTAAAGTTCAAAATGAATTTGATAAAAGAAAAGACTTATCTTTAAAAGAATTAAATAAAATTAAAGAAGTATTTAAATTAACTTATTTAAATGCTTCTAAATTCTATCCTTCTTATTTAGGAATAGATTTAAAAACAGAAGAAGAATATTATCCTTCAATATTATTAGATAATTTAATTAAAGAAGAAGAAGTTATTCCTTTAGATGAAACAAGAAGTTATAAGGAAATATTTACTTTAAGTGAATTTAAAAATAAAGAATATTTTAATTCATTAATAGATATTAATAATTATGAATTAAATAATAAAAATTCTAATTACATTAAAAAAGAAATACCTACTTTAATTAAATCTAAAGATATAAGTGATTATTTAAAAGATCCATTTACTTTTAAAGTAAATACTATCTTTCCTTATGAAGATAACATTATTGATAAGATTAAAGATGAATTTAAAGATGTTAATGTATCTTCATTAGATAAATCTAATTTAATTAAAAAATTATGTATTGAAATTATTACTAATAATATAGATGAAAATGATAATTTATTTAAAGATAAATTTAAAAATAAATTATTATTAGAAAATAAATTACCTTCTTTATCTTTAAAGATAATAGATTCTTCATTTAATGATTTATGGAATAAAGCATTTAAAATTATTAATTTAATTAAAGAAAATGATAATAATTCTTTAAATATTGATAATTTAATTAAACCTAGAGAATATGAATTCTCTAATTTTAAAGTATTAAATAATAATGAATTTTATAGAATAGAAAATAATAATGATCATTCTATTACTTATATTGAATTTAAAATTAAAGAACCTAAACCTAATAAGAAAGTTTACTTTAATAATAAAGATTTCATAGATTTATATGTTTATAGCTTACTTGATTTATCTAGTAAGAAAGATGAAACATTTATCTATAATGTTAAATTAGTTAAACCATCTAGTAGTGTAGAATTTAAAATTAATAAAGAATCTGTTTTAAAAATATTAAATGAAATCTATTTAAGAATGTTTGATTATGATTCTATTTATTCTTTACCAATTGATTTTATTAATAAAGATAATATTAAATCATTAAATGATTTAATTAATGCTTTAAATGTTGAACATTCTCCTTATGAATATTTTAAAGATAAGAAAATGTTTAATTTTGATAAAGATTTAGGTTATTCTGAAGATGATTTTAATGTTAAATTTAAAGAAAATTCTTTTAATCAATTAGAATTAATTAAGTTTATTAAAGGAGAATAAGTATGAATAATTTTAATGTAAATAATTATGATTTAAGTAAAAATTACGCTATTGAAGCTTCTGCAGGTACTGGTAAAACTTATAATGTAATAGAAATTATTAAGAAATTAATAAGTGGTAATAATTTAAAAAATACTAAGATTCCTTTAAATAAAATATTAATTGTTACTTATACTGAGAAAGCTTGTGGAGAATTAAAAGATAGAATAAGAAAGATAAGTAAAAATAATCCTGAGATAGAAATTAAAGATAATGATATTAATGTTTTTACTATTCATTCTTTTTGTATGAATGTAATTAAAGAATTTGCTTTTAGTGCTTCTTTAGCATTTAATCTTGAAATGGAAGATGAAGAATCTTTAAATAGATTTGCGTCAATCTATGTAAGAAAAGATGATATTTTTAAAGATATTAATGAATTAATTGATGGAGGAAATAATGTTAATTTAGAAAACATTGAATCTTCTTTAAAAGATGGAATTAAAAAATATTATTTATCTAAAGATTTAAAAGAAGATAAAGATATAGTGATAATCCCTTCTTTTAATGAAGTTTATTGTGATTCTAAATATGATTTTATTATTAAAGATGAAAAATTAGATTTTAATAAAATGTTAGAATTATTAAAACAAAAAAATAATCTTGAATCTAATTCAGTTTTAAATAATTTAGAATCTAATCTTTCTTTCTTTAGAAATAGTGAAAGAAAAGGGGATAGAGATTTTAGTGAAGAACTTATTAATAATAATTTTAAATTTAATGGTCAAACATATAAGAAATCTAAAGTTCCTAGTAAAAATTTTACTAATGAGGGAGATGAATTTAATTATTTTTATAGTCTTAAAAACCTTTTAGATAAAGTAGATTTAATAGATTTATTATTTTATAAATATTTAAATTCATTCTATAAAGAATATTTAGAATATAAAATTAAAAATAGAATAGAATCTTTTGATGATATGATTAGATTTGTAAGAGAATCTATCTTAGAAAAAGATTCTAAATTATTAATTAAATTAAAAGATAAATATGAGTATGCGATTATTGATGAATTTCAAGACACTAATCAAAAACAATTTGATATCTTTTCTAAGATATTTTTAAGTGATGATAATCATCATATTATAGTAGTAGGTGATCCTAAACAATCTATTTATTCTTTCCAAGGTGCAGATTTAAATGTTTATGAAAAAGCAGTTAATTTAATATCTCAAAATGGTATTAAAGAATCACTTAATAAAAACTATAGATCTAGTAAGAATGTAGTAAAAGCATGTAATGCTTTATTTGAAACATATAATTTTGAAAAAACTACATTTGTACCTTCTTTATTTAAAGATTTAAGTGTTGATAAAGGTGATAATATTATTGTTACTAGTTTATTAAAAGATAATGAAGAATCTAAAGCTTTATTCTTATTTAAAAAGAATATTAATAAAGAAGAAAATAAAGAAGAAACTAGTAATAAAAAAGATAATAATAATGAAGATTCTAGTGAATTAAATGAATATGAATTTGCTAAAAACGTATGTAAAAAAATTATTGAAATGTGTAAAAAAAATAAGAATAATGATTTTACTTATAAGATTAAAGATTCTTCTTTAAATAAAAGTAAAACTAGAAATATTACTTTTAAAGATTTCATGGTTTTAGCACGTTCTAGAAATGAATTTAAACCTATTAAAAATGCTTTAAAGAAAGCAGGTATTCCTTTTATTATGTATAAGAATTCTGATTTATTTAAAGGAAGAGAATGTTTTCATTTAATAAGTATATTAGAAGTAATTAATTCTAAAGATTATACAGGTAATAATCGTAAAATATTTTTAAAAGCATTAAATAGTGATTTCTTTGGATATTCTTTAAAAGAATCTAATGGAGAATATTTTTTAAGTGATGATTCTAAAGAAATGGAATTAATTAAAAGTTGGAAAGATAAATTATTAAATCAAAGATATGAGAATTTATTTGATAGTATTATTAATGATTCTTATTTAATTAATAATTTAAATGATATTTCTAATATAGAATCATTATCTATTTATAAACAATTAGTAAATTATTCTATTAAATATTTATCTAAAGATAATTCTTTAAGTAATTTAATTATTAAATTAAAAGGATTATCTAAAGAATTAGAAGATGATGAAGATAATAATTTAATAGAAAAAGCTAGTGATTTTAACGCAGTTAGATTAATGACAATTCATGCTTCTAAAGGACTTGAATCTCAAGTAGTAGTAATAGTAGGTGGATTTAAAGGTAAAAATAAACAAGCTAAAGTAGGATTATCTAATAAAAAGATATTTTATTCTTTAAATGAAGATATTAATAACTCATTAGATGAAGAATATAAAAGATTATATTATGTAGGATATACACGTGCTAAAAACGCTTTAATATTACCTTATTATAAAGAAGTTAAATCTTTTGAATTTATTAATGAATCATTAGATAATGTTATTAATAATTATCAAGATTTAGTGGTTCTAGAAGACATAGATAATAATATTTCTTATAAAAAATTACAAGAATCTTCTAAAGAAATATTATCTTATAATAATTTAAATAATAATGATGATGAAATAGAAAGAGAAAATCAAAAAGAAATATTAAAGAATTTAATTAATAATAAAAATAATAAATCTATTTATAAACATTCTTATTCTTCTTTATCACATAAAAATAAAGATATAGAAATAAATGAAGATGATAAAGAAGGAATGATTAATGAAAGTTTATCTTTATTTGATAATAAAGGAATAGGATTTGATCAAGATTATAAAGAAGATTTAACTAATTATAATGATAAATATAAATTATTTCCTAAAGGAAGTAATATGGGTAGTTTATTACATGAATTATTAGAATTAATTGATTTTACTAATTATGAACCTTATTTAGAAGATTTAATTAAAAGAATATATAAAAAATATGGAGAAGATTTAAATGATTATAATTTAAATCTTACTAAAGAGATTATTAATAATACTATTAAATCTAAATTTAAATTAATTAATGGTAATAAAATAATTAATAAAGAATTCTCTTTAAGTAATTTAAAAAAAGAAAATAGATTAAGTGAAGTAGAATTTAATTTTAATTTATTAGATTCTTCTTTATCTAATTATTCTAATGGATTTATAGATTTATTATTTAGAGAAGGAGAGTATTATTCTATTATAGATTGGAAGAGTGATAATTTAAGTGAAACATTTAAATCTTATAATAATAAAGATGATTTAAAGATTCAAGTAGATGAAAGATATTCTATTCAAAGAGTACTTTATTCTTATTCTTTAATTAAATTTTTAAAATTAAAATATAATAATGAATCAGAAGAAGATATATTTTCTAATCATTTTGGAGGAATTTACTATGTATTTATTAAAGGTAGTAAAGAAAATACTCCAAATGGAATATATTCTCATTCATGGAATAATTATCAAGAATTAAAAGAATCATATGATGAAATAATTAATAAAAGGATTACAAAATAAGATGAATATTAATGAATTTAATAACTATTTAACTAAATATAATTTTATGAATAAAGTATGGATTTATTCTAGTACTTTAATATCTTCTATAATAGAAAATATTAATAATAAAGAAGAATATTTAAAATTATTTTCTATTTTATTTTCTTTAATTGATGATGGAAATATATGTATGTCTTTAAATAAAGATATTCTATTATCTAAATGGAATAATAAAGTAGAAGGAATAATAGCTAGTGAAGAAGATAATTTAGAATCTTTAAAAGAATTAGAAGATTTAAAAAAAGAATCTTTTAAAGTAATTAGTAATTATTTAGAAGATTTAAAATCTTTAAATCTTTTAGTAGGTTCTAATAAATTATTTATTATAGATGATAATTATTTATATATTAGAAAATATTTTATATCTAAAGAAAGTATTCAAAATAAGATAGATGAATTATTTAATATTGAATTTGAATCTAATAAAAAAATAGATTATAAAGAGATTAGAAAAGATGATAATTTTATATTAAGTAAAGGTCAAGAAAAAGCAGTATTAGAAGGAATTAATAAGAATTTAATTATAACAGGAGGACCAGGTACTGGGAAAACTACTTCAATATTATTTTTATTAATTAATATCTTAAAGAATAATAAAGATATTAAAGTTAATTTAATAGCGCCTTCTGGTAAAGCTAGTTCTAGAATGAAAGAAAGTATTATTAAAGGAGTTAATAATAGTTTAAGTGAAGAATTTAAATTAAATAATAAAGAATTAATTAATAAAATAGAATCTTTAGAAGAATCTACGATTCATAGATTATTAGGAATGAATTCTAATAATAAAGGATTTATTTATAATAAGAATAATAAATTTGATTCTAATAATGTATTTATTATTGATGAAGCTAGTATGATAGATATTAATTTATTTAATTCTTTAATAGAATCTATTTCTAAAGATTCTAGAATATTTATTATGGGAGATGAGAATCAACTTCCATCAGTAGATGTAGGTAGTGTATTTGAAAGTTTATTACATAAAGAAAGTTTAAAAAATTCAATTATTAAATTAGATGAATCTAAAAGATTTAAAGTAGGATCTAAAATCTATGATTTAGCATTTAATATTAATAATGGATTAGATTTAAAATTAAATAAAGAAGATTTTAAAGATCCTAAAACTTTTGAAATAATACCTAATAAGAAAAATGAATATCCAATTTATTATTATAATGATATTAATAATAATGATTATGAAATAATTAAAAATATAATTATTAAATGGAATGAAACATTCTTTAAAGATTTAAAGAAATTATCTAAAGATATAGATTATAATAATTATAATTACTTAAAAGATATATTTTCTAAATCAGAAGAATCTAAGATATTATGTGTTAGTAATAAAGGGGTTAGAGGAGTTAGTAGCATTAATTTATTAATTAGAAAAATAAATAATGAGAATAAGAATTTAAATTCTTATTCAGAAGGTGAAATAGTAATGATTAATAAAAATAATAAATCATTAGATTTATATAATGGAGATTCAGGATTAATAGTATCTTTTAAAGATGATGATAATTTATATTTTATGGTTAATAAATCTTCTAAGATAACATCTTTAAATAGTTATTCTAAAAATAAAATATTTAAAATAAATGATTTTATTTTTTATCCTCTTTCTTTAATATCTTATGAAGATATTCTTTTAGCGTATTCTATTACAATTCATAAATCTCAAGGATCAGATTATCCTTCTATTTTAGTAATATTACCTAAGAATAAAAATCATCCTTTAGTAAATAAAGAAATAGTGTATACAGCGATTACTCGTACGAAAGGTTCTACTTATATTTATTCTAATTTAGATACTTTAAATAAAGCTAAAGACACTGTATTAAAAAGAGACACTAATATTAAATAATAAGATTAGAATTATCTAAAAAGTGAGTAAATTTTTGTAGAGTACCTAACAATTTTTGCTCACTTTTTAAAATTAAAAAATATAAAATATATAATTTTTAGATAAAATTATTTAAAAATCCAATCTTTAAAAGATTGGATTTATTTTATTTTTTAGCGTCATAATAGATACTATCTTTTATTTTTAATGAATATTCTTTTCCTTTTAATGCTTCTACGATTTTAAATGCAAAATCAATTGTGCCTGCTGCACTGATACCAGTAATTATATTATGATCTTGAATAACATAATTATAATTATATTTACCTTTAAAATCTTCATCCATTGATTTAAAACAAGTATAATTTTTATTTTCTAATATTCCTAAATGTCCTAGTAAAGTAGGACCTGCACAAATCGCTGCTATTAACTTATTAGAATTATTAAAATATTTAATTACATCTTTAAATTCTTTACTAGCTTCTAATTCCTTATATTGAGGACCACCTGCTATAAAAAGTAAATCATATTTAGATAAATCTATATCTTTATTAAATACTGGATAAGATAAATTTAATCCATATCTTCCTTTAATATTTTCTTTCTTTAATGAAAAGATATCTATATTAATATTACTTCTTTTTAAGATTGCAAAAGTACCTATAGCTTCTATTTCTTCAAAATTATCATCTAAAATTAATAAACAATCATTATTATTCATTTATTTCATCTCCTTCATTAAGTAATACTATATTAGAAGAATAAATAAGTTCTAATTTAATTAATTCTTTTCTATTAATAATATTAGAAAAGAATAATAAATCACAACTTTCCCATACAAATACCCACGCAAAGATAGATAAAACTTCACTATATTGATATTGTAAATGAATATGTAAGAAAGAATATAACGCTAATAATAAAATACCTATTATTAAACAAACAATAGAACTTATTATTGTTTTACTTATTGTGTGTTTATGCTCAATAGTTTTTAAAGCATAATGATCTTTTAATAATTCTTTAATATTTTCTTTTTCTTCATTATTAAATGAATTATCAAATATTAAATATATTTTATAATCCATTACTTTAGGAGTAAATTTAAAAGCTTCTTCAATAGTAGAATAAATATTTTCATTTAATAATGTATTATTAGAAAATTCTCTATAAGTATTTTCTTTATTTAAATGAATTTTAATATTACTAAATTCATTCTTTTTAATTTCTATTATTCTTTTACTTCTTAATTTAATTTCTTTTTCTATTTCTTTTAATGATTTATTATTTTTACTCATATTCTAATTATAAAATATATTTTATTATTTTTAAATTAAGAAGTTAAAGAATTATTATTTTTATTGAATTTATTTTAAGATTTAATTAAAGATTTAATTGTGATAGAATACTTGTTAAAGGAGGAAAGAAAAGTATGTCAAAAGTTGGTAAAGTATTTAAAAATTTATTTAAAGTTATCTTTATTTGTGCTGCATTATTCTTTGGTTTAATTAGCCTTTGTTGTATGGTCGCTCCATTCTTAGCAAGTTCTGCAGAATTATTAGGTGTAACAACTGTTGTTTCTGTTTCAGGTTTTGCTTTAGCTTTTGGAGGAGATGTTACTACAACTATTTCTAAAGGTGATAATGTTAGTAGTGCAGTTACTGGACACATTGATTTAAATGCTGGTATTTTAAGTGCATTTATTATTCTTTGTGTAGCACTTGTCTTAGCACTTATTTTCTTAGTTTGTGCATGGGGTAAGAAAGCTAGTACAATTAAAAAATTCTTTGCATTTGGAAGTGCTATTTGTTTCTTAACATGTGGTATTTTATTCTTCTGTACTAAGAATTTAATTGGAGAAGGTAATTTATTAAGTGGCTTAGAAATCAATATGGGTGCTATTTCATGTGGTGTTTTAGCAGTCATTGCAAGTATTTGTTCTTTAGTAGCAGGTGCTTTAGGTCCAAGTAATAACTAATTAAAAACAAAATAAAGTTTTATAAATCTCTTAGAATAAATCTAAGAGATTTTTTATTTACTTTATAATATAATATTTAGATATGAAAAGATTATTATTTTTAATTATTTCTAGTATGTTTTTAATTTCAGCATCACAAGAATATAATAATGAAACTAAAAAAGAATTAGATACTAATGTAATTGTTACTTTAAAAGAATATGAAGATATTTCTAAAAAAGAAGTAAGAAATTATTTTTATTCTTATTTAGTAAATGAAATAGGTTATAACTATCGTAAGATAGATACTTTTTCTAATATTTCTAATATAGTTACTATTAAAATAAATAGTAGTGATATATCTACTATTAAAAATATTCCTTTAGTAGATTCTTGTTATAAAGAAATAGAATATACATTAAATGATTATTCTAGTAGTGATCCTAATTATAATTATTTAGTGTCTAATGAAGTACCAAGTAATTATTCTTCTTTAGATATGAATGTAGATTCTTCTTATAAAGGAGAGAATACTTTAGTAGCAGTACTAGATACTTCTTTATATATTGATCATGATTCATTTAAAGAAATAAATAATAATGATATTAGATATTCTAAAAATGATGTAGAAGATATATTTTCTAAGAATAATTTTAACGCTAGTAGTTATAATTATGTAAATAATAAAGTAATTTATGCTTATGATTATGTTAGTAATGACACTAATGTAATTAGTAAACAAACTCATGGATCACATGTTAGTAGTATTATTACTAGTAATGGAAGATATAAAGGAATAGCACCTTCTAGTCAATTAGCGTTCTTTAAAGTATTTAATAATTATGGAGGAGGATGTACTACTAGTATTTATTTAAAAGCATTAGAAGATGCTTATTTATTAGATGTAGACGCTATTAACATGTCTTTTGGTAATGTATTAGATTATGATGAAGATATAACGGATTATGCAGTTTATAATTGTATTAATAAATTAAATAATGAAGGTATTAATGTTTTTGTAGCAAGTGGTAATGATGGAAAGAATTATTATAATAATTCAGTTTATAAATTTAATTCATTATCTAATTATGAAACTACTTCAGGTAGTAATTTATCTACTTGTTATAATACTAATTCAATAGGTAGTTATTCTTCTAAAAGTGATTTAGATAATATTTATTTTACAGATGGAATTAATTCTTATGAGATTAATGATCGTAATATATCTAAAGTATCATTAGATAGTGATTATCAAATATCTTCTCAAATATTATCTAAAGAATATAGATTTAATGATTTTTTAAATCAATCTATTGAATTTATTAAAATACCTAATAAAGGTAAAGAAGAAGATTATTTAAATATTGATCTATCTAATAAAATAGCGTTAGTAGAAAGAGGAGAAATCCCATTTTATGAAAAAATAGATAATGCTTTAAAAAATAATGCGAAAGGATTAATTATTTATTCTACTTCAAGTGACACTAGTCAACTTCCTTTTTTCTCTTATAAATTACAAGATAGTGATTTAAATAAAGGATATCCTACTTTAACTATAAATGGAGAGAAATATTATGATTACACTAAAATAAATATTCCAGTAGGAATTATTTCTTATGTAGATGCTAAAACATTATTAGAAAATGGTAATAATAAAATAACATTCTATAAAGAAAAAATATCTTCTTTTTCTTCTCAAGGAGGAGATCCTTATTTAAATATAGGTTTAGATTTATTAGGTCCTGGAGATAATATCTATGGAGCGTATGTTTATGGAAATTATTATTCAGAATCTAAGAAAAATTATAGTGATTCTACTTATTTAAGTAATGCTTATGCTTATATGTCTGGAACATCAATGGCTACTCCTAATGTAGTAGGAGCGTATTTATCTTATTTAAGTAGTGTAGATTCATTAAAAGAATCTAGAAAAGAAGCTAGAATTTATTCTTTAAATAAAATAAAAAGTAATACTACTTTATTAAAAGATGAGAATAATAATTCTTATTATTCACCTAGATATCAAGGTAATGGATTAGTAAATATCTCTAAATCATTAAAGAGTAATTCTTATTTAACTTATAATAATAAATCTAAAATAGAACTTAAAAATAATGATGATATTAAAAATGGAATATTAAATTTTAATATTAATTTTAATTCTTTAAATAATTTATCTAAGAATTATGAAATTAAAGTTACTATTGAAGCTAATAAAATAATAGAACATAAAGCATTTAATTCTAAAGTAAATAGTAATGAAAATATTATATTAGAAACTTATTCTTTTAAAGAGAATTTAAAAAATGGAGATAGTATTTCTATTTATAAAGAATTAAATGAAACAAGTAAAGAATATTTATCTCAATTTGAAAATGGTACTTATTTAGAAGGTTATGTAGAATTAATAAGTGAAGATGAATCATTATCTATTCCTTTTTTAGGTTATTATGGAATTAATTATGAATTAATTAAACCATATGAAGATTTTGATTTTGAAAAGAAAGATAATTCTAATATTACTTATGAAAGTGATATTATGAATAAATATGTAAGTACTAGTTTAAATAAAGATATTAATGATATTTATACTGGTAGTAGAATCTTAATGGGTGAAGACACTAACAATGGATTTGAAGATTATTTTACTTATTATAAACGTAATATTGCAACATTTGATATGAGTTTTTCTAGTAAGATTAATAATTATTATGATCCTAAAATAATTATTAATCCTATATCTAATAAATATTCTATTTATATAGAAAATACTTCTAAAACTAGAGGATTAACTATTCAACTTTATATGTTAAAATCTATCAAAGAAGGAAGAATTTATATAGATAATAAATTACAAGAAGATAGTTTAATTCAAAATTTTGTAGATATTCATAATTATGGAAACACTAATGAATTATATAGATCTTATCCTATTAATTCTTCTTCATTTAATTCAAGTTATGTTTATCATCACACAATAGGATATATAGCGTATAATCCTAAATTAGATAAAACTAGTATTTATTCTACTGGATTACATAAATTAGAATTTGTATTTTATACTTATAATAACACTAAATTAGTGTATGAATATGAATTATATATTAATGAAACATATGTATCTAAAATAGAGATATATGATATTACTTTAAAGAATAATTTATTTACTATTTATGTAAGTGATTATTCTTCTAAAATTAAATCATTATTAGTAAATGATAAAGAAGAAATATCTTCTTTAATATCATTAAATAATAATAAATATTCTTATTCATTAAATATTAATGAATTAAAAGAAGATACATATATTGAATTTATTAATGATTCTGATTTAAAAGTATCTTTAAAATTATTTATTAATTTAGATATATTATATTTATATGGAAATAATGTATCTAAAGATACATCTATTTCTAAAGAAGAAATAACTACTTTAGATAATAATTATCTAGAAACTATTTATTATATTAATAATTTAAATAATGAAAATAATATTAATCTTAATCTAGGATTAATTAATGTTAATGAGAATAAAGATAATTTCTATGAATATTCATTAAATGATTCTAATTTAATATCATTAAATAAGAATAATGATTTATATTCATTAAAATTAAATAGTAATAAATTATTTAAATATTCTAAATTAGATAATAATAAAGAAGATAATAAATTAGATTTAAGTACTTTATTAGTTACTATTTTAATTATTGTAATAAGTATTTTAATTATTTTAGGTATTATAGGTATTATTATTTATTTTAAAAATAAGAAATAATAGATAAAATCTCTATTTAATAAAAATAGAGATTTTTCTTTTATATTCTATTTAATTTAATTTTAATTAAGATTAAATAATGATAAAATAATAATTAATGAGGTAATTAATAATTATGAATAATGTAGAAA
>CAVCSZ010000022.1:0-15868 GCA_963605025.1 bacterium | reverse complement strand
ATATAATATATATGGTTTTTTAAACCTTTGATCTATACAATCGCTGATATTAATAAAATATTAGAGGAAAGTCCATGCTCGCATAATCTGAGATGATTATAAAGTTTGTGCTAGTATAATTAATAACGCTAGGTAATCTTAAAGAAGAGTTAACGGCGAGAATGATTCTAAAGATTTATATCCATGAAGATATTCTTATAAAGTGCCACAGTGACGAATTTTAAAGAAATTTAAAAATGAAACGTTGGTAAACCCCACAAGCGAGAAACTCAAATTAATTGGTAGAGGAGAGTAATTTTTCTAAATGAAGAAAAATTATTAGGTATTGAATAAATACTTAGATAAATGGTTGTATATAACAAAACATGGCTTATGGATCAAAATCTTCTTTTTAAAAGGAAATATATATTATGAATAAGAAAATTAATTTACCTACTAAAATAACTATTGCTAGAATTGTTATTGCAGTTTTACTTGTATTATCTATTTTTATTCTTTATTTTTTAGATTTATTTAAAGTAATAGATATATCTTCATTTAATTTATATATAAATAAAGATAAGAATATTTATGTTAATTTAATTAATTTAATAATATTAATTGTATTTTTAGTTGCATCATTAACTGATTTTTTAGATGGTTATATTGCTAGAAAATATAATTTAGTTACTGATTTAGGTAAATTCTTAGATCCTTTAGCAGATAAAATGTTAATTAATTCTTTAATGATTTTCTTATCTTTAAATTTCTATTCATTATCAAATATGAATAATTATTCATTAAATCAAGAATTTACTCTTACTTTCCCTTTCTTTGCAGTTATTTTAATGGTTATTAGAGATTTAGTAGTAGATTCTTTAAGATTTATGTGCGCTAGTAAACAAAAAGTTATTGCTGCTAATATATTTGGTAAAATTAAAACAGTTACTCAAATGATTGCAATTAGTTTAGTACTTTTAAATGGTTTACCATTTTCTTTATTTGATATTAATTTTATACCTTTTTTACATATTACTGATTTAATGTGTTATGTAGCACTTTTCTTCTCATTATTAAGTGGAATTATTTATTTTAAAGATAATTACAAGGTATTATTTAATGATTAATCAAGAATTAGTAGAACTTTTAATATCTAAAAATATTACTATATCTAGTATTGAATCATTTACTGGAGGACTTGCAGCTTCTAAAATAGTAGAAATACCAGGTAGTAGTAAAATATTTTTAGGTTCTTTAGTGTCTTATTCTACTTTAATTAAAGAAAAAGTATTAAAAATAGATAAAGAAATAATAGATAAATATACAGTAATATCTAAAGAAGTAAGTGAAGAAATGGTTAAAAAAGGTAATGAAATGTTTAATACTGATATTACTATTTCATTTACTGGTAATGCAGGACCTTCAAGTATATTAGATACTACTTTAGGATTATGTTTTATGTCTATTTTATATAAAGATAAAATTATAACTTATAAAAAAGAATATAAAAATAAATCTAGAAATGAAATTAGAGAAGACGCAGTTAATTTTATTTTTGAAGAATTATTAAAAATTTTAAAATAATTTGATAATTTTTAAATTTGATTACTTCTTGTATAGTAAAGGAGTTTAAAAAATGAAAAAAGAAAACGAAGAAAAAAGTTTAGATGCTGTTTTAAAACAAATTGAAGAACAATTTGGTAAAGGCAGTTGTATGCTTTTAAATGAAGTACCTACTACTGATATTGATGTTATTTCTAGTGGTTCTATTTTACTTGATGAAGCATTAGGAGTTAAAGGGTATCCTCGAGGAAGGATTGTAGAAATTTATGGACCTGAATCTAGTGGAAAAACTACTTTAGCTTTAACAGCAGTAGCAGAAGTTCAAAAAAATGAAGGAAGATGCGCTTATATTGACGCTGAAAATAGTATTGATCCTGAATACGCTAGAAAAATTGGAGTAAAGATTGATGAACTTGTTATTTCTCAACCTGATAGTGGAGAACAAGCTTTTGAAATTGTAGAAGCATTAGCAAAATCTGATGCTTTTGATTTAATTGTTATTGATAGTGTAGCAGCTTTAGTTCCTCAAAGTGAATTAGATGGATATATGTCTGATAGTAGCGTAGGAGTACAAGCTAGAATGATGTCTAAAGCATTAAGAAAAATAGGAGGAGTTTTAAATAAAACCAAAACTACTGTTATTTTTATTAACCAATTAAGAGAAAAAATCGGAGTACTTTATGGAAATAATGAAACTACTACAGGAGGAAGAGCTTTAAAATTTTATTCTACTGTTAGAATTGATATTCGTCGTCAAGAAGCAATTAAAGAAGGAGTTAATATTGTAGGAAATACAGTTAATGTTAAAGTAGTTAAAAATAAAGTAGCACCTCCATTTAAATCATGTAAATTAGATATTATTTATGGAAAAGGAATATCTAAAGAAGGTGAAGCATTAGATTTAGGAGTTCAATATGAATTAGTTAAAAAATCTGGTGCATGGTATGAAATTAATGGAGATAGGATGGGACAAGGAAGAGAAACTGCTAAACAATTCTTAAGAGAACATCCTGAGATTTTAGAAGAACTTCAACTTAAAATTAGAGAAAAATTGAATAATCAAAATTAAAATGATTAAAGAAAAGAAGGTTTATTTAAACCTTCTTTTTTAATGATTGTTATTTTTTAATTAAAGATTTATTAAAATAACATAAGACTTAATAGACCAAAATAAGTAAAAAATATATAATATTTAATAAATATTAAGGAGAATAATATTATGAAAGTATTAATAATTAATGGATCACCTAGAAAAAATGGTAATACATCTATTGCAGTTAATGAAATGATTAAAGTATTTAAAGAAAATAATATTGAAACTTATGAATATCAAGTTTTATCTAAAGATATAAGAGGATGTTCTGCATGTAATTATTGTCATTTAAAAAAAGAAGGTTGTGTTTATAAAGATGATGTTAATGAATTAAATAAAATCTTTAAAGAATGTGATGGAATAGTTATTGCGTCTCCTGTTTATTATTCATCTCCTAATGGAACATTAATTTCATTATTAGATAGATTATTTTATTCACATAATTTCTCTTTAAAAATGAAAGTAGGTGCTAGTGTTGTAGTAGCAAGAAGAGGAGGATCTTCTTCTAGTTTTGATGTATTAAATAAATACTTTACTATTAATGAAATGCCTATTGTTTCTTCTACTTATTGGAATATGGTTTATGGAAGAAAGGTTGGAGAAGCTTCATTAGATTTAGAAGGATTACAAACAATGAGAAATCTTGCTAATAATATGATTTTCTTAATGAAATCAATAGAATTAGGAAAAGAAAAATTAGGTATTCCTGAAACTGAAAAAGAAGCATTTACTAATTTTATAAGAGATTAATATTATGAAAAAAATTAATTATTTAAAAGAAAACGATAAAGTTTATTTAGTAGCACCTTCATTTGGATGTACTTTTACTCCTTATAAAGAAAGATTAGATAGTGCTATTAAAGTATTTAATAATTTAGGATATGAAGTTATTGAAGGAAATAATATAAGACTTTTAAAAGGACATGTAAGAAGTAATACTGAGAAAAAATGCGCTAAAGAAATAATGGATGCATTTAAAAGTGACGCTAAAGTTATTTTTAGTGTAGGTGGAGGAGAAACAATGATTGAAATCTTAGAATATATTGATTTTTCTAAGATTAATAAATTACCTCCTAAATTATTTATAGGTTTTTCAGATAATACTAATTTAACATTTCTTTTAACAATTTTAACTAATCAAATAAGTGTTTATGGTCCATGTTTTCCTACCTTTGGAGGAGAAACTATGAATGAGGCTTGCATAGATACATTAAAATTAATTACTAATAAATCTAAAATAGTAAAAGGATATCCTAAATGGTTAAAAAATGGAGATCATGATTTCTCTTTATTAAATCCTTTAAAAGAATTACCTTATGATACTAAAAGTAAAATTACATTAATAAATACTAATAATTTTAATGTAGAAGGTATTTTACTAGGAGGATGTTTAGATATTCTTACTTTATTATGTGGTACTAAATATGATAAAGTTAAAGAATTTGTAGAAAATAATAAAGATAAAGGTATTATTTGGTATTTAGAAGCATGTGATTTAACTCCTTTAGGAATTGAAAGAAGTTTATTTCAACTTAAAGAAGCAGGATGGTTTAAATATTCTAAAGGATTTATCTTTGGTAAACCTTTACATTATGATGAAAAACAATTTAATGTAGATAGAAAATCTAGTGTTAAACACATATTAAAGAAATTAAAATTACCAATAGCATTAGATGTTTCAATAGGACATTTTAATCCTTCTTTACCTATTCTTAATGGAGCGTATTCTAAAGTTAAAATAATTAATAATGAATTAGAAATAACTTATTTAGATTAATTTATAAGCATCTTTAACTAGATGCTTTTAATTTAAATAATTTTATTAATAAAATAAACTTATTTATTATAGAAATTAAAGCATATTTTCATTATAATTATATTATGTATCGTAATAGATACTTCATATATATTTAATTTAAGTTAATAAATTTTACTAATATAAATAAATTTTTATAAAATAATTTTAATACTTATAGTTAAAATATAATTTTTGAAAGGAGAAAATATGAACACATTAACAACTATTCTCGTAATTGTTGTTTGCTCAATAATTTCTTTAATTTTAGGATTTTTAGTTTGCTATTTTATTCCTCATTTCTCAAAGAAAAGAGCAGATTCAAAAGCAAGTAAAATCATTAAAGATGCAGAAATTAAAGCAGAACACATTGAAAAGAACGCTCAATTAGACGCTAAACAAATTGTAGCAGAATTAAAACAAGAAGCAGAAAAAGACATCAAAGAAAGAAAACAAGATGTTATTGCAAATGAAAAGAAATTAGATCAAAGAGAACAATTAATTAATAATAGAGACGCTCAACTTTTAAAGAAAGAAACAGTCTTAGAAGAAAAAGAAAAATTAATTGATACTCAAATTGAAGAAAATAAGAAGAGACAAAAAACTTTAGATTCTAAAATTAATGCAATTTTAGAAGAATTAGAAAAAGTCGCTAATTTAACTGAAAAAGATGCTCGTGAAGAAATTTATAAACGAGTAGAAGAAAAAGAAGCTAATAATATTGCTAGATTCTTAAAAGAAAAAGAAGAAGAAGCAGAAGAAATTGCTGATGATAAAGCAAAAGATATTTTAGCTAACGCAATTGCTAGACATTCTCAAGAAGTTACTACTGAAAGAACAGTCAACGTTATTGCACTTCCTAATGATGAAATGAAAGGAAGAATTATCGGAAGAGAAGGTAGAAATATTAAATCTTTAGAAGCAATGCTTGGAGTAGATATTTTAATTGATGATACTCCTGAAGCAATTACTATTTCATGTTTCAATCCTATTAGAAGAGAAATTGCTTCTAAAGTTCTTCAAACATTAATTAAAGATGGAAGAATTCAACCAGGAAGAATCGAAGAAGTTGTTGCTAAATGTAAAAAAGAAGTTGATGAATCTATTAGAAAAGCAGGTGAAGAAGCTATCTTCAAACTTGGTATTGGTAAAATGGATAAAGAACTTGTTTATAATTTAGGTAGACTTAAATATCGTACAAGTTATGGACAAAATCAATTAGAACATTCAATTGAAACTGCTGCTTTATGTGGTACAATGGCTGCTGAACTTGGATTAAATCAACAAATTGCAAAAAGAGCAGGTTTATTACATGATATAGGTAAAGCTACAGACTTTGAAATTGAAGGAAGCCATGTTGAAATTGGTGCTAGACTTGCTAAAAAATGTGGTGAAAATGAAATTGTTGTTAACGCAATTGAAGCTCATCATGGAGATGCACCTATTAAATTTGTTATTTCTTCTCTTGTTATTGCTGCTGACACTTTAAGTGCAGCTCGTCCTGGATCAAGAAGTGAAACATTAGAAACTTATATTAAACGTCTTGAACAATTAGAAACAATCTGTAAATCTTATGATGGAGTATTAAATTGTTACGCTATCTCTAGTGGTAGAGAAGTAAGAATAAATGTTATTCCTGAAAAGATTAATGATTTAGAAGCATTTAAACTCGCTAAAACAATTAAAGATCGTATTGAAAATGAAATGCAATATCCTGGTCAAATTAAAGTTAATGTTATTAGAGAGTATCGTGCTATTGAAACTGCAAAATAGTTATGAATATACTTTTTGTTGGAGATGTAGTAGGTAAAGTAGGAAGAAAGGCTTTGAAACAAAACCTTTCTTTTATTAAAGAAAAATATAAAATTGATTTTACTATTGTAAATGGAGAAAATATCTCTAATGGAAGAGGTATTAATAATCAACATTATAATTTCTTAACTAATTTAGATATTGATTGTATTACATTAGGTAATCATTATGTAGATAAATTAGAAGAACTTAAAATGTTTGTAGATAATGATAATATTGTTAGACCTTTAAATATTAAAAATGATTCTATTAAAGGAGAAGGTTCTAGAGTCTATGAAATGGATAATGGAGTTACAATTAGAGTTAGTAATGTTTTAGGTCAAGTATTCATGAAAGAAGAAGTAATTCCTCCTTATGAAGCAATATCTAAATTATTAGAAAATGATTATAGTGATATTCATATTATTGATTTTCACGCAGAAGCAAATGGAGAGAAACAATCTATTGCACATGCTTTTAAAGGAGAAGTTACTGCAATTATTGGTACTCATACACATGTACAAACTAAAGACGCAATTATTATTGATAAGAAAACTGCTTATATCTCAGATGCAGGAATGTGTGGAGATAAAACTGGAATTTTAGGATTTGAAGAAGAATCAGTAATTAATAAACAATTATTACATAAAAATAATGTAATGAATTTAAATGATGACGCTCCTTATATTTTTTCAGGAGTAGTAATTCAAATTGATGATTATACATTTATGCCTACTAAAATAATTCCTATTTATATTGAAGGAGAATAAAAATGAGAGAAATTAAATATATTGAAAAACCTGATTTTAAAAAAAGTATTAAAAGAAATGGAGATATCGATACTTTAAGATATAGTTATGATCCTTCAAATGAGTTAATAGAAAAATTAAAAAATAAATTATTCTTTATTAAAACTCATGGATGTCAAGCTAATGTAAGAGATGAAGAAGTAATATCAGGTATTTTATCTCAAATAGGTTTAAAAAGAACTGAAGATATAAATGAAGCTGATATTATTTGTATTAATACTTGTAGTGTTAGAGAAAACGCTAATGATAAAGTTTATGCAGAACTTGGAGATATTAAACATTTAAAAGCTAAAAAGAAAGATTTAATTTTAATGGTAGCAGGTTGTATGATTGAAACTGAAGATACCTTAAATAAAGTTATTAATGTTTATCCTCATGTAGATATTATCTTTGGTACTCATGAAATATCTTCTTTAATTAAATTATTAGATGAATATATTTTAAATAATGGTAATACTAGAATTATTAATGTTTCTAGTAAAGAAGGAGATATCGTAGAAGATTTACCTTCTTCTAGAAATAATAAATTCCAAGCATTTGTAAATATTTCATTTGGATGTGATAATTTCTGTACTTATTGTATTGTTCCTTTAACTCGTGGTAAAGAAAGAAGTAGAGCACTTAAAGATATTATTAAAGAATGTGAATTATTAAAGAAAGAAGGATATCAAGAAGTTACTTTACTTGGTCAAAATGTAGATAGTTATGGTAAAGATTTAGAAGGTGATATTGATTTTGCTACTGTATTAGAAGAAGTTGCTAAAATTGGTATTCCTAGAGTTAGATTTTTAACTTCTTATCCTAATTATTTTAAAGATGATGTAATTGAAGTAATGAAGAAATATCCTAATATTATGAAATACATTCATTTACCTTTCCAAAGTGGATCTAATTCAGTTTTAAAAAGAATGGCAAGAAGATATACTCGTGAAGAATATTTAGATTTAGTAAATAAGATTAAAAAAGAAATTCCAGAAATTGCATTCTCTACTGATATCATTGTAGGGTTCCCTAATGAAACTGAAGAAGAATTTAAAGATACATTATCTTTAGTAAAAGAAGTAGGATACACTAGTGCGTTTATGTTTATTTATTCACCTAGAGAAAAAACTCCTGCTAGTAAAATAGATGATAAAATAGATTACAAAACTAAAGTAAGAAGATTTAAAGAACTTCAAGAAGTAATGGAAGAATCAATTTCTTTAAAAGCTAATGAACTTGTAGGTAAAACTCTTCCTTTACTTGTAACTGGAGTAAGTAAAACTAATGAAAATATATTAAGTGGTACATTAGAAAATTCTAAAACAGTTAATTTTAAAGGAGATAAGTCTTTAATTGGTAAAATAATTAATGTTAAAATAATAGAAAGTAAGACCTATTCTTTACTTGGAGAAATTAGTAATGATTAATGAAAATATCAAAAACGATATTTTATCTTTAAAAGAAGAGGTTAATTCCTCTTCTTTAATTTTAGAATACAAAAAATTAAAAGAAATAATTAATTCACCTTATTATCAAAATAAAGTTAATGAAATGAATTATTATAAAACTAATAAATTAGAAACATCTTCTAAATACTTAGAACTTAAAAAAGAATTAGAGAATGATGTTAATATTAATAATTATAGAATCTTAGAAAAAGAAGTTAATGATTATTTATTAGAAATTAAAAACTTATTAGTAATAGGAGATAAATATTAATATGAAATTACCTCATATAATAGTAATTCTAGGACCTACTTGTTCACATAAATCATTTTTAGGAGAATCATTACATTCTTTAATTCCTGATAGTGTTATAGTAAATTTTGATGCTTTTCAAATTTATAAAGAAATGGATATAGGTACTGCTAAACCTAGTAAAGAAGAATTAAATAAAGGATATTATTATTTTTATGATTATTTATCTTTAAAAGAAGATAATAATATTTATTTTTATCAAGAAATATCTAGAAAATTTATTGAATCTCATAAAGATAATACTTTAATCTTTATAGGAGGCAGTGGACTTTATATTAAAGCATGTTTATTTAATTACATCTTTAATAAAGATGAAGTTAAAATGCCTTTAGATTATAAAAGTAATTATTCTAATGAAGAATTATTCAATGAATTAAAAAGTATTGATTTAGAGGCTTCTAAATCAATACATGTTAATAATAGAAAAAGATTATTAAGAGCATTATTCATTAATGAAATAGAAGGTAAAAATAAAAATGATATTAATAAAAATAAATGTAATGAATTATTATATAAAGATAGTGAATTTATTTTTATTAATCCAGATAGAGAAACTCTTTATAATGATATTAATTTAAGAGTAGATAAAATGAAAGAATTAGGTTTAAAAGAAGAAGCTATTAATTTATTAACTAAATATAAAGATGATAATTTATTAAGTTTAAATGCGATAGGATATAAAGAATTTAAATATTTATTAAGTAATGAATTAAATGAAGATGAAGTATTTGAATTAATTAAAAAGAATACTAGAAACTACGCTAAAAGACAAATTACTTTCTTTAAACATCAATTCCCTGAATATAAAGAATATGATAATGTTTCTAATGCATTAAATGATTTAATAATTAGATATGATTTAAATAAGTAGGATTAAAATCCTACTTTTTAGTTTATAAAATATCTAATTTTTGGAAAAGTGTTAAAAATAGTATTGATTTTTATTGGAAAAGTGTAAATTCTCATACTTATTCGGTAGAAAAAAGTGTAAATAAAACTTGAAAATATTTTAAAAAGATAAAATTAATGTAGTAAAAATGTAAGTAACTGATGAAAAATAAAGTTAAAAGAATTAAATATAATCAAATAGAAGGTAAAAAAGAAAGATATAATAAATATGAAGATGAGTTTGATTATTTAATTGCTTCAGGAATCTCTATTGGTGTTAAAGCAATTTCTAATCCTAAATTTCCTTTAGTAGAATCTTCTAGTAAGAATTTAATTAAACTTTATTATAATGATGTAGGTATTTTATCTAATATTCTTTATAGTAATAATATAAATGCTTTATTAAATAATGATATAGGAATTAAACTAGGAAGTGTATATGAAACTGCGTGCGCTATAGAACTTGTAGCACATAATCATACTTTATATTATTTTGATAGTAAGAAAGTAGGAGAAGTTGACTTTTTAATTAATGATTATAATTCTTTATCTATTTTACCTATTGAAATTAAATCAGGTAATGATCAAAATAACTTTAGAACAATACCTAAACTTGTTAAAGAACCATATAATTTAAAAAAAGGATATATTCTAAGAAATGAAAATATCATTAAAGAAGAGAATAATCTTATTACATTTCCTATTTACATGATAATGTTTATTTAATACTAAAGATTATTTATTTTTAAATATGACTGTAAAACATTCAAATGAAATAGAATGTTATACTTACTAAATAAAATTAATGAATATATTGAAATATTTCATATAATGATTTATAAGAAAAGCAAGAATTCATCTAAAGGTGATTCGTTAACTTACTTTACAGATTCATAATCAATTATTAATGAGTCATCAAAAAATATAGATGATGATAAATTTCTTGATTATGCTTTAAACTAGAAAGCTTTATATTTAGTAAATGGTGATAATGACTTATTAGTTATTAAAGAATTTAAAGATATTAAAATAATAAAGATATATGAACTTTTAAATATTACAAAAAACTTAAAATAAAGATATAGTTAGTATAAAATTCTAGAAATGTAAACCTAGAATTTTATATTTATAAAAGACTTTATTTTATGATAAAGTTACATCGATTTTATGTAAAAGCCAATCTTCAATATTTAAATGTGTTATTCCGTTTTTTGACATATCATATTCATCTAAACTAAATACGTACTTAGGTGATGGATCACGTACTGAATCAAAGGCAGAAAATTCTCTTTCAATTACATTATCATTTAATAATAAATATGCAACTTGTATAAAACATTTTTTTCCATCTTTCATAGCTACAAAATCAATTTCACCTTTATATGTTTTTCCAATCTTTACATCGTATCCTCTAAATAGTAATTCATTATATATAATATTTTCTAAAGCATGAGATATAAATATTTTGTTTGAATCACTACACGCTAATAAGAATCCATTATCAACAGCAAAATGTTTTTCAATATTTTTTAATGTTCTTTTTGAGGAAATATCATATCTTTTTACTCTAGATATTAAGCAAGCTTGTTCTAATTTTTCTAAATATCTATATATATTTTCTCTATAAATTTTATCTGTGTTATTTTGATTATAATATTCAACAATACTTGATATCGAAAATTCTTTTGTAACATTATTTATAATATATTTTGATAATGTAATAAATGTTTCTTTATTTATTTTAGCTTTTGTATTACATATGTCTTTATCAATTATTCCAAAATAAATAGATTTAAGATATTCTTTTATATCTTCTTCTAAAATATAATCCATACGCTGAGGCATTCCACCAAATCTTATAAAGTTTTGTAAAGGCTTACTAGGAAGTTCTAAATTATTTTCCTCATAGTATTTGATAAATTCACTATATGTAAAAGGCATTATTTTAAACTCTTTACATCTTCCAACTAATAAGCTTGCTAGTCTACCAGATAAAAGTTTTGAGTTACTACCTGTTACAAAAATAGATACATTTTTTGTAGCTTTTAATGAAGCTAATGTTTTTTCAAATTGATTAACATGTTGAATTTCATCTAAAAATATATAATATTTATTATTATCAACAATGCGTTTAACAATATAATCATTTAACTTACTAAAATTTTTAATTTTTGAAAACGAGACATCTTCAAAATTAATAGATATTATATGATCTTGTTTAATTCCATTTTTATTAATCAATTCATCTTTTATTTGATTTAATAATACACTCTTACCAGATCTTCTAATGCCAGTTAACACTTTAATTAGATTTGAGTCATAAAATCTTCTTATATTTTCTAAATATTGACTTCTTTTAATTAACATAGTTTATTACCTCTTATATAGTATATCAAAAAATTGTATTAAGTGTTACAATCTTCAAATTTTTTTGAAATTGTAACAAATTTTTAATGAATAAAGCTATAGTAGTTTACATATAGTAATAATATTTAATTAAATATAACGATAAAAGAGATAGAAGTGTTTTTAGAACTCTTTTTAATTAAAATTCATAATTTAACTTCAATTCATTAGGAGATAATTAATTTAATCTTTCTTTATTCTTTATTTTTAAATAACTTTAAATATTTGTTTAATTCTTTTATAAATTTAGTAGATTTAACATTTCTATAATCTTTTAAAATAAAAGAGTTAGTTTTTTAAAAGTCCTTCACATATAGAGTTATCTTTATAATGATTCAAAAATTAAAACTAAAACATTACAACGTGCTTTTATTGATTCTTTTATTTTTTTAGGATATTTTGCTATATATTCTTGATTATTTAAAATTTCTCTCTTTTAGCACCAGCATTTCCTCCAAAAGATCTATTTGTTTTTTCAAGTTTTTCTAAATTTATAAGTTCGATTACCATATTTTAAATTTTGCTTCTAATTTTTTCCAAGTATTATAATCAAATTCTCCATTATCAAAAGAATTTTTTAAATCAGTTTCTAAAGTCCATTGTAAGTCTTCGCATTTAATTTTGTTTTTATTGTTTAAAGCGTGATTATATTCTTCAATTACATTTAATAGAACTTTATTTAAATGTATAGTAGAAATATCTATCTTATCATCTATGAAATTATCTCTATTAAATAACATTATGTAATACCTCTTTAATATTTTGAAATTGATTTATAACTTCTTAATTATATTTTATCATAAAATAATATATTAAATAAAATAATTTAAATTCCTTTTCTTTCTAGAAAATTAATAAATATTTTTAAATATCTTCTAGTTTATTTTATTTATATAAATCAACATTTTTTAATGTTTATGTTGTTCTAATTAATATTATTTATTCTTAAAATATGAATGTATCTAACTAAAGGAGGAATAAATATGAATTTAGATAAAGTATATGCAGAAAATATCGCGAATGAATATTCTAAAAAAGAAGATTCTAAAGTAAAGAAATTAAAGAAATTAGATAAAAGAGCTAAATTAGGTTCTAATATCTTTGGTTACACATTTGGAATTATAGGAACATTAATCTTAGGAAGCGGAATGTGTTTAGCAATGAAAGTAATAGGAAATACTACTACTCATTATGTATTAGGTATTATAATAGGAATAGTAGGTATTATTATGGTAAGTATTAATTATCCTATCTATTTAAAGATTTTAAAAAAAGATAAAGAGAAATACGCTAATGATATTATTGCTTTAGCAAATGAAATATCTAAAGAAGAAGGAAGTAATTAGAAAATGAATAAAAATGAAAGTAAATATTTTAACACTGCTAGAATAATGGATGAAAGTTTACTTTCACTTTTATCTTATAAAGAATATGAATATTTAACTATTAAAGAGATATGTCATAAAGCAGGTGTAAATAGATCTACATTCTATTTACATTATGATAATATTAATGATTTATTAGAAGAAACAATAGAATATATTTCTAATAAATTCTATGATTCATTTAATAATGAATCATTAGATATTAATAAAATTAAATTAAGTAATAATAAAGAAGAAGGTTTATTATTAACTGATAAATATCTAATACCTTATTTAGAATTTGTTAAAGAAAATAAAATAATATTTAAATTAAATTTTAAATATCCTAATCTCTTTAAAAGTGATTCTTATTTAAAATACTTATATAAGACTTATTTTAAAGAATTAATGGATTATTATAAGGTTGAAGAAAAGATTCAACCTTATGTAATTTCTTATTATTTAAAAGGTATTACTTCTATTATAGAAATATGGATTAATAATGATTGTAAAGAAGAAATTAATGAAATTATTAAAATAATTAAATGGTGTACTAGAATAAATGAAAGAGAAATATTTAAAGATTAAAGATATTATTAATAAATATAATTTAGAATTAATCTTAGGATTAATTATTAATTTAATATTTATTATTTATAATTTATATTTAGGAATTAAATATTCTTTAATATGGAATTTTTCTTTTTCTTTTTATTATTTATTTTTAATTATTTTTAAATTATTAATTATTTTAGAGAATCATTTATCTTTAAAGAATAATAGATCTTATTCATTAAAGGTATTTAAGATTTCTTTCATTTTTATCATTTTATTAACTTTAGCAATGATTGGACCTACTATCTTAATGATTAAAAATGAAAGAAATGTATCATTAGGCACAATAAGTGCAATAGCAGTAAGTGCTTACACATTTTTAAAATTAGGATTAACAATTAATTCATTAATTAAAAATAAGAATAATAATGATTTATTTGTTATTTCTAAAACAATAATAAACATTAACCAGGTTTTAGTAGCAATCCTTACCTTACAAAATACATTAATCTATGTATTTAATAATGGTAATGATGATTTATTAATCTTAGTTATTGTTTCTAGTACATGTATTCTTATTTTAATGACTTATTTAAACATAAAATCATTATTAAAAGGAATAAGATTAAATAAATAATTAATAATTTATTATTAAGTAAAGTAATCACATTTAAGAAAGTGATTACTTTTTTATGCTTAATAATTTTAAACATTTAGAATGAAAATGTTAAAAATTAATTTATCAAATTTTAACTATATGTATTCTTAAAAGGTAAAAGTATTCTAGAAGCATTGTATTTCAAAATTAAAAATGATTTTATTATAAAACTTGAAAGGTTTTTTGAATTTATGGAGGATTTTTTAAAATATGAAAAATAAATTCTTATGTGTACTTGCTATGTCAGCTGGACTCTTTGGTTTAGTTAGCTGCGGAAGTCAAGGCGCAACAGGTCCTGTTGGTCCTACTGGTGCTACTGGACAAAATGGTAAAGATGGTGCTGATGGAAAAGATGGCAAAGACGGTATTGATGGAGTTGATGGAAAAGATGGAGAAACTCCTTATATTGGTGAAAATGGAAACTGGTGGATTGGAGATAAAGACACTGGTGTAAAAGCACAAGGTGATAAAGGTGATAAAGGTAATACTGGTGCTACAGGTGCTACTGGTGCACAAGGTGAAAAAGGTGAGACTGGTGAAAAAGGTGATACAGCTTATTCATGTACAATTTTACCTTATGGTGTAAGAAGTTATTATGATGGTTCTAAAACAGAATATGAAGATGCTGCTAGAGGATATACTAAAGTAGATGTAGGTAGTGCTTTAGTTGGTGAAGATGTTACATTCACAATTACTCCAAGTAGTGGTTCTGACCTTCATAGTTTTTATTTAAATGGTAAAGAAGTTAGTCCTACATTAAATGATTATAATAATGATGGAGATTATGATTATGGTCATGATTACTATACATACACTACTGAAATGGTAGAAGGTGGATTTGTAGTAGAAACTACATTCCAAACTATTGGTGGTTATGTTGCTAAAGTTACAAATAGTAAAAATGGTAAATCTACTAAATATAAAACATTAGCAGAAGCTGTTTATCATGCAGAAAGTGGAAGTACTATTGATGTAGAATTACCTAGTAATGCTAATAGTAGTACTAGCCCAGATGTTAATAATAGCATTGATATTTATGATAAATCATTAGATATTAATTTCAATTCTGCTTATGAAATTGGTGAATTAAATATTTATGATCATAATTATGATGATGATGGTGTTACAAGTGATGAATTTGTAAGTTTACTTAATGAAGGAACAACTGGAGCAGATATCTTTAAATTATTTGGAAATGAAAGTCATGAAGTTAATATTAATGGTAAT
>CAVCSZ010000021.1:0-17558 GCA_963605025.1 bacterium | reverse complement strand
AGAATATTTAATTGATAAAATATTAATATGATAAATAAGATTAAAACTAATAAGAAATTAGGTATTAAAAAATGGATTAGTATTATTTTAATAGGCTTAGCAGGTCAATTTGCGTGGTCTATTGAAAATATGTATTTAAATAAATTTATTTTCTCTTTTGGTAGTAGTAATTATAACATTATGATTAGTGTTACAGTAGCTTTAAGTGCTGTTGTAGCGTGTTTAACTACTATCTTTATGGGAGCATTAAGTGATAAATTAAATAAAAGAAAGATATTTATATCTTTAGGATATATTTTATGGGGAATATCTACTGCTTTATTTGGATTAATTACTGTTAATAAAGATGCTTCTTTATTTCCTATAGTATTAACTAGTCAAAGTGCTTCAATATTAGTAATTATTTTAGATTGTGTAATGACTTTCTTTGGTTCTTGTAGTAATGATGCATGTTTTAATAGTTATGTTACTAAAGAAGTAGATAAATCTAATAGAGGGAAAGTAGAAGGAGTATTAAGTGTATTACCTTTAGTAAGTATGCTTATTATTTTTATATGTTTAAATCCTTTAGTAGATTCTTCTCATTGGGATTATTTTTTCTTTATAGTAGGTTTTATAGTTTTTGTAGTAGGTATTCTATCTATATTTTTATTACCTAAAGAAGAAAGAAGTAAAAATATATTACATAATGAAAGTTATTTAAAAATATTATGTGATGGATTTAAAATTAAAACTATTAAAGAAAATAAAGATTTATATTTAATTTTAATTAGTTATTTAATCTTTGGAATAAGTAGTCAAATATTTTTTCCTTATTTAATGATTTATTTTCAAAATACATTAAATTTAAATGGTTCTAATTTTGTAATAGCATTAGGTACTATTTTAATAGTAGGATCATTATTAAGTGTAGTAAGTGGATTCTTTATGGATAAATTAGGTAAGAATAAATTTATAATTCCTAGTATTTTAATAGGTTTTATAGGATTTTTATTATGTTATTTTATTCCTAAAGAAAATTTAATTTTATCTATTATATTTGGAATAATAATGATGTATGGATATATTTTAATAGGTAGTGTTTTAAATTCTATTTTAAGAGATTTAATACCTTTAAATAAAGAAGGAACATTTATGGGAGTAAGAATGATATTTGTAGTATTACTTCCTATGATTATAGGTCCTTTAATTTCTAATGTTATTATTTCTAATTATAGTTATGAAACATATTTAAATGAATATAATGAAATTCAAACATTACCTAGTAAAGAAATATGGCTTTATTCTTCTTTAATACTTTTATTTAGTGTAATTCCTGTTATCATTTATTTAATGAGAATTATGTTAAAAAGAAAAAAAGAAGAAAAAAATAAAGATTTAAAGAATGAAGGTATTTTATTACCTTTAAATAATGAAGATAAAATAACTGATTTAGATTATATTCCTTTAAATGAATTTCCTAATCCTTCATTAAAAAGAAATAAAGAATTAATCTTAAATGGGTGGTGGGATTTTAAAATATCTAAAAATAAAGAATTACCTTTAAGTTATGAAGATAAAATATTATTACCTTATGCTCCTGAAGCACCTTTATCACATATTAATAAACTTATTGAAGTAGATGATTATTTATATTATCATAAGAAAATTAAATTAGATAAAGAATTTATAGGTAATCACTTATTTTTATATTTATTAGGTATAGATCAAGTAGGTGAAATATACGTTAATAAAATGAAAGTAGGAGTATCTAAAAGTGGATATTTACCTTTAAAGATAGATCTTTCACCTATTATAAGAGTAGGTTCTAGTGAATTAGATATTGTAATTAAAGTAAGAGACACTACTGATTCTAATGTATTTTCAAGAGGTAAACAATCTTTAAAAAGAGGAGGAATATGGTATTCTTCTTCAAGTGGTATTTATAAATCTATTTATTTAGAATCAATAGAAAGTAAGAATTATATTAAAGATTTTAATATTAATTATGATATTGATTCTAAAGAAATAAAAGTAAAAGTAATTACTAATATTGAAGGAATATGTGAAATTTCATTTAATAATGAAATATTTAATATTGAATCTAATAAAGAAAATATTTTAACTTTAAAAGATTTTCATTTATGGGATATAAATGATCCTTATTTATATGATATTAAGATTAAATTTTATGAAGATATTATTTATTCTTACATAGGATTTAGAAAAATAGAAATTAAAAGAATAAATAATAAGAATAGATTATTATTAAATAATAAAGAAATATTATTAAAAGGAATATTAGATCAAGGATATTATTATAAAGGAAATTTAACTCCTTCTAGTTATGATGATTATTTAAATGATATTTTATCTTTAAAAGAATTAGGTTTTAACTGCATTAGAAAGCATATTAAATATGAAGATGATATTTTTTATCATTTCTGTGATAAAAATGGAATGTTAGTAATTCAAGACTTCGTTAATGGAGGAGAAAGTTATGATTTCTTTACTATCTCTTATCCTTCTTTATTACCTTATAAAAAGAATCAAGGTTATGATTATAAGAAATTTAAAAGAGAAAATAAATTTGGAAGAGATTTATTTAAAGAAGAAGTTATTAATGAAATTAAAGCTTTAAAATTACATCCTAGTGTTATTATTTATACTATCTTTAATGAAGGATGGGGTCAATTTGATCCTAAAGAAATGTATGAATTAGTTAAAAAAGAAGATAATTCTAGATTAATTGATACTTCTAGTGGATGGTATGACACTACTTATAGTGATTTTTATTCTAAACATATTTATTTTGTGCCTCCTTATAATTTTAAAAATAAAACTAGAGCGTCTTTATTATCAGAATGTGGAGGATATTCTTTATATTTAGAAGATCATTTCTATGGTAAAAAACCATTTGGATATAAGAAATTTAAAAATAAAAAGAAAATATCTAAAGCATATTTTAAATTATTTAGAAAACACATTATTCCTTCATTAAAAAGAAATAATGTAGGATTTATTTACACTCAATTAAATGATATTGAAGATGAAATAAATGGTTTATTTACATTTGATAGAAAAGAATTAAAAATAGATAAAGATATTATTAAAGAAGTTAATTCAAGAGTAGATAAATTATTAAAATAAAATATAAAAGATGTAACTTTAAGTTATATCTTTTATTTTTATTAAATACTATTTTGAATATTATTAATTTTTAATTTTAAATATTGTATAATCTTAATATTATTGGGGAGTAGCGAAGCATATCATGTCGACAATCTCGAGTAAAATCCGCGGATATGCAAGAATTTTCTTAGCCAGACCAACTAAAAAGGGAGAAAAAAATGGAAGAAAATAAAGAAACTTCAAAATCCATTTGTTATGAGACTTTAGCTCCTAAACAAGTGGAAGAGGCTTTAGATACTAATCTTCAAAATGGATTAACATCTACTGAAGCTAAACAAAGACTAGAAAAATATGGAGAAAATAAGCTAGAAGAAAAGAAGAAAAAATCATGGATTAGAATATTCTTTGAACAAATGAATGATCCAATGATATTTGTTCTTTTTGCTGCAATTGCAATTACAATTGGTATTTCAGTTTATGAAACTATTAAAGCAATTAATGAAGGTTTTACTGGAAATTATTTTCTTGAGAAAGGTGACTGGCCTGATGTTATTATTATTCTTGCAGTTGTTGTTATTAACGCAATTATTGGAACTGTTCAAGAAATTAAAGCTCAAACATCTCTTGATGCATTAAAGAAATTATCTTCACCTGAATCTACAGTTTTACGTGATGGTAAAAGAATTAAAGTTAAATCTAGTGAACTTGTTCCTGGAGATGTTGTTATTTTAGAAGAAGGAGACACAATTGGTGCAGATTTAAGATTAGTAGAAAGCGCTAATTTCAAAGCTAATGAATCTTCTTTAACTGGAGAATCAGTACCAGTTGAAAAAAATAGTGAAGTTACTTTTTCTCAAACTGTTGCAATTGGAGATAGAGTTAATATGGCATATATGTCTACTCCAGTTACTTATGGAAGAGGAAAAGGTGTAGTATGCGCTACTGGAATGAAAACTGAAATTGGTAAAATTGCAAAAGCTTTAGATGATGAAGAAGATGAAGAAACACCATTACAAAAAGTTTTAGCAAAATTATCAAAATTATTAGGTTTTATTACTTTAGCAGTAGTTATTGCTGTTTTAATAGTAGATATTGTTTGGATATTTGTTAATGGATCTCAAAGTCAAATTGAATCTTGGATTGAAGCAGTTCTTGGATCAATTGCTTTAGCGGTTGCTGCTATTCCTGAAGGATTACCTGCAGTTGTTACAATTGTTTTATCAATTGGTGTTCAAAGAATGGTTAAAGCTAATACAATTGTTAGAAAATTACCATCTGTAGAAACTTTAGGTGCAGTTAGTGTTGTATGTAGTGATAAAACAGGTACATTAACACAAAATAAAATGACTGTTGTAGAAGCTTATGCTAATAATGAATATTTTAAAGAAAGTGATTTTAGTGAAGAAAATAAATATACTGAATTAAATTTACTTGCTAAAGGTATGTCACTTTGTAGTAATGCTACAGTAGATGAAGGATTATATGGAGATCCTACTGAAATTGCATTAGTAGCATTTGCTAATAAATTTAATAAACATAAAAAAGATTTAGAATCTTTAACTCCTAGAATTAATGAATTACCATTTGATAGTGTTCGTAAAATGATGACTACTCAACATGATGAAAATGGTAATAAAATTAACTATACAAAAGGTGCATTAGATAGTATTTTAAAACATACTACTAAAATATTAGTTAATGGAGAAGAAAAGAATATTAATCAAGAAGATATTGATAATATTTTAAAAGCTAATAAATTCTTCTCTGATAAAGCTTTAAGAGTTTTAGCATTATCTTATAATAAAAAAGATAATATTGAAGAAGAAGATTTAGTATTTGTAGGACTTGTTGCAATGATCGATCCTGCTAGAAGTGAAGCTAAACCTGCTGTCTTACAATTTAAAAATGCTGGTATTACTACAGTTATGATTACTGGTGATCATAAAGATACTGCTTTTGCTATTGCTAAAGAATTAGGAATTGCAGAAAGAGAAGATCAAGTAATGATGGGTGAAGATGTAGATAAATTATCTAGTGAAGATTTACAACTTGCTTGTAAAAATGTTAGAGTATTTGCTCGTGTTAGCCCTGAAAATAAAGTTTCAATTGTTAAAGCATTTAAAGCTAATGGAAATATTTGTGCTATGACAGGTGATGGTGTTAATGATGCTCCTTCACTTAAAGCAGCAGATATTGGTATTGCAATGGGTATTACAGGAACTGATGTTGCTAAAGGTGCAGCAGATATGGTTTTAACTGATGATAACTTTGCAAGTATTGAAAAAGCTGTAGAAGAAGGAAGAGGAATATACGCTAACATTAAAAAGACTGTTATCTTCTTATTATCTAGTAATATTGCAGAAGTCTTAGTAATGTTCTTAATTATATGTTTAGGATTCCCTACTCCATTAATTGCTATTCACTTATTATGGATTAATTTAGTTACTGATTCATTACCTGCTATTGCATTAGGTATGGACCCTAAAGATCCTGATAATATGAGAGAAAAACCACGTGATCCAAAAGAAGGTATCTTTGCTCATGGTGGTATGAGAAAAACATTAATTTATGGTTTATTCTTAACTATAGCAGTTTTATGTGCTTATTTCTCAGTAGCATGGTTAAATGGTGTTTCTGGTTATAAAGATATCATGAATTTATATACTAATAATCCTGATATTTTACATCAAGCTAGAACAATGGCATTCTGTACATTAGGATTTGGAGAATTATTCCATATGATTGGTATGTCAAATACTTCAAAGAGTTTTGTACATGTATTTAAAAATAAGAATTGGATGATGGCATTAGCATTCTTTGCTGGAATTGGATTACAACTTTTAGTAGTAGAAGTTCCAGGTATTAGAGATGTATTTAATACTGCTAACTTATCATGGCAAGAATGGTTAATCTGTGGAGCAATGTCTCTTATTCCACTTGTATTACATGAATTTGTAGTATTTATTCAATTTATTATTAAAAAAGCTAAGAAAAATAAATAATATTAATTAAATAATTAAACACATAAAGGAACTTCATGAAGTTCCTTTTTTAATTTTAATGAAAGTTTTTTATTAGTTAAAATTATTGTATAATATTTAGTATGAACATTAATGATAATAATAAAGATTATACTCAACAAAGTATAGATGAAGATATAAAACAAATTAATGATATAGAAGAAGGTAAAGATAAAAAGAAAAATTTAAAAAAATATTTTCTTTATTTATCTATTATTTTAATTATTACAGGAGTAGTTTTATATTTTAATTTATCAGGTACTTGTGTAGTTAATAATGTTGAATATAAAGTTTATGAACTTATTCCTAAAGCTATTTCTGAAATGAATTGGTGGATATTTTTACTATTTTTAGGAGTTAATATATTAGTATTTTGTATTATAGCATTTACTTTATTTTTATTTGCTAGACTTTATCAAAGACATTATTCTTATCATCAAGCGTTAGCATGCACTTCAGTAGGTGATTTTTTTAGTGCAATTACTCCAGGTGCTAGTGGAGGACAAGTAGCTCAAGTTTATTTAATGAAAAAACAAGGAGTTCAAGTTAGTAATGCTGCTAGTATTTTCATTATGAATTATATTTGTTATCAAATAGTTTTAGTAATAGTAGGAGTTATATCAGTATTTACTAGACTTGATTTAATTACTTCAATTCCTGCTATTCCTCTTGATATTCAAATTAATGGTACAAATGTTAATATTCCTATTTCAGTATTTATTATTTTAGGATTTACACTTAATGTTATTGTTATTGTTTTATTATTTTTTATGGCGTTATCTACTAAATTCCATCATTTTATAGTACATGGAGTATTAGGTTTTTTAGCAAAATTACATTTAATTAAAAATGTTGAAAAGAAAAGAGAATCATTAAGAATTCAAGTAGAAAATTTTAGAATTGAATTTAAGAGATTACAAACTAATTTATTATTTACTTTCTTTTTACTTTTATTAAATTTAATAGTTATTTTATTAAAGAATACTTATCCATTACTTGCAGGAGCATGTTTAAATGGGTTTAAAGATGTTAATGATGTTAATTGGTGGAGTAAAATTTATGATTGTATTGTTTTAAGTAATTTCCATCAAATGGCTACTGGACTTATTCCTATTCCTGGTAGTGCAGGTGTTAGTGAATATGTATTTGAAAGATTATTTGGTGCTTCAAGTGGATTCTTCCTTGCTAGTGATTTCTATAATCATGGAGGAAGTCAAATGACTCTTTTATTATGGAGAAGTGTTACTTTCTATTTCCCATTTTTAATAAATGGAATTGTTACTGCAACTTATAAAACTAGAGGAAAATACGCTAAAGATGGAGTATTTGTACCACCTACTGATAGAAAGACAATGTTAACAATTCAATTTGAAACAATGAATGAAAGACAAAGTACTGATGAAGAAAAGATTACTTTACTTAAAAATAAAAAGAATAAAAATGAAATAGATAAAGAAAAATTAGATAAAAGAATAGATGAATATTTAAATGATAAAGATTCAAGTAATGATAAAGAAGGTGAAAATTAATGAATATTGCTATTTTTACTGATACATTTATACCTGAGATTAATGGAGTTGCTACAAGTTGTAATAGTGTTTTTAATTTATTAAATAAATATGGACATAATTGTTATGTAGTAACTACTACTAGTGAGAAAAAAGTATCTTTTAAAGATAATATAATTAAAATACCAGGAGTAAATTTAAAACATTTATATGGTTATAGAATGGCATTTATTTATAATAAAGATGCTTTTAAAATATTAAAATCATTAGATTTAGATTTAGTACATGTTAATACTGAATATGGAATAGGTCAATTTGGATTTATATGTGCTAGAAAATTAAATTTACCATGTGTTTATACTTATCACACAATGTATGAAGATTATTCTTATTATATTACTAAAGGATATTTTGATAGATTATCTAAATGGACATTAAGAGAATTCTGTAGATCTTGTATGGAAGAAGCTGATGAAATTATTTCACCTAGTAAAAAAACAGAAATCTATATGAGATCAATAGGACTTGAAAAAAGAGTTAATATTGTACCTACTGGATTTGATTTTACTAGATTTAATGTTTCTAAAGATGATCCTAAAGTATTAGAAATATTATCTAAATATAATATTAAAGATGATGATAAAGTTTTATTATGCTTAGGAAGACTCGCTAAAGAAAAATCTTTTGATGTTATTATTGATGGATTTAATAATTATATTAAAAAATATAATACTAATAATGTTAAATTATTAATAGTAGGAGATGGACCTGCTAGAAAAGAATTAGAAGAACAAGTATCTTTACATAATTTAAATAATTATGTTACTTTCGTTGGTAAAGTAAATTTAAGTGAAGTTCCTTATTATTATGCTAGTAGTGATGTATTTTTAAATGCTTCTATTAGTGAAACACAAGGTTTAACATTTATGGAAGCAATGGCAGGTCATACTGTTATTTTATGTAGATATGATAATAATTTAGTAGGTGTTATTAATGATAAAATAAGTGGATTCTTCTTTAATGATATAGATGATTTTAATATTAAATTAGAAGAAGTCTTAGAAATGAGTAAAGAAGAATTAGATAAAATAAGAGATAATGCTTATAAATCAATAGATACTTTCTCTGAAAGTAATTTCTATAAGAATATAATAGAGGTATATAGTCGTGCAATTAGAAGAAGTTGGTAATGTTAAAATAAATAATTTAAAAGTTAAATCTTCTAAAGTATTAGTAGAATATGAAATAGATAATAATATAAATAAAATTAAATTACCTATTGAAATTTATTCTAAATATAAATTATTAAATAATACTTTAATTCCTTTAAATAAATGGAATGAAATATTAAAAGAATCTAAAAAGATAGAAATTAAAGAAACTTTAATGAAGATATATTCTAGTAAAACTAGATCTATTTATAATACTAGAAATAAAGCATTAAAATATTATTACGATGATGAAGATTTATTAGAAGAATGTATTAATGAATTAAAATTAGAGAAATTATTAGATGACTCTAAATTTATTAAAGAATATTATGAATATTTAGAAGATTCTTTATATGGTAAATATTATATTCTTAATTTCTTTAGAAATAATGAAATAGATAAAGAATTATTAAAAGATTTAGATTTTAATGAATCTAAAGAAAAAGAAAAAGCTATTAAATATTTAGGTAATTTATTAGATACTGATAAATATAACTTTATGAAAGTTAAAGTAAAGATTTATAATTCTTTATTATCTAGAGGATTTGATCAAGGTTTAACTTATGATATTATTAATTCTTTAAATATAGATAGAAATAAAGAATTAGAATTATTAAATAAAGAATTTAATAAATTAAAAGATAAAGAATTAAGAAAAAATAAAGAAATAGATTATCAAGTAATTATTAAGAAATTAATCTCTAAAGGATATCGTATTAGTGATATTAAAGAAGTAATTAATTTATATAAAGGAGAAAATAATGATTAAAGATTTATTAGATGGTACTTCAGGAAGTGGTAATTATATTGTTAAAGGATATAATAAAGGAATAGGAAGTAATGGAAATACTTTCTTAACTATATCTTTACAAGACGCTAGTGGAGTAATAGACGCTAAAAAATGGACTTATGAAGAAGGTGATGATGAATTATTTAAAACTGGTAATATAGTTCATGTAGATGCTGATTGTGTATCTTTTAAAGATAAATTACAACTTAAAATTAAAAGAGTATCTTTAATGGATTTAGATACAGTAGACACTAGTGAATTAATTAGAGAAAGTGAATTTAGTAAAGAAGAATTAATTGCTAAATTAAATTCTTTAGCAGGTTCTATTGAAAATGAAAAGATTAAAAAAATAGTAATCGCAGTATTAAAAAAATATCAAGATGCATATATGTCTTATCCTGCTGCAGTAAGTAATCATCATGATTATTTAAGAGGTTTATTTGAACATTCTGTATCAATGGGTGAAATATCTTTATTTATTGCAGATCATTATAAAGAAGTAAATAAAGATTATTTAATCGCTGGAAGTTTACTTCATGATGTAGGAAAAGTAATTGAATTAAGTGGAGTAATAGGCACTAAATACACTATAGAAGGAGACTTATTAGGTCATTTAGTAATTGGAGAAAATATTATTCAAGAAGTATCTAAAGAATTAAATATTGAAGGAGAAGAAGTAATGATTCTTTCTCATTTAGTATTAGCACATCATGGAGAACCTGAATTTGGAGCATGTGTATATCCATTAACTAGAGAAGCATTATTACTTTCTATGATTGATGATATGGACGCTAAAATGAAAGTATTAGATAAAGCATATTTAAATGTAGAAGAAGGCAATTTTACTGAAAGAATTTTCGCATTAGGTAATAGAAGCTTTTATAAAATTAAAAATAAATAAAAATTCCCTTTAAGAATAATCTTAAAGGGAATTATTTTTTAATTAAGAGGTAAATAATTAGAATTTAATAATAATTTTAAACTATCTATTATTTCTTCTAGAGTTAAATCTAAATGAGTAATATATTTTATTAAAAATGTAATAAATAATCCTGAATAAGAATCCATTAATAAATCTATTACTATAGAATCTTTATAATTAGTATTAAATAAAGAATAAGTAGAACTTAAATTCTTTTTAATAGATCTAAATAAATATTCTGTAATATAAGGATCTATTGATTCTTTTTTAAGATTATTTAAATTAGAACGATATAAACTTATATCATTTAAATAACCTTCAAATAAAGTAAGAAAATAATTATTAAATGTTTTATAAGAAGATATTTTCTTAGATTTTCCTATTTTAATAAAACGTTCATCTAATGTTTTTTCTATGTAATCATTTTTATCTACATAATGATTATAGAAAGTAGGTCTTTTAATATTAGCTTTAGTACATATATCATTAATAGATACTTTAGAATATCCATTTAATGAGAATAATTCTAATGATGCATCATTAAGCTTTTGCTTAGTATTTACAATTCTTTTATCCATATTAGTATCTTAAACAATTAAAATTTTAAATTAAGTTTCTTTTTTAAACTTTTTATCTTACTAATATAATGATCAAATTCAATATCATCATTAAAGAAATAATAAATAATATTAGTAATCGCAATATTAGAATAATTCATTAATAATATTAATTTTTCTTCATCATCTAATAAATAAACATTCTTTTTATTGTAATATTCTAATAATACTTCAAATAAGACAGTAGATAATGCATTTTGAGGAGGAAAATTAAAGTCATTTTCAAATCCATAATAGCCTTTTCTTCTATAAGGAGTAATATCTTTAATGTATCCTTTAACTATTTTAACAATAAAATCCTCAGTAGATTTAACTTTAGTTAAGTTATCTCTTTTAATAATTGATCTTATATGGAATTCAAATCCTTTTTTAATATAATCATCTTTATTTTCAAAATGATTATAGAAAGTAGGTCTTTTTATATTTGCTAATTCGCATAAATCATTAACTCCTATTTTGTCATAAGGAGTTTTTTGAAGAAGCGTGAATAACGCTATATTTAAATTTGTAAGTGTTTTTTCTATTCTTTTGTCCATGTGTGTTTCTTTACCTTTTTTATTAAATTGTAAAGAAATTATAACATATCTAAATTTAATTTAACATCCTTAAATAAAATTTTTATTTTATTTATTAAACTATTTAATGTTTTAACATAGAATTGAGGAGTATTTTCAGAATGGAAGAAGAAACATACAATATTTCCTACTGCAGCATTCGCATATGTATATAATAATAAATAAGCTTCGCTTTCATTTAAAACATTTTTATCTCTCTTTTTAAAGAATTGAAAGAGAATGTCATAAAATTCATCTACTAAATAATTAAAAGGAGTGAAATAGAAATCTCTTTCAAATCCTTCATTAGATTTTCTTCTATAAGGTGAAAAATCATAAATATATCTAATAACAATTTTAAATAAGAATTCTTCTACTGATATTGAGTTTTCTAAATAATCTCTTTTAATAATTGAATTAATGTGAAATCTAAATGATTTTATAATAAAGTCATTTTTATTTTCAAAATGATTATAGAAAGTAGGTCTTTTAATACCTGCTGCTTCACATAAATCGTTAACTGTAATTTCATCATATGTTGAAGTTTGTAAAATTCCAAATAAAGCTTTTGATAAACTTGTATAAGTATTTTGTATCCTTTTATCCATATAAATCTCCTTTATATTACATTACTATTTTATTCTATTAGTAAAAAAAATGCAAAAAAGTTACTTTACGATTTTATTATTTTTGTTCAATTACTAAAGTTATTATTATTATTATTATTATTATTATTATTATTAAAATTATGTAAAAAAAGCGATTTTTTAATCGCTTTTATTTATCTAATTCTTTTTTAAATGTATCTAATACTGATGGAAGATTAATATTAGATTGAGTATTATATTCTACTTTAAATCCATCAGTAGCATCATATCTAGGAATTACATGAACATGAAAATGAGGAACACTTTGACCTGCGCTTGGATAACAATTAGTAATAACATTAACTCCTTTAGCACCTAAAACTTTAATATCTAATTGACCTATTCTTTGTGCAACATTCATTACTTTATTCATAACTTCTTTAGGAGTAGATAAGAATGTTTCATAATGTTTTTTAGAAACTACTAAAGCATGTCCTTTAGTAACTGGATTAACATCTAAAAATGCTAAACAATCATCATCTTCATAGATTTTATTAGAAGGAATTACTCCATCTACAATTTTACAAAATACACAATTAGTATCATAATCTTTATTCATATTATTAATTTTCTCCTTTTTAAACAAAAAGAGCCTATTTAATAGGCTCTTATTAAATTATTAATCTTCAAATAATGAAGGATATGTAGATTTGAAATAATCGTAAACAGTTTGATCGTAATAATTAATATTTGAATTCTTTAAGAAGTAAATAACAGCATTTGATGTATATGTTGAACCACTTGCTAAAGTATAACCCATATCAATTGCACTCTTTTCGATTTCTTTCATTTCTTCTTTTGTAGCATCAGAGCCACTTGCTAAGATATCTGGTGAAATTTGATCAACAACTTCAACGATAAAATAATTACTATCAATTTTCCAAACAACACTATCAACTTCATTCTTATAAGTTGTTTTCTTTAAGAATGTAGGTCCATTGACTTGGAATTGTTTTAAATAGCTTCCATCAACTTTGAAAGTAATTTCAGGATTTTTAGCATTTTCAAATTCAGTGGATAATCCATATGAGAATAATTTATTTTTCATTGTAGAATCACTGATTGCTGAGAATGTATCGCTACCACCTAATTTATTAGTAACATAGTTATTTGTACGAATATTATCAACTCTATATTTTAATCCTGTTTGAGGATCTACAGTAATAGAATCAAAACTTGTGAATGTAGCGTAAGTTGTAGAATCATTTGTAGATGGATTATTAGTTAATTTTGAATATGATTTAATGATATCTCCATAAACTGATCCATCATAATAAGGATAATCTTCACCTTTTTTACCATCGATATATGTAGAATATTTACTATCAATGTTTGTTTTTTCTTCACCGAAAGTTGTTTCTGCTAATTCTTTAGCAATTTTTAAAGTTTCAGTAGAAGGATTCTTTAAATCATCATGAATTCCATACCAAGCTTCTACAACTGGAGTAAAGTCTACATTACTTTCTGTTTCTTTTGATAAGTAATTTTGAACATATGTTTTTAACATTTCTTCAGCGTGAGTAGTAGAAGAATCTTCTAATTTAATGAAATTTAATTTACGAGATTGAGTTCTACCAATTGATTGATATTGTTTATCGTAAATATATGATTGAGTCATTAAATTTTGAATAATAGTAGGTAAAATTGTTTCATTAATATAATCTACATAATGATATAAATGTAACATTGGAGTATCTCCACTAATGATTTTAGTATAATCATTTTCTACATCATAACTAGCATCAATTAATAAACCAAATGTTAAATCATTTTCTTCACTGATATTTCTATTTGTTTCATTTTTATAATCTGGAACATGATATAAAGTAGCAGCAGGAATTGTTTTACCATTACTTAAATAAATAGGATATAAAGAAGAATAAACATTTCTAGCGAATAAAACTTCATAGAATTTATTATTCTTTTTATAGTCACTTACATTAGCTTGATTAAATAAAGAAGTAACAACTTGTTTTTCTACTAAAGAAAGATAAGTTTTAATTCTTGCTTTATAATCTTCTAAATTAGATTCACTTGGAGCATCTTCATAAACTACTGAAACACCAGTAGATTTCCAATTCCAATAGAATTTATGTGATTTAACAAATTCCATAACACTGCTTGAAGAATTTAAATCTAATCCTTTGATTTCTAATTCACCTTTTGAATTATATTGAAATTCTCCAACATATGCTTTTGCTAATTCTTCAATTAAAATTGAAGAAACATCACTTGAAAAACTACTTCCTAATTTAATAGAATCAAAGATTTTTTTAATTGTGTTTTGTTCAACTTCAACTTTAGCACCACTATTATCTACAACTAAAGCTTCATCAGGATTTTTTAATTTAACACTAGCAGCATTACATGCAGTTAATGATAAACTTAAAGCAATAACTGCTAATAAAGATTTACTCTTTTTCATAATTATTTGCCTCCTTTATCTGCATCTAAAGTAGATGTATAGTAACAAAGTTTACCTTTTCCATAGTAATCACTATCACCAAAGTGAATAGCACATGTTTCAGGAACTAAACCTAATTTTCTTTGAGATTCTTGATCTAATAAATCATTGTTATATTCAGTCCAAGCATCTACTAATGTTTGTTGAGCACTTAAATCAACAGTAGCTAAATTTGAATCAATATATTGTTCAATCTTAGTTTGAATTGTTTCGTTATTTGCTTTATATGCACCATTAGTAATCCATTCATATAATTGATATTCTTTCTTACTTGATGTATATGTTTCAAATTTATCTTTAATAACACTAACTCTCTTGTTATAACCTTCAACGTTAGTATTAACACTTGAATTAACGAATGTTGATAATTGAGTTCCTTTTTCATCAGTAGGGAAATCAGAATTATAATAAGGTTTACCTTGGCTATCTTGTCCATTTTGTAAAATAGGAGTAACAGGAGCATAATATTCATTTAATTTAACATCTGCTGTATTTTGATTTTCTAAAGCACTCTTTTCAATGACAACAAAGTGAATACCAGCATTACTTGTTTCACTACGTGTAACAATAATTGGATTTCCTTTTTCATCACAAAGTACTGATTTACCTAAACTTTCAAAATAAACAAAGTGATTAGCTTCACTTGTACCTTCTTTAAAGTAAGCAGTATTTGTATATTTATAATTACCTGTAGAATCAATATCACTCTTAATTTCTACACCAGTATCTGTTAATGTATATGAATTTGAAGGATCACTAGAATCTACTGTTTCATTAACAATAAATGAAATATTATGAGAATTGAAATATTTATTGAAAATAATATTACGTGGATAATATTTTGTTAAACCTTCGTTAACAATTAATTCTTGTCCAGTAGTAGTATCTTTATATTTTTCAATATCTTTATATTCATTTAATAATTCTACAGCTTGATAAGGAATAAATCTTACACCTAGTGCTGCTAAATTTTCTTCAACATCTTCAGGCATTAAGAATTTATCTTTTAATTCATTATCTCTTGTTTCTTCATTAAATAAAGAATCATAAGTATAAACACCTAATTTAAATTCATTAATAAATGAAGTATCTAAATCCATTAAATGTTCACCATATGCTAAGTTATCACTTGTAACACTAGCACTTGTAGTATCATCACTATATTTACTAGCAATATCACTATAAGTATTAGTACCTTCTTTAGATTTAGTTAATTCACTAATTAAATCATATAAATCTTTAGCGTTAGTAGAAGTAATTTCACCAGTAGTATAGTTACTTGCATCTGCATCAACTTTAATTAAAATATCTCTAACGTGGTATGGTAATTTAGTTTTAATATAACCATTTTCTCCATAAACCATATTATAGTTATTAATGTCTTCACTACTAGCAGTATCTTTTTTAGGATTCCATTGTTTAAAGCTTTCATAGAATTTATCACTTGCTTCTTCTTTCATGAATGTAACTTCTTTGTCTAAATATAATTCGTGTTCTTTTTCACTAGTAGACATAGAATCATCGTTATATCCTAAAGTATCAGTAAGATATGTTTCCCAAGAAACATCACTACTATTTGCTTTATCTTTTTCTTCTTTAATACTAGTTTCTACTTGATTTTTAATATAGCTATAACGATCTTTAAATCTTCCAGTAGAAAATTCTTGACGTAAAGCTACTTCATAGATTGTATCATAGTATGCTTTAGCACTGCTTGAACCTTGACGAGTGATATAACGATCAAGAATATCTTGAGCAGTGATTTCTTTTGTTGTTTTAGTATTTGTAGTAGGATCAGAATAAGAATAATCTAAAACGAAATCTTCTTTTTCTTTAATACCACAGCTTGATAAAGCAACACTAGAGAAAACAGTTAATGCTAAAGCTAAGTTTTTTGCTATCTTTTTCATTTACTTTCCTTCCATAATAAAAAAATTTCTATTTATCTCTAAATAGTAAAAATATTGTATTATAAATTGTTTTTTTATTCAATTAAATTCAATAAATTTATAAATATTTTTATCATTATTTTTAATAAATTAAAAAAGTGGATTATTTTTTAAAAATTTGTCGATATTTATCGTTATTTTTAAAAGATATTAAAAATTATATAATATAAATCCTTATAAATGATTATTGAAAAATTCAAATTTAAATTATTGTTTCATTATATATAAATAATAAATTTATATATAATATGTAAACTATTTTTGAACTAAATAACTTGATTATTGTTTTTAAGTATCTGTTATTTTGATCATTTTAATTACTATTTTCATTATATATAAATTATAAATTTATATATAATTTAAGGTGTATTTTTGAACTATTTTTTTATTATTATTTTTCAATAAGCTTTATTTTCCAATCTTTCTAATTCTAGTAATTATTTTTGAATCAATAAATTTAAAAAGTGATGAATTTTAATATGTTTAAATTAGTTTTTATTGATTATATATAAATTATAAATTTATATATAATTTAAGTGCTTTTTTTGAACTAGATTATTTAATGAATATAATTCATCTTTTATCTTTAAGTATTTAGTAATTTTAAAATCAATATTTTGATTATATATAAATTATAAATTTATATATAATTTGAATACTGATTTCTGAACTAATTATTTAATGAGTACAATTATTTTTTATTTTTAAAAATTTAATAAGCTTAGATCAATTGTTTAATTATATATAAATAATAAATTTATATAT
>CAVCSZ010000020.1:0-18277 GCA_963605025.1 bacterium | reverse complement strand
AGAGTAATAAACCCAAAATTATTTATATATTTACTTGTTGCGCTTCTAGTATCATCAGGTGAACCTGCAGTTAAGCGCAAGATTTTGCATTATCTTGTAAGATTAGAAATTTATAAATAATACTTTACTTAATTACCTCCCAATATCCAACTTTTTTAGATCCAATTCTAATAATCAAGCCATTAGTTGAAAGTTTATCAATTGATCGTTGTATAGTTCTAACACTTAGAGCTATTTTTTTGCTTATTTCATCTCTTGTATAATTAGGATTTTCTTTCAATAAATTTAAGACTTTCTTGTCCGTATTATTTAACAATATTTCATCGCTTGTATTGGTAGTTAAAGTGACGTTTTTAGTGTCATTTAAAGTGACATGATTTAATGTTTTTATTCTATAAAAAATAAAAGAAAATCCATCCATATTTGACTCATATTTGAATTCAACATTATTTAATTTACAAAGTTTATAAACTTTTTTAAATCCACTGCCAAACATTTCAACATCTTTAGACTTGTATAAAGTGTTTAATATCACTTTATTTCTAGGATGTGATTTAAAATTTCTATCTACAAACATTTCAGGTGTCATATTCATAGGGAACTCTCCTGGACTATATATTTCAATTTGAGTGGGAGTAATATCAATTTCATTTTCAGTAATTCCACTATAATCTGCATGTGCAAAAGAATTTACTATTATTTCTCTTAATGCTTCTACAGGGACTTCAGGAATTTCAACCCTGCTTGTATTATCACCTAATTCAACTCGCCAATTCATTTTTTCAATTATATAATTATATGAATACTTGATTAAATTATATATATTATCTTCAACTCTTCTAATATCAGAAAAATTAATTCTTTCATCAGTTACATATGTTGCTATTTTCAATACGACTGGTTTTTTATTAGAAAATAAATATAAGCCTGCATTAGTAAAATATCCATTTTCCATAAGTCCAAGTCTTTCTAACAATGATTGCTCATCATAATTTTCCATTCTTGCTATTCTTCCACATAAAATTGCATTATTATAATAAGCATTTAAAGATTCTTTATCTAAATATGAAATGTCATACTTTGTGACATGATTTTCCCATAAAGAATCAACATCTGTTGATGCCATAGTACTTTTTAGTTCGTTAGGAGTCATAAGTTCCGATCTATCTACAACTCTTTTATAATATCTACCCATGTAATTTACCTCCAAGAATAATTTTTCTTTCTTTTAGTAAATTATTAGGTATTAATACTTTCACATTTTTATTTATTGAATACTTAAATAATTTAAGTATCTCTTATAAAATATTATAATAAAATTCATTTATTATTTTAACTTATTAATAATTTTTATATTTTATATTTAATTAATATAAAGAATAAAAAATCTCTTAAGATTTTTCTTAAGAGATTTATTTATCCTACATATATTTTAGTAATTTTATTAAATGCTTTTTTTACTTCATTAGAAGGTTCTTCATATTCTTTAGTCATTCTTAAAATAACATCTTCAGGAACCCATTTATCTTTAATTCTTAATTTATTATTTCTTAAATTAAAATTAATATCATTAGTAATAAACATTACTAATTCATATTCATCAAATTTTCTTAAATTATTATAATAATGCATTCTTCTTTTATTATCTAAAAAAGTAGAATCCATGATCATTATAAAATCATTAACATTATTATTTACTAATTCATCATATTTTGCATTAGCGTCTTTAATCATAGTATTATAAATATCATACATATCTTTAGGAAAATGTAAATATGTTCCATACATTTTCTTACGTGTTTCATCACTATCAAAATGATAACAATTATTAGATGAATAATTTTCTTTTACATAAGTAGATTTTCCACTTCCTGGAATACCTGCTAAAACGATTAATTTCTTCATAATTATATTAATTTCTTTCTTAATTTACTTGATACAAAATCTACAAGTAAAACTAAAATAATAACTCCATATAATACACTAGAAAGTTGATTCCAATGTCCATTAGTAGAATGAATATCAATAGAATATCCTACTCCTCCTGCTCCTACAAGTCCTAATAAAGAAGCAGTTCTAATGTTTAAATCAAATCTATATAAAATAACATTTAAGAAATTAGGAGCTACTTGAGGAACTACTCCTAATTTAATTCTAGATAATCTACTAGCACCACATGCATCTAATGCTTCAAGTGGTCCATTTTCAATTACATCTAATTGTTCACTATACATTTTACCAATCATTCCAATAGAATGAATAGAAAGTACTGCTACACCTGTAATAGCACCAAATCCAAATACTTTAACAAAGATAAAACCCATTAAAATTTCAGGGAATGTTCTAATTAAGATTAAAATAATTTCAGATATAATAGCGTAATGTCCTACCATTTTTCTACTACCTAAGAATCCAAAGATTAAAGATAAAATAGATGCAATAGTAGTTCCAATAAATGCAATTGCAAATGTTTGAATAACTTCATATATTACTGATTTATTAAATGTATATGATCCATATCCAAAGAAATATTCTAAATCTGGATGAATAAATCCTTCACACATCTTTCCAAATTTAGACCAATTAGGATTTCTAAAATTATCAAAGAAATTTAAATCTAACGCAAAATATAAAATAAATCCTATTAATATTGCACTAAATACTAAATTATAAATCCATTTTTTAGGTCTTGATTTATAAGCTTCATCAACACTTAAAAAATGTCTTTCAACTTTATAAAATATTTTTTTATAAAAAGGTAGTTTATTATATGTTTCTAAATCAATTCTTTTAAATAACATAATTATTGAACCCTCCTTCTTAAATAACTACTGATAAGTTGAAGTGCTACTACTACTATAAATAAAGGAATTAATATAGCACCTACTTTATCATATTGAGTAGATTCAATCGCATCACTTAAAAGTTGTCCTATTCCTCCTGCACCTACAAATCCTAAAATAACACTTGCTCTTACATTAATTTCAAATACATAAATAATATTAGAAATAAAGGTAGGTTTTACTTGAGGCGCAATAGAAATAACATATGCTTGCATTGTTCTAGCACCTGTACTTCTAGATGCTTCAAATGGATTCATATCACAAGTTTCAATATATTCATACATTAATTTAAATAATACTCCACTAGTAAATAACGCCATCGCTATAATACCACTAGTTTCATTAAAACCAAAAAATACTGTAGCAATAACTGCTAAAACGAAAGTAGGAATAGATCTAAATATATTTAAAATAATTCTAATTGGAAGATATACCCATTTAGATGTAAAGATATTACTACTTGCTAAAATAAAGAATGGAACAGATATAATTGTACCTATAAAAGTAGCAATACTAACCATTTCAATAGTATTCCATATTTTTACTACTGCTACATTAAATAAATAATCCCAATATCCATCCCAAGTTTTTAAACTCCATTTACTAGGTACAAACATTTGAGAAAATATTGTACTAAATTGATCAAATCTTACCTTAGAAGGCATTTCTATAAATAGAAATGATAATCCTATTATTAATAAAATAATAATAGTCCAGAAAGGTATTAAACTTCTTTTTTTCTTTAATACTTTTTCTTCATCATTTAAAAGTTTAACTTTAACATTTTTATAACGAAGTTTATTATAAAAATTAGATATAGACTTATTCATCAACTTCACCTAATTTTTCATTTTGTTTTAATGCTCTTCCATAGATATTAAGTAAAACTTCATCAGTTACTTCACTAGGTTTTCCATCAAAAACAATTTCGCCTTCTTTAATTCCTATAATTCTATTAGAATATTTTAACGCTAAATCAACATGGTGCATATTAGCAACAATTGTGATTTTATATTCTTCATTAATCTTTTTAAAATCATTCATAACAGAAATTGTAGTAACAGGATCTAAAGACGCAACTGGTTCATCTGCTAAAATAATACTAGGTTCTTGAGTTAATGCTCTAGCAAGAGCAACTCTTTGTTGTTGACCACCACTAAGTTCATCTGCTCTTACAAAAGCTTTATCTAAAATACCCAATTTATTTAAAGAATCAAATGCTAATCTTTTTTCTTTTTCGCTATAAATACCAAATAAAGTCTCAAAGAAAGAGTGGTAACCCACTCTTCCTGAGAGAACATTCTTATAAACACTACTTCTTTTTACAAGATTGAAAGATTGGAATATCATTCCAATATTTTTTCTTATAGAACGTAATTCTTTTCCTTTAGCTTTAGAAATATCTTGATCATTTACAATTAATTGACCACTTTGAATATCATGCATTTTATTAATAGTTCTAAGTAAAGTAGATTTACCTGCTCCAGATAGACCAATAATTGCTACAAAATCTCCATCATTAATTGTTAAGTTTATATCTTTTAAAGCTTTAAATCCATTAGGATAAACTTTATCTACATGTTCAAAAACGATCATAAATATTTCCTTATAAAAATTATTAATTATTAAAAATTAAATTAAATTGTGATCTACACAATATTGATAGAAAGATCTTTCTCCATCAAAATCTGAATCTTTAGCTTCAACATAACCTGTATGTGAATATAAATTATATAAGTAATATGCTCCTGTTCCTTCTTCAGTAGTACTACCTTGTTTAACAACTGTTTCAAAAGCATTTTTAACTGCTTCTTTTGCTTCACTAGATAATCCACTTCTTACAGAAATTGTATCATTATAAATACCTTCTGTAATAGCAACACATTTACTAGAAGTAAAAATAGAAGAATTTTGATACCATGTACTTGAATCTTTATTATATCCGTTAGCGTATCTAACATCAATATAACCCCAGAAACCTGCAACATCACCTGCTAACATAGCTTCTAAAGCAGCATCATATCCCTTAATATACATACCTTTAATTTGTTTAGATGCATCTGTAATTTCATCTACCATTTCCATTCCATAATCATTTAAATATTTTAAAGGTCTTAAATAACCAGCACCACTAGTTTGTCCTTGTCTAGCAATAGTTAATCCTGCCATATCTTTTACATCGATTTTACCATCACCATTATTATCTTTATAATAATCGTTAGAAACAACTAAAATAGAAGCATATGAATTAACATCACTAACTGTTTGTTGACCTAAATATTCATATCCTTTAACTTCTCCATTCATAGCAGCTCTTTGTTCTTCTTCAGTTTTATAATCTAATTGAACTTGATATCCTTTTCTTACTGAAGTTAATAATACTTCTACTTCTCCTGGATGTTTTAATGTTGCTTCTGCATAACCACTAGCAGTTAAAAAACCAACATCAATTTGACCTGATAACATAGCTTCTGTAGTAGCAGCATATGATGTACCAGTTGTAATTTTGAAATCATATTTATCACTTGTAGCATTTAAAAGTGGTTCTAAATTACTTGCAAGAGTAGCAAGACTACCTGGATCTCTTGAAGGAACGAATTGAACATTAATTGTTTCTTTTGAATCGCTTGATTCACTTCCTCCACATGCAGTTAATCCAGATACTAATAAAGTACCTACTGCTAAAATTGATAAAAATTTTCCTTTTTTCATTTTCTAATGACCTCCTGATAAATGAAAATTGTTAATAAATAATTAATTATGTAATAAATGTTAATAAATAATCATTTAGAATAATTAATTAATTTAATTACTTGATGTTTTTAATCATCTATAAAATGATATTAAATTTAAAATTCACTTTGTATTTGAAAGCGCTTTCAGTTTAATATCTTAATATTAACTTAATAAATATTATTAAAAATCTCTAATAATTAAAATATTATAATTTTAAATAATATAAAGTCCGTTATTAAGGTTAACCTTAAAACGGACTTTATTTAATATTATTATAATGGTAAATCTTTCTTTTTAAATACAATAAATGAACTTAAATAAGTAATTAATGTAATTGCTACTAAACCAATTAATTTATAATAATAAACATCATTATTAGTAATTACTGCGTTAGTATCAAAGAAAGTAATAATAGTAACATAGTTAAAATAATTCATAGAATCAATTCTTATAAAACTTGGGAATGATTCTGATCCAAATAAACCTAAGATAGAACAAATAAAGAAGAATATTGAGATACCTCCTCCAATTCCAATTGAGGTAGATGTTTTATTAAATAATGATGAAGTAAAGAAACATATACCTGAAAGTGCTAATGTAACTAAATAATTACCTAAACCTAACTTTAATAACATTTCTATTGTAATTGAAGATTCAATATCAGTACTACCAAGTTCAATACCTACTCTTCTAGCAATTAAAGCAACACCAGTTAAAAGAATTGCTAAACAAGTTTCAACAAATACTAAGAATGTAGCTTCTGTAAAGATAAATGTAGATCTTTTAATAGGTGTAGAGAAAGTAAATGCTAATGAACCATTTTCTACTTTCTTACATACTAAATCATTACTTAACATAATAGAATATACTAATGGAATTAATAAACATGCCATTGCAAATCCAATAGAACCTACAATAATACCATATATATTCATATCTCCCATTTCTTTTAAGTTATTAGAAACTTTATTAGGAATTTCATCCATAACTCCAATAGTAGATACATTAATTGCAATTAAACTTGCATCTTCTTCACTATAACCATCATTTACTTTTTTAGAATATATTTCTTTATAAGAAGAAATAGCACCACTAGCGTAACTATACATCTTATTTACTAAATATGCTCCACTAGAAGAATCATTACTAGCAGTAATTTCATAGATATTTTTAATATCTTTATTATATTTCTTATTATAATCTTCTACTACTGAAATAGAAGCATAATCAATAATATCATTAATAGATTTAGTAATTACTTTAGATTCAATAATACCTTCTTCATTATGATATTCATTAACATTATTATCTCTAACAAGATAAATACTTAAGAAATTATCTAAAGAATCTTTAATTAATTTAACACTTTCTTCTGCTTCTTTTTTAGCAGTTTCTACTTCACTAGAAGTATAAGGAACACCTGTAATAATAGCTTTTCTTCTTTTTTCTAAACTACTTGCTTTAGTAGACATTCCTTTACTTACTTCTATAAATAAACTAGGATCATATTCTTTTACTTCTTTTTCTTCATAAATAATATTACCATTATTATCTTTTTTACCTGTATCTACTAAAGTAACAGGATATCCAAGTTCACTAGTTTTATAATAAACATCAAAATCAGGTAAATAAGAATAATAAGCACTATCTAATAAAGTAGAATAAACTTTATCTACAATAATATCTTTAATTAATTTTTCTTTATAATTATCTAAATTAAGATCATAAGCTTCTGGATCTAAATTATAACTTTCTTCTAAAGAATTAATTAAATATATAGCATCTTCATCATTAGATAATAATTTAGCTAATTCAAAAGAATATTTACTCTTAGTATCACTTAAACTATCAGTATTATAATAATATTCAATAGCATTGCTAAATAAAGATACTAATTTAGAATTAATAGATTCATCTAATGATAAATTACTTACTATAATAGAAGAATAAATAGAAGGCATTATTTTAATCATAATATCTTTATAAGTTAATGTATTATCATTAGAATAATAACTTAAATAAGATTTTACTAATACTTTAAATATTCCTTTAGTAGATTCATCTACATCAGTTAAATAAGAATCAATATATGCTTCACTAGCAGTTATTGTTTGAGATAATGCTACTTCTTTATTTTGAGTAGTTAAATATACTTGTTCATAATAAACTATAAATGATCCTATTAATGTTTTAACATCTTCTCTTTCTATTAAATTAATAGGAGTAGCAATTAATGTTTCTACACTATTAATTGAATCATTTAAATTATCATATGCTAAAGCACCTTTATAATAAGCATTATAGTAAGATACTGCACCTTCTTTAATAGTAGTTTCACTACTAGCATTAGAGAATAAATTCTTCATTGAAGTAGATGTAGAATTAATATTTAAAGTAGATAATATTCCTATAACTACTGCGATTAATCCAGCATTAGCAATTCCTACAATACTAGCACCTTTAATATGAGATTTAAAAGATTCTTTAAATATAGCAGTGCTAAATAAATGAGATTTTTTAATCTTTTTATTTTTATTATTAGAATTATTATCTAATTCCTTAGGTAATTCTAAGATATTTTCATTATTTTCCATAATAATTATTTACTCCTTTTTGATATATTTTCATCAAAATATGTTTGTAATGTATAAGGTTTAAAAGAAATAAACTTTAAATCCATTAAATTTAAATCATGAATTAAATAAAATACTTTTTCTTTAGGTATTCTTAATGTTAATTGATGATATTCTATATGATCTTTTAAGATATATTCTTTATAAATATCTTTTATTTTTAAATAATCTTCTTCTTTATTAAATTCAATTTTATAATCTCTTAATGGTCTTTCTTTAATTGTCTTCATATCAATAATACCTGAGATTCTTCCTGAATTAATAAACATTACTCGATCACATACTTTTTCTAATTCTTCAATTGTATTACTAGTCATAATAATAGTTTTATTTTTCTTTTTTTCTTCTAATACTAAATTTAAGAATTCATCTCTCATTAATGGATCTAATCCAGTAGTAGGTTCATCCATAACTATAATAGGATAATCTTTCATTAAAGCTGCTACAATTGAAGTTTTTTGTTTCATACCTTTAGACATACGTCTTGGATAAGCACTTATATCTAATTGCATTCTTTTAATAATTTCACTAGCTCTTGCTTCATATTCATTATCTAAAGATGATTCATTAGCGTAACTTTTTAAGAATTCATTACCAGTTTTTAAATCAGGGAAATTAATTTCTCCAGGAATATACGCCATATAATTTTTAAGTAATGCACTATTTTTATAAGAATTCTTATTATAGATTTTAATTTCACCTTTATCTAATTTAATAAAACCCATTAATAATCTTAAAAGAGTAGTTTTACCTGCACCATTCTCTCCTAATATTCCTAAAGTTTCTCCTTCATAAACTTTAAAATTTAAATCAAAATTACCTCTATTTAATCCATAATCTTTAGATACATTTTCACAATTAATAACTACATTTTTCATATGTTATAATCCTTTAAAATCTTTATCTTCTTTATAAAATTTCATAAAGTAATCTTCTAATGTTTCTTTAATTTCTTTTAAATCTAAAACATTAAAATAAGTTAATAATCCTACAAATAAAGATACTTTAGAATCATCTACTAAGAAAGTAACTTCTTTAGTATCATCATTTTTATCTATAACTTTATAGAAATCTTGAGTATCTTTAAAAATATATTCATAACTTCTATCACTAAATGTAACTTTATACATTTTTAATGATTTATGTTTTAAATCATCAGCGTTAAAGAAACTTACTATTTTACCATCTTTAATAATAGCGATATTATCACAACATGAATCTACTTCACTAAAGATATGACTAGAAAGAAGAATTGTTTTACCTCTTTTCTTTTCTAATTTAATTAATTCTACAAATTTAGCTTGCATTTCAGGATCTAAACCACTTGAAGGTTCATCCATAATAATTAAATCAGGATCAGACATAAATGCACATACAATTACTAACTTTCTTCTCATTCCAATACTCATTTCTTTACATAATAATGAAGTATCTAAATCAAATTCTTTAATTAACCATTTTAAGAAAGTATCATCTTGAACATTTTTAAGTTTCATTTGTTCTTTAATGACATCTTTTCCTTTAAGTAAAGGAGGAAGTGATACTTCTCCTGGAATATAAGATACTCTTTGCATTATCTCATGTCTTGAAGAAATATTATCTTTATTATAAATTAATGCTTCACCTGAATCTGGATGAGTAAAACCCATTAACATTCTAATAGTGGTACTTTTACCTGCTCCATTAGGTCCTAAATATCCAAAACATTCTCCTTTTTGAACTTTTAAAGAAACATCAAATACTCCTCTTCCATGTCCAAAATCTTTACTAAGATGATTAATTTCAATTACATTTTCCATAATTTCACCTCTATCTAGAAATTGCACTCTTGCTCAATTTCTAGATAGTAGTATAATATTAAAAAAATAAAAATCAAGTTTATTTTTTATATTATACGATTTTAGTAAATTAGGTCAATAAAGGTGAAATTATGAAGAGTTTATATGAAGAAAAAGAAGATGTAAGAATAATAAGAAGTAAAAGAGATCTTGCGAATGCATTAGATGAATTATTATCTAAAAAGAATTATGATGATATATCTATTCAAGAAATAGTAAATACTGCTTTAGTAAGTAAGAATACATTTTATAATAATTTTAATGATAAAGATGAATTATTAATGTTTTTATTTACTAGATATTCATTAGAAGTATATAAAAAAGTAGAGAAATATTTAAATGATGATTCTTATTCTTATAATGAAGTAATTAAAATATTATTAAATGAAATAATAGATTTCTTTGAAAATAATAAAGATAAATTTAAAAATATGATTATTAATGATCGTAGTAAAGCTTTATATTGGAACTTAAATAATTTTATTAAAGAATTAACAGAATTTATCTTTAATACATATAAAGATAAAATCCCATTAGATATTGATATTACTTTATTCTCTCCATTTTTAAGTGGAGGTATATCTAATTTAATATACACTAATTTCTTAAATGATTCTTTAAAATCTAAAGAAGAAATATTTTCTTATTTAGAAAAAATGATAAATATTAAATTTAATAATTAATAATATCTTCTTTAAATTATCTAATTAAAATAAAAAAGGTTATTAATAATTTCTTAATAACCTTTTTAAATCTTAATTATTTTAAACTTATTTTCATATTGTAAGTAGTTTTAATATAACTATTACTACTTGCTTTCTTTAATATATTATTATAATCATTACTAGAATTAATCTCACTATAGAAATTATCACTATATCTACATTTCATATCTTCATAAGAGAATAATAAATAATCTTCTATATCTTCATCAAAATCTTTTAAATCATCTGCATTATAACTTAAATTATATTTACCTTCTCCTAAAGATTTTAAGGATAAATTATTACTATAAAGATTAATATAATTTTTTAAATCACCTACAATTTCAAAATCAATTGTAAATACTAAATCAGTAAGTCCTTCTACATAAGAAACTCCATCATCACTACTAACAGCACCTGAATAATGAGCTTCATTATGTGTTCCTGAATTAGAAGTAAAATAAGGACCTTTACCATATTTATTATATTTAGAAGATTCCCCATCTAAAATTAAAGTACTATCTCCTTTAATTTTAATACTTCCAACTTCTAAGACGTTTTCTACTGATATTCCTATGTTGTTTTCTGCTAACATTTCATTATGATCTCCAAATATAAATAATGAAAATCCACTACCTATAACTGCACATACAGTACAAATTGGAATACCAGCACCTACTAATATTGTATGCTTCATAATTATTACCTTCTTAATATGTTAGTTATATTTTACAACTAATTATAAAAATAAAAAAGAAATATTTATTAAGACTACTAAAAGAGTATAAATATTTAAATCTATACTCTTTTAAAGAAGGGTTATTTATATTTATAAGAAATAATTTTTATTTAAGATAACTGTCTTGTAATTTTAAAGCAGTTTCAGGATTATAATCTCCTCCACTAGGAATACCTTTAACTATATCACTTCCAATACCATCTACTCCTGTACATGTTCCTGGAACAATATCTCCATAATATCCATTTAATTTATAATCACTAGTAACAAAGCATAAGTATTCATTATTGAATCCTTCTTTAGGTACTTGATCAATATGATCATATTTACCTAAGAATACTTCACTTAATCTTCCTCCATCTACATATGATTTAAATGCAGTTACTCTATGATTTTTATTAGGTTCATTTAAATCATAATAATCTACTTTAGTCCAATGAGTAGGAACACTTTCATCTTCAAAGAATGTTTGACGATAGAATCCTTTAACATTACTCTTTAATGTACCAAGATTAAATCCACATGTAGTAACATAATCTTTAAAACCAAATTCATTATTATCAATTTTATATAAATCTTTAATTTCATTATAATCATTAAACATTAATTTATAGAAATCTTCATTAGCAATTAAATTAGCAAGTGAATTATATGTTTTTTCTCTACCTTTTCTTCCATTAAATAATAACATAGCGTTATTTTCTTTTTCATACATATTAATATGTGCTAAATAACGGAACATTTTAATATTTTTACCTTTATAATTATATTCAATAATATTATAAGTATTAATATCTTTTTCTAAATTATCTAATTCATCTAATTTATTTTTAAATAATCCCATTACTTTATTAAAAGCTTTAGTCATATCTAATATTCTATTTTGATATGCAGTTCTTATTGGATTATCTTTATCTAATCCTTTAATTCTATAACTTGCATCATAATTAGCAATTAATACTCCTTTTAATAATACACTACTAATATAAGTAATAAATTCTCTAGTAGGTTTTAATGTTTCATAATTCCATTTTTGATATGTACCTAAAGTATTTTTATATAAATCAAAGATATTTACATAATCTTTTGATGTATTAGGTGTTAAGATATTTTCACATAATTTTTGAACTGCTACTTGTACATTAGCACTATCTGCATCAAATTTAATATTATTAATTAAATCATTATAAACTTGATCTCTATATTCATTTAATTTATTTTCATCTATTTTATTATTTTCATTTTCAATTAATGCTCCAATTGCATCAATAGCGTTAGCTTCATTTAATCTAAAAGTATTAACTTGATTTAAAATATTATTCATATATTTTTCATCATCTAATTTTTGTACTTTTTCATCTAATTCTTTAATTTGTCTTTGAGTTTTTTCACATAATTTTTCTATTTTCTCAAATCCTTCAATCATAGTAGCATATTGACCTATACCTAATTGAGTTAAAATAGTATTAACTGCAAGTTGACCTGCCATTGGAATAAGATTACCTGTTAAGAATTCACAACCTTTAGTTTTAATTAAATTTACTAAATAAGTTCCTCCTTTTGCTAATAATTCTTCTTCATTAGCACCTTGAGTAATAGGAGATACTTTTACATTATTTGAAGTATTAACTACTTTAGCACTCATTGTAGTAGCAGCCATAGGAAGAACTGCTAATGTTAATAACAAACCTTTCTTTTTCATAAAATATACCCCCTTAATAGAAACATTTTTATTTATTTTGTTTCTTGTATATAGCAACATTATATATCATTTTGTATCTATGTCAAGAACAAAATTAAAAATTTTCATTATTTTGTTAATTATCTTTAAAAATAATAAAAATTAACTATAAATATTATTATTTTGATATATAAATTAATTTGGCATATTATTAATATAAAAAGTGTTAGATTAACCAACACTTCCATCCATATCTAATTTAATAAGTTGATTTAATTCTACTGCATACTCCATTGGTAATTCTTTAGAGAATGGTTCAATAAATCCCATTACTATCATTTGAGTAGCGTCTTTTTTAGATATACCTCTACTCATTAAATAAAATAATTGATCTTCATCTATTTTACTAACAGTAGCTTCATGTTCTAAATAACTAGAATCATTAAATACTTCATTTTTAGGAATAGTATCTGATTTAGATTTATTATCTAATATTAAAGTATCACATTCTATATGAGTTTTAGAATTAATAGCACTCTTTAATATTCTAGCAGTACCTCTATAATTACATATTCCTCCATCTTTAACAATAGATTTAGAAATAATTGATGAAGTAGTATTTTTACCTATATGAATCATTCTACTTCCTGCATCTTGATATTGATTTTTACCTGCTACTGCAATAGAAACACATATTCCTTTAGAATTATCTCCTTTTAAGATACATCCAGGATATTTCATATTTATTTGACTTCCTATATTTCCATCAATCCATTCCATAGTAGCATTTTCATGACATAATGCTCTTTTAGTTACTAAATTAACAATATTATTAGACCAATTTTGAACAGTAGAATATCTACATTTACTATTTTTATGTACAATAATCTCTACTACTGCAGCATGTAAACTTTCTTTAGAATAAATAGGAGCAGTACATCCTTCTACATAATGTAAATCACTATTTTCATCTACTATTATTAATGTTCTTTCAAATTGACCAGTCTTTTCATTATTAATTCTAAAATAAGATTGTAATGGTTTATCTAATTTAACATTCTTAGGAACATAAATAAAACTACCACCACTCCAAACTGCTCCATTTAATGCAGCATATTTATTATCAGTATATTTAACTACAGTATTAAAATATTTCTTTACTAAATCAGGATATAATTTTAATGCCATATCAGTAGATAAGAAAATTACTCCTTTTTCTTCTACTTCTTTTAACATATTATGATATACCATTTCAGATTCATATTGAGTAGCAGCACCACTTAAATATTTACCTTCTGCTTCAGGAATACCTAATTTATTAAATGTATCTTTAATTTGAGAAGGTACTTCATCCCAACTTCTTTCTTCTTTTTTACTATAACGAGTAAAATAAGTATAAGAATTAAAATCTAATGAAGTAGTATCAGGTCCAAATGAAGGATAATCTAATTCTAAAAATTTCTTATATGCTTCTAATCTAAAATTTAACATCCATTCTGGTTCTTCTTTAGCACTAGATATTTTTCTAATAACATCTTCTGATAAACCTTTACCAGTAGAATAAATGCTTTCTACATCATCTTTAAAATCATATTTAGAATAATCTGAATTAAATTTATTTTCTTTCATTTTTATCTCCTAAAATAATTTTATCTATTCCAATACTTCCTATACTTGCACATTTAATTCTAGCAGCTTGTTTATAAGTATTACTAAAAGCATTTAATTCTTCAAGAACTGATTCATCATAATTTTCTTCATGTAACATATGATGATAATTTTCAATAATATTTAAAGCTTCTTTTAATGATTTATTAATTACTAAATCACATAAAATATCAGTAGATGCAGTAGATATCGCACATCCTATTCCATTAAAATAAGCTTCTTTAATAATATCATCTTCTATTTTTAAATAAATTGTTAAATCATCAATACAAGAATCACTATCCATTCTAATAGATTTAAAATTAGTAGTATCAAAATTCTCTTTTTTATTAGAAGGAGATTTATAATGATCTAATATAATTTCTCTTTTCATTTCATCAGTTAAAGTAAGCATCTAATATATCTCCTTTTTCTTTTAAAGCATTATATAAATGATCTATATCATCAAAATCATTATATAAATAAAATGAACATCTTAATGTACCTACTGTTTTTAAAAAATCTCTTAATAATTTAGCACAGTGTTCTCCACTTCTTACAAATATACCTTTAGAATTTAATAAACTAGCTTCATCTTGAGGGAATCTATCTTTAACATTAAAAGTAATAATTCCAGATACACTATCTTTATTATATATAATAACATCATCTAATGTAGATAATTTTTTAATAGCGTATTCTTTTAATTCTTCTTCATGTTTTTCAATATTATCCATACCTATATTTAATAAATATTTAATTGCTTCATTAAATCCATAGATACCTGAGATATTTTGAGTACCTGCTTCAAATTTATAAGGTGGCTCTAAATACGCAACATTACCACACATATCAAATCTAGCATTATCTCCTCCTCCCATCATGAAAGGATCCATTTTACATAATAATTCAAATTTACCATAAAGTGCTCCAATTCCAGTAGGTCCAAGCATTTTATGTGCAGATAATGTTAAGAAATCACAATCTAAATCTTTTACATCTATTTTCATATGTGGAGCACTTTGAGCAGCATCACATACTACTATTGCGCCATACTTATGAGCAACTTCACAAATAGCTTTAATATCTGTTTTAAATCCTAAAACATTACTAACTTGTGCAACACTTACTACTTTAGTGTTTTTAGTAATTACTTTTTCTAAATTTTCTTTTAAACATCTTCCTTTTTCATCTAAAGGAATATATTTAATTTTACATCCTTTAGATTCTGCTACTTTAAACCAAGGTAAAACATTACTAGCGTGTTCTGCTTCAGTTAAAATAATTTCATCTTCACTAGTAAGATATTTCATTCCATATCCATATGCTACTAAATTTAAAGACATACTTGTTCCACTAGTAAAAACAATTTCTTCTTTATTAGCATTTAAAAATTTAGCAAGATTACTTCTTGTTTCATCAACCTTTTTATCTACTTTAAATGCTAAATCATAGTCTCCTCTATGTGCATTAGCACCATCATATTCATAATAATAACTACATGCATCTATAACTGCTTTAGGTTTAAATGTAGTAGCAGCATTATCTAAATAAATAAAAGGTTTATCATCATTTTCATGATTTTTATAAATAGGAAAATCTTTTCTTATTTTTTTAACATCTAACATTATAATTTTTCTCCTACATAATTAATAAATTCATTCTTACTTTCTTCATCCATTTTATTAGTAATAGTAATTAAATTACCTAAAGTAATTAATCTTTTAGCGTCTTTTAATTTAATTCCTCTAGATAAAATATAATATAAATCACTTTCTTTTATATTCCCAATAGCGCATCCATGACTTGCTTTAATATCATCATTATCTATTTTTAAAATAGGATGACCTATTCCTTTAGAAGTTTTATCTAATAAAGTAATTTTAATATTTTGATAAGCTTCTGATTTAATATTATTTTCTTTAATATGAGTTATTTCATTAACATTAATTAAAGAATTATCTTTACTAATACCTTTAAAAATAGCTTTAGAATAAGTATTTTTATTATTATGAATAAAATTAATATTATAATTCTTATTAGAATCATTAATTCCTAAAGAAGAAACATATATTTCTCCTTTAGAATTAACTTCATCTAAAGATGAATTAATATTAATTTTAGAATTAGATAAAGAGATATCTGCTAAAAAAAGTTCAAAATTAGAATTAGATAAAGAATTAATATTAATATTAAATTCATTAATGTTATTACTTACTAAAAGAGTAATAATTACATATGAATTTTCTTTAATTAATATATTTATTTCTTTAGAATTAATATTTTTAATAGTAACTTCTTTATAATTTCCTTTAATTTCTATTTCTTCTTTATTATTTTTTAAATTAAGAAATTCTCTATTTAAAGAATCATGAAGAACATATTTAGGAATATTTAAATTTAATTCCTGTTTCATATTATTTATTTCCTTTTATCATTTCTTTAGTAGCACATGTTCCAATAGAAACTGTTTTCTTTTCTATTTCTTCTTTTTTAATAGAAATACCTAATTCTTTTTCTATCCATTCATATCCTTCTTTATCAATTCTATTAATATAAGAAGCATCTCCATCTAAAACAATCTTTCCATTAATCATTACAACACTTCTAGTAGGTTTAATTAAAGTAAATAATCTAGCATAATGAGATATTACTAAAAAAGAAGTATTATTATTTTTAAATTCTTTATTAATTACATCACTTACAGTATTAATTGCATCTACATCTAATCCTGAATCTATTTCATCAAGCATAGCGATATTAGGTTTTAAAAGTAACATTTGAAGAATTTCATTTCTTTTCTTTTCTCCTCCTGAATATCCATCATTTAAATGACGAGACGCCATATCAAAAGGTAATTTTACTTCATTAGAAGCATTTTCTATAAGTTTATAAAATTCATATAAATTAACTTTCTTTTCTCTTCTTACATTAATTGCACTTTTATAAAAATCACTAGTAACTACTCCTTCTATTTCACTAGGATTTTGGAATGCTAAAAAAAGTCCTTTTCTACTTCTTTCATCTACTTCCATTTTTAATACATCTTCTCCATCAAGTAAAATAGATCCTTTTGTTACTTTATATCTAGGATTACCCATAATAGCAGCAAGTAAAGTAGATTTACCATGTCCATTAGGACCAAGTAATGCTACTATTTCACCTTTTTTAATAGTTAAATTAACTCCCTTTAAAATTTCTTTATCTTCTACTGAAACATGTAAATCTTTAATAACTAACTCATTCATTTTTGTAATCTCCAAAGAATAATCTTTATTTCGCTCATTATTTTAAATTAAATAGCACTAACTCTCAAATAAAATGATAATTTTTTATTATAAATTATTAATTAAATATAAAAAATTCTAATATTGCTTAAAATTATTATAAAAATTAATTGTTTTAGTCTATCTAAATTAAACAATTTAATTAGTTCAAAAACAGTCTATATATTAT
>CAVCSZ010000019.1:0-23621 GCA_963605025.1 bacterium | reverse complement strand
ATATTAATATAATATAATTTAAATTTTTAAGATAAATTATTAATTACTTGATTTTTATAATAAAAAGTATTATCTTATATAAGCATAAATTCGCAGCGTATAAATATACTTTCGACTGATGAAATAAGGTATATCTACTTGAGTAAATTTAGCTACAAATCGAAAAAGAATTTATTTCATCCGGAAAGATAGAATTTATATCTCGTTTTATTTGCATAAAAGGAGAAAATATGAGAAACTTAGAATCAAGTTGGAAACGTTCCAGAAGACTTCACTTTTCACTTTCTGAAACTGGAAAAGAATTAAAGAAAAGAGACTATGCTCCAGGACAACATGGACAAGATAAGAAAAAATTATCTGAATATGGAAGACAATTACAAGAAAAACAAAAATTAAGACACTTATATGGTGTTAACGAAAAACAATTCGTTAGATTATTCAAAATTGCTTCTAAATCAGAAAATGTTACAGGTACAGAATTCATGATTATCTTAGAATCAAGATTAGATAATTTAGTTTATAGAATGGGTTTTGCATCTACAAGAGCTCAAGCAAGACAATTAGTTAACCATGGTCATATCTTAGTTAATGGTAAAAAAATTGATATCCCAAGTTATATTTGTAAACCTGGAGATAAAATTTCTTTAAAAGAAAAGAGCAGAGATTTAGCTATTGTTAAAGCAAATTTAGAAACAATCGCAGTATCTCCAAAATATATTACTGTAGATAAAGAAAAGAAAGAAGGTTCATACGATAGATTACCAGAAAGAAGTGAATTATCACAAGAAATTAATGAATCATTAATCGTTGAATTCTACAACAGAAAATTATAATATTTTCAAAATTTACCTCCAAGAATTTCTTGGAGGTTTTCTTTTGCGTATTTTTCTAAATTCTTTTATAATATAATCTTACATTTAAGGAGGTAAGCTATGAAAATAACAGATAAAAATAATACATTAGTAAATATATCAAATTCAATTTTAAAACATTATGGAATTAAGACTTTTCATGATTCATATACTAAATTAGATGAAATATTATCTAAAAATAAAAATAAAAAATTATGTTTAATATTATTAGATGGATTTGGAAAAGTAATTTATGAAACTTATAAAGATTATTGTCCTTTTTTATATTCTCATATTAAACTTGATGGATCAAGTATTTATCCTCCTACTACTGTTGCTGCTACTACATCTTTAATGAGTGGAAAATATCCATGTGAAACTGGATTTTTAGGTTGGGATCAAAATTTTAAAGATTTAAATCACTATGTAACAGTATTTTTAAATAAAGATAAAGTAACTGGTGAAGATTTAAATAATGTTAATGTTCAAAAAGATTTATTAAAACCTACATATATTACTTCTTTGATTAATGAAAAATTTAATAAAGATGTAACTGGATGGGTTTCTTCTTTTAATTATAAAAATGATAAAGGAGAAGATGATTTTAATAAATTATTTGAAAACGCTAATAAATTATTAAAAGAAAAAGAATTCTTATATGTTTATTCTGGTGAACCAGATCATTCAATGCACGCTAATTCAATTAAAAATGAAATTACTAAAAATATGATAATATATTTAAATAATAATGTAGAAAAATTAGTAAAAGATAATCCTGATACATTATTTATTTTACTTGCAGATCATGGATTTATAGATATTGAAAATATCTATTTAAATCATGATGAAGAATTATTAGATACATTAAAAGATAAAGACGCTATTTATTCAATTGAAGGAAGATTTGCATCTTTTGAAGTAAAAGAAGATAAAATAAATGATTTTATTAATATTTATAATAAAAAATATAAAGATAAATTTATATTAAAAACTAAAGAAGAAATATTAAATGAAAATTATTTTGGAGAAGGTTCTGTTCATCCTTTATTTGATTCTTTCTTAGGAAATTATTTTTTATTATCTAATAGTAAATATAATTTCGCATCCAAAGATTCTTTTAAATTAAAAGCTACTCACGCTGGAACTCTTCCTCAAGAATTAGAATTAAATATTTTAATTTTTAACGATTAACAATTAATCTAATTATCATTAAAATAATCAAATAAAGACCTATTAAACTTAAAGGTATTCCTATAATATAACATAATAAAAATACATCTATTGTTTTAAAATAGATACAAAATAATAAACCCGTAATAAATAAAATTATTAATATAAATAATTGAACAATATTAAACCAATGCTTAAATGAAACGTGTTTTAAAATATAGAATTTAATAAAATATAATAAAGATACTATCATAAATGTTATGCCTAAATATAAACATATAAATATAGTAGCAGTAACTGGAGTAATAAAACAATAAACTCCACTAACTAAAATTAATGAATATAAAAAGTATAAATATACTTTTTCAGGATATTTAATAAAAGTAAATAAAGTTATTAAAACTGCTAATAAAATCATTATTCCACCTATTAAATAACCTAAAACATCTACCATTATAGAGGAAGAAGAAAAGATCATTAAAGGTATCCCAGAAGCTAATAATATTATTCCAAGTAATAATTCTAATATTGTTCTAATTTTAATTTCTTTATCCATGTGTTTATTTTAAATTAAATATAAAAAAATCTCTATATCAACTTAATGATATAGAGATATTTTTTTATTGTTGTTTTGAATCAATATCAGAAATTTCTTGTTTATATTTTTCAATTTCAGCATTATTAGCTAAAACAAAATGTCCAGGAATAATTTCAACGAATTTAGGTTTATCAACACTATAATCGTGAATTAATTGAGGTTTATAAACAATTCTTTCTCTTTTCTTTTCTGTTAAAGGATTTGGCTTTGGAATAGCACTTAATAAACTCTTTGTATATGGATGTAAAGGATGTTTGAATAATTCTTCACTTGTTGTCATTTCAACAATTTCTCCAAAATACATAACAGCAATTCTATCACAGAAATATTTAACAACAGATAAATCGTGTGCAATAAATATTAATGATAATCCCATTTCTTCTCTTAAATCATTTAATAAGTTAATGATTTGAGCACGAATAGAAACATCAAGTGCAGAAATAGGTTCATCACAAATTAATAATTTAGGATTCATAATTAAAGCACGAGCGATACCAATTCTTTGTCTTTGACCACCAGAGAATTCATGAGGATAACGTGAACAATAATCTTCAATTAAGCCAACTCTTTCTAAAGCTGCAACAACTTTTTTATGATTTTCTTCTTTGTTATGATATCCTTGAATATTTAATCCTTCTGAAATAATTGTTTCAACAGTCATACGAGGATCAAGCGAATCAATAGGATCTTGGAAAATCATTTGAATTTCTTGCATTAATTTTGGACTAACATGATTTTGATCATATTTAATTTGCTTAATTTTAGCTTTTTGTAAATGTGTAATATTTTTTAAATATTCATTAGCTTCATTAAGAGATTTATTATATTCAGCTTGAGTAATATTACCAGCTTTTAAATCTGCTTTTAATTTTTTAACTTTTTCTTTATGATGAACTCTAGAATATTTTAATTCTTTTTCATTCCATCTAGTACCAGCACCAATTCTATATCCTTTATAATAAATTGAACCACTAGTAATATCATAAAGTCTAATGATACTTCTTCCAGTAGTAGTTTTACCACAACCAGATTCACCAACGATACCAAAACATTCACCTTCTTTAACTTGGAAAGAAACATCATGAACTGCTTTTAATTTGTATCTATTTGGACCTTTACCAAAGAAGAAATATTGTTTTAAATGATTAACACTTAAAATAATTTTATTATCGACATATTCTTGTTTATATTTACATTTTGAAAGAATATTATGAGTATCTTTTTCTTTATCTAAGCTTCCTTTTAATTCATCAACTGGAGGTTCACTCATGCCATCAAAATTAGGTTTATCTTTTTCAATTACAAGTGAATTTTCTTCCATTTCTTGATAAAGATCAAGATTATCTTTAGCTAAAGAAGCTTTAGAATTATCAATTTTTTTATCGTTATTTTCCATTTTCTAAGCCTCCAAAGTGAAATCAGGATTAATTTTCTTTTCATCCTCGATATTTTTTCTAATTCTTTCTGAAACAATTCTAGGCATATCAACATGTGGTGCATTTTCATGTAATAACCATGTTGCAGCATAATGAGTATCACTAACCTTAAAATAAGGTGGTTGATATTTAAAATCAATTGCTAATGCATATTTATTTCTTAATGCAAATGCATCTCCTTCAGGTGGATAAATCATATCTGGAGGAGTTCCAGGAATTGCTTCTAATTTTTCTTTACTATCAACATCAGGAATTGATGATAAAAGTGCCCAAGTATAAGGATGACGAGGATCAAAGAATACTTCATTTACTTTACCATATTCTACAATCTTACCAGCATACATAACAGCAACTCTATCTGCCATATTAGCAACAACACCTAAATCGTGAGTAATAAAAATACAACTTAAATTTCTTGTTTCTTTTAATTTATTAATAAGTTCAAGAATTTGAGATTGAATAGTAACGTCTAATGCAGTTGTAGGTTCATCACAAATTAAGATATCAGGATTTGCAGTTAATGCAATTGCAATAACAATTCTTTGTCTCATACCACCTGAAAATTCAAATGGATATTGTTTAAATCTACGTTCTGGAAGAGGTATACCAACTTCTTTCATAACTTGTAAAGCCATTTTTTTAGCTTCTTTTTTAGTAATTTTTGTTTTATTAATAAATTCTTCTTTTGTATTTAAAATTTCTTCTTCTATTTCTTTAATTTCATCAGTTAATGAATTATATTTTTCATCACTAATTTTAATTAATTCAATTTTATTATTACTAGAAACTTTAGAGACATTAACATCATGATATTTTTTATTTTCTTTATCAATTTGTCTTTGTAATTCTTTATTTTTTTCTAATATTTCAGAAATTTCTTTTTTGTGTTCATCATCTAAAGAATTGAAATAATTATCTAATTCAGATTTTTTATCATTTAATTTTTGATTTAATTCTTTATTTTTAGATAAATAATCATTTTTTAAAGATGCATAATAAGCATTAACTTCTTCTTTAGCGCTCTTTTTAGAAATATTTAAATCTTCTTTTAAAGGTTTATTTAATTCTTTGAAAGATGATTTATATAAACCTTTAATTTCTTTTAAAGAATTATTTCTAGTTTCTAAATCTTCAAAGAATTTTTCAATAGAATCACTAGATAATTCATGAACGATTTTAGTATTATAAAATTCTAATTCATTATTTAATGATTTTAATGTTAATTCTTTAATTTGATTTTTTAATTCAGTAGAAGAATCATCATTTTGATGTTTTTTAATATCATCTTCAATAGAAACAACTTTTTCTTTATGTTCTCTAATTAAATTAATAGAAATATCAAAACAACTATTAATGAATTTATCTCTATTTGAAATTAATTCATTAAATTCTTCTTTTAAAGAATTTAATTTTTCAACATTCTTTTCATCATTTTTTCCTTCTAATGAAGAAATCTTTGATTCTAATTTTGCAATTTTTTTATTTTGTTCTTCAAAATTTGACTTTAAATTTTTATTTCTATCTAATTCATTATCAATTTTAGTAATATTGAAATTATAATTAGCTTCATTATTACGATATGCTACTAATTCTTTAGAAATTAAATCATTATATCTTTTCTTTAAGATATTTTTATTAATCATTGTAGCTTCAATGATTTGTTTTCCAATTTTCATAACTGGATTTAAAGCGCTAAGAGGATCTTGGAAAATCATACCAATTTTATGTCCTCTAATACGATGGAATTCTTCTTCACTAACTTTGACTAAATCTTCACCTTCATAAAGAATAGAACCATTTTCAATAATAGCGTTTTTAGCACTAATACCCATAATAGCTTTGTTAGTAACAGATTTTCCTGAACCAGATTCACCAACAATACAAAGTGTTTCACCTTTATATAAATCAAATGAAACACCTCTTACTGCGTGAACTATTCCTCTATCAGTTTTAAAGGAGATTGTTAAATCTTTGACTTCTAATATTTTTTCTTTATTCTCAGCCATATTAATTTTTACCTCCTTTTAATGATGGGTTAAATGCATCTCTTAATCCATTACCGAATAAGTTAAATGAAATTAAAAGTAACATCATAATAAATGTAGGGATAAATAATAAGAATGATTTATCACCTTGATAATAGTTATTTGCTTCACTTAAAATGACACCAAATAATACTTGTCCTTGTAAACCTAAACCTAAATATGCAATACTTGCTTCAGTATAAATAACATTTGGAATCATTAAAATAGATCCTGTAATAATAGTACCACTTGCGTTAGGTAAGATATGTCTAAAGATTAATCTTCCATCTTTAGCACCTAATGTTCTACTTGCTAAAACATATTCTCTTCCTTTATAACGATAGAATTGAGTACGCGTACGAGCACTTACACCCATCCATCCAGTCATAAATAAAGCAACCATTAAAGCAACAACATCTGCTGCACTACCCCAATTGAATTCTCTTCCATAAAGAATACATAATGTAATGATAACAGTTGAAGGAAGTCCTGAGATAATATCACAAATTCTTTCCATAACAATATCAACCCATCCACCGAAGTATCCTGAAATTGAACCCCAGATTAAACCAATGATAATATTGACAGCGCTAACTGAAATAGCAATAATAAATGATAATCTCATACCTGTAAACATTAATTTACAATAGTCTTTAGCACTATCGTTTGTTCCGAATATGAAGATAGGTTCACTATCATATCCCATTTCCATATAGCCATAAATCTTAACTTTTAAAGTAAAACCTGACCATTGTTTTTTATTATTATCGTATTTAGCGTCTCCAACTTGTTCAATAACTTCAGCAATTGGACAATTTGAATTTAATACTTCAAATCTTTTTGCTAATACTTCTTTATCAGTTGTAGCTTTATAATCACTACTACTTAAATTAATATTTAATGATTTATTATTAGTATAAATTAATAATTCTCTTGCACTATAAACTTTTTCTTTTTTACCATAAGCATAAGCATATGGATTGTATGTGAAATCACAAACAGTAAATACAACACCATGAACACTACGAGCTCCACCTGTTGCATTCCATGCACCAAAATCAGAATTTTGTCTTTGCATGACTGTATTACCATCTTCAAAGCTTGTAACTTCAACATTATATTTTAATGCAGAATCTTTACTTTCACTTGTAGCAATGAATTTTTCTAATAAAATTGAACCAATTTTATTTTCATTTTCACTTCTTTTTACAATGAATTCAAATCTAGCATTTTTTAAAATATCACTACTTACACCTTGAGATTTTAAAGATGAAGTAATTTCTAAATCTACACTAGTTTTATTAGTTTCAAAGCTATTTTCACTTCCTACTAAATAATATCTAGTAGAACCATCATAAATAGCAAATTTATATCCAGTAAATTCATATGTAGCATACATATCTAAACTAATAGAATAACTAACATTAATTTTACTACTTAAATCAAAATCAGCACTTTTTGAATAATATGTAACATCAGTAGATGAATTAGCGTTAACGTTAACTACTCCACCTCTTCCATATTCACTATATGCTTCTTCTGTTTTTTCATAAGTTTTTAAATTAAAATAGCTTCCTTCAGTATATTTATCACCAACTGGACATTCATTTTTTGTATCATAGATAATACCACTTCTTTTAACTGTACCATCCCAGAAACCTGTTCCAGCAGGGAATAATTTTGGAGGTAAATCAGCTTCTGTAGTTTTTCCTCCACCAGTAGAAGTAACATTATAAACACCAGTTCCTCCAGTAGATGGAGTACAAAATGGAATAATAATAGCACCTAAAACTAAAAGACCAACAATAACTCCACCAGTAACTGCAGATTTACTACGAGCAAATCTTTTCATTGCATCTTTAAAGAATGTTGTAGGCTTACCAGCAAATTTTACATCATGAATTTTAGAATCGCTTTGAACTAATTTAAAATCATCATTAGAAATAGTAACTTCTTTTCCATTTCCATCAATGAATACTTGTTTTTCATTTTCTGCCATACTATTTCTTTGCCCCCATTCTAATACGTGGATCAATAAATCCATATGATAAGTCTACGATAATTGATGATAATAAACCAATAATTGTATAGAAAGCCATATCAGTCATCAATAAATCGTAATCTTTTGAATTAAATGCAGCCATATAAAGTTGACCAACACCTGGAATTTGATAAAGATTCTCTAAAATCATACTACCACCTAAAATAGCAATAAATTCAGAGACAATTGATGGTAAAACAGGAACCATTGAGTTTCTAAAAGCATGTCTTAAAATAGCTTGTCTTCTAGTTAAACCTTTTGTTCTAGCAAGTAATAAATAATCACTTTCTAAAACTTCACATAATTCTGCTCTAACGAAACGAGCGTATCCATTAATTGATCCAATTGATAAAACAAATACAGGAATAATATAAGCTGCAACTTTACGATATGTAGGATCAGTTGATTGAGGCCACATTGATGGTAACCAATCAATATTATAAGATAACATAATTAAATAACTTATAATAACGAATCCTGGAATAGAAATAAATATCATGATAATAACTTGGAAAACATTATCAAATACACTTCCTTTTTTAAGAGCACATAATACTCCAAGTCCAATTCCTAATGGAACTGATACAATAACACTTAAAACATTTAAACTAATTGTAGTAGGTAATCTTCCCATTAAAATACTAATTGTAGTTCTACCCATTTCAAATGAAGAAGAAACACCCCAATCCCAACGTAAGAAAACGTTACCTAACCATGTAAAATAACGATCCATAACAGGTCTTTGATAGAAAAAATAATTAGTAGTATCTTTTCCTGAACCAGTAGTATAACTCCAAAGAACACTTCCTAAACCATCGAGTGGAGTGTTAGATTCTACTAAAAATCCTCTTTGAGCTTGATTATGATAATAAGCAAACATTTGACCTTCTGATGGAGCTAAAATTTTATCAACCTTTAAACAAGCAATTAATATGTATGTCAAAGATAAAACGATAAAACAAACACAAAAGGCTAAAAATATTCTTTTAATAACATATTTAGTCATTTTTATCCTCCTTTTAAATACAAAAATATAACCCTATACAACATATATTATATAGGGTTATAAACTTTTATTAAATAATTATTTTAATTAGAATGCTTTTTTAACTAACCAATAACCATTACCAAATGTAGAAGTTTTTTCTGATGTTTCACCTTCATATGTGAAATCATATGAAACTTTCCAATCTAAGTAATGATATGCACCATATCTTGAACCTAATAGAGCACCATCAATAACAGAATCACCTGTGAATGAGAATGTAATCATACCATCAGCAATTTTAGCGTCTGTAGCTTCAACATAGCTTTCTTTACCACTTCCATCAATTGCATCTGTCCAAACTTTAATATTTGAAACATATTCAGGTTTATAGCTAATTGGCATAGAAACAGTATATTTCTTACTTGCTACATCAGCATCTAATTCAACTGAATCAGCATCAATAGAAACTGGATCAATTTTCTTTCCATTTTCATCTAATAAGACACCAACGTTACCTGCATCCCATAATGAATCAAATGACCAATATTTACCATCATAATAAACATCTTTAGAAACTTGTGAAGTATTTCCACCAAATCCGAGTGTAAATCCATTACTATCATCTGATTTGAATTTTTCCATATTATTTAATGTATCATAAGCATTACCTGTAACAGAATAAATGTTTTGACCATCTGTAGTACCTGCTTTAACACCATTATATAATAAGTCATTTTGCATTTGAGTATTGCTTGATTGAGCAACATCTTTCTTAACAACTTTTAATGTGATTAATGGTTTACCATTTTCACCAACCCATGGGTTTGAACCATTTTCTGAGTGAGTTGTAACTGCTAAGTTAAATGCATCTTGCCAGTTTTGTGTATAATTTGAGAAATAGTAATTAACTTTAGTTGCATCTAATGAAGAAATTTGGAATGTAACTTCAGTTGGATTAGCTTCTGTACCAAGTTCATAGTGTCCTGCTGCTAATTCTTCTTCAATTGCTTTTTCAAAATATTCAGCTGATTCACCATACCATGCATCTGCATCATCTAATGATGATCCAAATACAGCAGATAATGCATTCTTATGAGCATCACTAGCTTTATATAAAGTTGATTTTGGAGTAGCTTTAGCAACTGGTTCTTGAATATCACATGTAGTAGTATAATGACCATAATCTGCTAATGCTTGTCTATTAATACCAATAAATAATCCTTTATAGAAGTCATTATTACCTAAAATTGGTTTAACTTCATAACTTGAATCAATTGAAGCAACTTCTTCTGGATCCCAATTTTCATCCCAGAATTGTTTATCATATGTATTTAAGAAAATACCACCATTGAATGAAGAACCTTCAACTTTCTTTCTTAATGGAGATGATGCATATTTATCCCAATAATCTGTAGGAATATTAGAAACATCAGTTAATCCTGCTTCGAATTTTTTAATATATTCAGTAGCATCTGTAGATAATGCAGTGTTGACATTTAAGTGAACACCTTTAATATTATACATTTCTCTACCATATTTATCTTTATTTAATGGCCATTCTTCATTTTTAGCAAATGCAATAGTTTTCTTTGATTCATATGTCATTGTGTAATAAGGACCAACACAAAGAATAGAATCTAATGGAGAATAACTATCACTTGATTGACCATAAATTTTACTACCAGCAATAGCGTTACCATTTCCTAATGTTCTTAAGAAATCTTCACTAATTGGGTTTGACCATAATCCATCAATTTGATATTCAGCATAATCTGGAGCAATTTTACCATTGAATTGAATTGTAATAGAGTTATCAGAGTGATCAATAGAAACACCAACTTGTTTCATAAATTCTTCATCACTAGCTAAATCTGTTAAATTAGCACTCTTTGCGTAATATTCTGCATAACCTTTAATTTGTCTATTTGCAGTAGATTCACCAGCTTGTTCAGTACCTCTATACCAACCGACTGCTTGAGTAGCCATTAATTTAAATGGAGTTAAATAGTCTTCTAATTTAATATCTTTTTTATCATAAGCAGCAATTTCAGATTTTTTAGATGCTGTTCTATAGCTTAAACCTTTAGTAACACCATTTTCACCATCACTACTTCCGCCAACTCTGACATAGATTTTATATGTATCACTTGCACCATTTTTGTCTGGATTAACAGCAACTGGAGCATCTAATCTTGAAAGATTAGCTTGATATTCACTACTTGACATATCTTCATTTAAATTTGTTGAGAAATATGAAGCACTAATATATGAATATAAATCATTAACTGTAGCAGAATTTGAATTTAAATAGTTGAAGTTACCTTCATCACCTGTAGCATCAAATTGATCATGATAGAACATTTTATATGCTTCAGTTTCTTCACCTGCTAAAGGAGCATCAATAGAACCATAAGCTAAAACACCATAACCATAACCTGGAATATAATTTTCAGCATCTAATAAAGGTGAATGTAAACGGCTGCTATATAATGAATAACCACCATTTGCAGTTGTGTTAATAGCAGCAACACTGTTATTGTATAAGAATTGTTCTTCAACACCAGTCATTACTGTTCTTTCATCACCATCTCTTCCTGTGAAATCATAATAAGAATTTTTAGCAACTGTTCCACTAGGAGCAACAGTAACATTTAAAGCTTTTCTAATAACTCTAGCGTCAGCTTCTTCGCTTTCAACACCAAATAAATAAATTACATAAGATGTAGTTTCACTAACATTAGGGAATGTACAAACACCATCATCTGAAATTTTAACTTCACTACTTGCATCTGATCCGTCAGCTCTTGTAACAGAAACACCTGTTAAATAACCTTCTGGAATTTCATAAGCAAATAAATGAGCACTTGAACCAGCTTCAACTAAAGATTCACTCTTCATTGATAAAATAGTTCCATCATCATATGCTAAATAACCAGCAAAATATTTTGAAGATGCAGCTTCAACTTTAAATTCATCTGCAATTTCAATCATTTTTGAAGGTTTTTCAACGTTAACAGATCCTTTTTGACCTGAATCACTTCCTCCACATGAAGAAAGTCCACAAACTGTTCCAAAAACAGCTAAAGCAGATAAACAATAAATACCTAACTTTTTCTTTTTCATAAATATAATATCCTCCGAACTTAGAAGATTAAGATACTAATTCTTCTAACTTCAGTATTTTATATTAAATAAAGCATTTTTTTTAATAAAAATTATAAATCTTAATATTATCTTAATATTTATATGTATTTTCCTTTATTTATCGTATTTTTAAGCAAAAAATATTAAAAAAGATCTAGAATTTTATTTCTAGATCTAATTTAATAAATTAATGTACAATTGGATAATATTTAACAAAATAGAATATTAAACATAAAGTTAAATAAATTAACGCTACAAATAAATAAGGCATAAAACTAAATCTATTTGTTTTTCTTTTTATTTTCTTACCTTCTGTATAATCTACTACACTATCATATTTAGCGTCAAAATCTTTTCTAAAATGAACATTAATCATATTTGAAAAGCCTACTGCTAATAAATCAAATGCTCCAAAATAATTTAATACATTGAATAAAGTAATTCCTAAAGCAATTACACATCCAATAAATAATCCATCAACTATTGCCATAACTCCTTTTGAATCTTTATAAACAAAATACATTATTAAGAATCCACCAGTAGATAAAACACTAGCTATAATAAATCTTATTAAATTACCTAAATTAAATATTTCCTTAAACGAAAATGTTTTTTTATTCTCCATAATTATAAATTAATTTTTCTTATTCTTTTTAATAAGAATAATACTAACCACTACTCCTATTACTATTAAAGCACCAATTCCAGTACATAATCCAATAACTAATGAATTATTATTACTATCTTCATTACCTGTATCAGTAGAAGAAGATCCATCATAACTTAAAATAAGTTTCTTATTAGTAGTTTTAAAACTTAAAACACCATTTTCAAATGTAGAATCAATTTCATCTTTTTTAAGATTATTATTAAATACTTTAACGTTATTAACATTATCTCCTAAAGAAATATAAACATTAATACCATCATCAATTTTAATAACTTTACCTGTAGAATCATAAATTCCTAAAGTTAATTCTTCTTCATTACCTTTAGATCTTCTAGTAGTTTTTAAAATCGATCCACTAGTAATATTTTTACCTGATACTATTGTTTTAAAATCACTAGATATCGCACCAATAAATATTCCATATGAATTAGAATAAGCTTTTAATGAATAACTACCATTTTTACCTTCTTTTAAAGCATCTCCTGAGAATACAAATTTCTTAGAACTCTTTTTAATTCCTTCTACATCATTTAAAGTAGCTTTTAAACAATCACTAGTAAATGTAATTTCTAAACCTTCACTAGTTTCTTTAAAGTTTTCAATAGAGTTATTATCTTCAGTTTCTTCAATCTCTAAAATATATTTTTTATATTGATGAGTTCCATCTATTAATTCATAATCAAATTCTAATGTATATTCTCCATCTTCATAATAAGAATATTCTCCACTAGTATCTTTTAATGGAATAATAGTATATGCTCTATTAGCAGTAATATAATCATCTTTAAATAAACTTGTTATTGCTTTAGTTTTAACTAATGAATGAATTTCTTCACTATCATTATCATATACCATATTAAACATATGATCTGTTAAAACTATTTTACCTTTACTATCAGTTAAAGTAATAACATTATCTTTAACACTTCTATTAACAAATTGTTGAATATATAAAGTATCTGCGCTTCCTTTATTACCTGCTTTTAAATGATATAATCCATCATTTTCTAAAGTAGCATTAATTCCTAAACAATAATCTTCTAACTTTACTTCATGTGTAGATAATTTTGAAGAATCAAAATTTTTAATAGAAGTACCTGTAACTCCAAAATAACTTTCAAAGTTAGCGTTTACTTTACCTGCTACATTTTGAACTAAATCATTAATAACATCAGAACCATAAATTTTTCCATCTTCTTTTTCAAATTGGAATGGTTCTACAACTTCTTCTTTATAATAATCTCCAATAAATCCTAAATAAGGAATTGATAAATCTTCTAAAGAAGATGATTTAGATTCAAAAACAACATATCCTTCAATTACACATCCATTAGGGAATTCATTTAATATTTCATTAACTTCTTCTTCAGTTAATGAATAATTAACATGATAAGATTGATCTTCTTTTCCTGATAATCTAACATCACTTAATGTAACTTTTTTAACTAATCTTTGATTTGTAGTTTTTACTTTTTCTCCTTTAAAAGAAGAGCAAGTTTCACTATCAACTTCAACAGTTTCAGGAACAGTAATATATAAAGTAGGAGTATAACTTCCACTTACAGCTTTAGTCTTTTTAAAAGTAACATCAAAATCTAATTTACCTTTTTTAATATCATCATTATTTTTTAATTCTACTTTTGTTTCATTATTAGTACCTTCTAAATAAACATTAGTTTTGATAGCGCCTTCTACATCAACCATACCTGCACCTTGTCTTCTTACTGATGTAGGAATATCTTCTCCTCCAATAATTGGATTAGCAGTAGACATAAATCTCTTTTTTAAAGTAGCTTGATATTCTTTTCTTTCTTTTTCATTAGTATAACTACCTTCACTTAATGCTAAAACATATGCTCCAGAATAATTAGGTGCAGCCATACTTGTTCCATCATAATATTGATATCTTGAATCAAGTTTATCATCACAAACAGCACCAATAATATTTTGACCAGGAGCAGTAATTTCTGGTTCAATTCTTAAATCTCCAGTTACACCTTGAGAAGAGAAACTAGTCATAAAATCTCTTGAAACAGTTAATGTTTTATCTTCTTGAGAAGCTAATAAATCATAGAATTCTTTAGATATTCCATAACTAGGTATTTTTTGATCAGTATTAGTAAATGCAAAATATTGCATATTTCCAAGTCCGGTATCATTACCTACAATTACTGCAATTGCACCTTTACTATAAGCATTAGCAATTTTATCTTCAAATGATATAGTGCCTCTTTTAATAACTGCAATTTTTCCTTTTACATCAATATTATCAAAATCAGATTTATCTCCAAGTCCTGGAACCATTACATATTCATAATTTCCTTCATCTTTATCTCCATTTAAAGAATAAAAAGGTAATTGTTTAGTAAATGTAACACTTGTAGAACTACTTGTTCTATCAATAATTTGATCATATCCACTAATAATAGTACCATGAATACTAAGTACAGATTCAGTTGATTCATCAGTATCTAAAATACCTGCTGCAACACTTGTAGAAGAATCATAAACCGCATAACTTCCTAAAATTCCATCTTCTACTGAATCTAATAAATCATATTCATAAATACCAGTATTTTTCCAATTTCCTTTTCCGTCATTACCAGCACTAGCGTTAATATCTACTCCTTTATCTTGTAATTTTTTTAAAGTAGAAATAATAGGAGCATCACTAGATTCATCTAATGCACTACCAATAGAAAAAGATATTGCGTCTACTCCTAAATAATAACAATCATTAAAAGAATTTAATAAAGCAGTTTCACTAATAGAACCGCTAGCGTCTGCTACTTTCATAAATGCAAGTTGAGCTTTAGGAGCAATACCTTTAAATTCTCCATTAGCAACCGCAGTAGATGAAGTATGCATTCCATGACTACTACTTGGTAAATAAACATCATGATCATTTTCTCCATAATCATAATAATAAACTATCTTACTATTATAATATGTATTATTACCATCACTTTTACCCTTAAAACCACTCTCTTTAGTAGCTTTATAAACATCATCTTTAGTTACTCTTTTTTTAACAGTAGAATCTAAATCTTTAAATGCTTTATGATTTAAAAGCATTCCATTATCAATAACTGCTAAAAAAGTATTCTCTCCTTCTTTTGATGAAGTAGGAACATTCATTGTAGTTTTAGAATCATTAGTTATTTGACTAGCAGTATAATATTTACTAGAATCATACCAATCTGAAACTGAATAACTACTTGCTTCATAAGTTCTATTTTCTCCACAAGCTTCTACTATATTTAATTCTTTAATAGAATCAACATATTTAGAATTAATCTTAATTTCAAGACCATTAATTAATCCATTATAGGTATCAACAACTCTATAATTAAATCCTACTAAAGATTGTATTTCTTTTTTTAATTCATCAACATTAGAAGAATCTTTAACAAGTACAATTAAATCTGTATCTCTAGATTCTACTTGCTTATTAGATTTAACATTAATTGAATTTGCAACAACAAATGAAAAAGCTAAAGCAGTAAAACCAATGTAAAATCCTTTTTTATATCCTTTTTTCATTTTAAATCCTCCATAGCATTATAAATTATAAATCAAAGTTAATTTTTGAAAAGAAAAATAATATTAATTTTAATAATAATTTAATAAGAAAAATGAATTAGACTATTCTAATTCATTTTTAACTATATTTTTTTAAATATTAAGCAAATTTAGTGTATTCACTTGAAATATCTTCATGAGATTCGTGTGAATCAATAACATCTGCTAACATTTTAGCAATTGAAATAACTTTAATCTTTTTACTATCTTTAAATTCTTCATGATAACAACTATCTGTAACAATACATTCATCAACATAATCAGCAGCTTCCATATTTTTAAAAGCATCACCATTAAATAATGCATGTGAAGAACAAATAAATACCATTCTAGCACCTTTTTCTTTTAATGCTTTAGCACCTGCTAAAATAGTACCACCTGTATCAATCATATCATCAATCATAACACAAACTTTACCATTAATATCACCAACTATGTTAGTAATCTCTGCAACATTTGGTCTTGGTCTTCTTTTATCAATAACTACTAAATTAGTATTTGGAATATATAATGATAAATCTCTTGCTCTATGAAGTGCACCATGATCTGGAGCAACAATTGCAATATTTTTACCAGTAAAAGCAGGATCATTTTCAAGTCTAGATTTGATATAATCTGCAAAAACTTTACTAGGAGATAAATTATCTACTGGAATTCCAAAGAATCCTTGAATTTGAGGAGTATGTAATTCTAAAGTAATTAATCTTTTAATTTTAGCATTAGAGAATAAATCTGCTACCATTTTAGCAGTTATAGGTTCATTTTTATGAGCAATTCTATCTTGTCTAGCGTATCCAAAATAAGGAACAATTAATGTAATTTCTTTACAATTTGCTCTTTTAACTGCATCAATAAAAATTAAAGTTTCCATAATTCTATCATTTACTGGTTTATTAGTAGATTGAATAATATAAACTTTTTTACCTCTTACATCACTTTTAGAAAATGCTAAACATTCTCCATCTTTAAAATGATTAACAACACTAACTCCTGCTTCTACTCCTAAATAATCACAAACTTGATTAGTGAGTTCAACACTTGAAGTTAATGAAAAAACAATAATATCTCTTAACATTGATCTTTGTCTCCTATTTATTTTATTAATTAAATTATATATAAATTAAACTTCTAATTAAAGTTTATTTATCAAAGAAAGTTAATATATCTTTATAAACTTTATCTTTATCTAATTCATTTAAAATTTCATGTTTCATATTATCATATAATAATATTTCTACATTTAAATCATGTTTTTTATAAAGTTTATATAAAGAATTTAATCCTTTACCATAATTTCCTACTGGATCTAATTTACCTCCAATAATTAAAATAGGTAATTCTTTATTAATATTTTTAATATTTTTAGTTTTTTGAATAGAATTTAATCCTTTCATAAATTCTTTATAAAAGTTATTAGTAGGTTTTACTCCACTTAAAGGATCTTCATCATATTTTTTAACATTTTCTTTATTAACAGATATCCAAGCATTTTTAGATTCTTCATTTTTACAAGTTTTTTCATAATTTCCAAGTACTAATGAATGTAAAATAGTAGCTTTTTTATCTTTATTTTTATTATTTACATATATTTTAGTAAAACTTTTACCTATTTTAACTCCAGGATTTCTTCCATTACTACCCATAATAACTGCTTTATCAATATAAGAAGAATATTTTTCTAAGAAACCTTGAAGAATAAAACTACCCATTGAATGTGCTAAAACTAGTATTGGTAAATCAAATTGTTCTTTTAATAATTCTACAAATTCTTTAATAGTATCTTCCATTTTAAAGAAATAATCACTAGGAGGATTCATATCATTATTATTTTTACCTTGTCCATAATGATCTAAAGAATATACAATAAATCCTTCTTTATTTAAAAAGGTAGCAAAATCATCATATCTTCCACTATGTTCTGCCATTCCTGTTACAATTAATAATATCTTACTAGGATTATTTATTACCCATTTATGACCATATAAAGTGTCATTATAACTATTAGTAAAACTTAATTCTTCCATATTTTATATCCTCTAAACTTATTCATTTACTTTTTTAATAGATACTCCAATTCTTTTTTTAGGAACATCTACTGAAATTACTTTAACTTTAACTATTTGATTTATATGAAAATGTTCATTTAAATCTTTAATATAATCTTTACTTGCTTCACTTATATGACATAAAGCATCTTGATGAACATTTATATCTATAAACATTCCAAAATCCATAATATTATGAATTGTACCATTTAAAATCATACCTACTTTAATATCATTAATATCTTTAACACTATTATTAAGTTCTACAAGTTCTAATGAATTTCTAATATCTCTTCCTGGATTTTTAAGTTCATCAATAATATCAATTAAAGTTTCTTTTCCTACTTCATGATTTAATAAAAATTTTTCTATATCTAAAGAAGATAATTTATTTTCTCTAGTTTCTTTAGAATCATTTTTTAAATCTAAAGAAGTTAATTTAATAATATCTTTAGCAATCTTATAACTTTCAGGATGAATTCCTGTATTATCTAATACTTCATCTCCATCTTCAATACGTAAAAAACCTGCACATTGTTCAAATGCTTTAGGACCTAATTTAGATACTTTTTTAAGTTCATTTCTATTTTTAAATGGTCCATTATTCTTTAAATATTCATAAATATTATTAGCAATAGATGAATTAATTCCTGATACATAAGAAAGTAAAGAAACACTCGCAGTATTTAATTTAACACCTACTTCATTAACAGCGTCTTCTACTACTGTAGATAATACTTCATTAAGTCTAGTTTGATTTAAATCATGTTGATATTGACCTACTCCAATAGCTTTAGGTTCAATTTTACAAAGTTCTGCTAAAGGATCTATAACTCTTCTTGCAAGTGAAATAGCACTTCTTTTTTCTACTGATAAATCTGGAAATTCTTTTTCTCCTAATTTAGAAGCACTATATACACTAGCGCCGCTTTCATTAACAATAAATATTTTAGTATTTAATTTATTTTCTTTAATTAAAGAAGAAACAACTTCTTCTGATTCTCTACTTGCAGTACCATTACCAATTGCAACATAATTTAATTTATATTTTTTAATTAAATTAAGAATTATTTTTTTACCTTCTTCTATTTGAGCTTTAGAATTACTAGTAATATATAAAACTCCTACTTCTAAAGGAATAGAATTTCTATTTACAATCGCATATTTACAACCTGTTCTAAATCCTGGATCAATTGCTAAAATATCTTGATTTTTTAAAGGTGGATATAATAATAATTCTTTTAAATTCTTTTTAAATACTATTAAAGATTTATCTTCTGCTAATAAAAATAAAGAAGAATATATTTCATTTTCTACACTAGGAAGAATAAGTCTAGATAAAGAATCATCTACAATATCTTTAAAAATATCTAAATAAATATTATTTAAATAATTATGTAAAATATAATTTTTAATTCTTTCTTTATCATAAACTAAAGATAAAGATAGACATTTTTCTTTTTCACCTCTAAATAATGCTAAAATTTGATAAGGTTTTAATTTAGATAATAAAGAACTAAATTCTTTATATGTTCCATAAGTATCTTTTTCATCTTTCTCTTTTTCTTTAGATTCAATAGATCCATATTTTTCTATTTGTTCTTTAATATATTTTCTATATTTAGCTTCATCACTAATTTCTTCTGCGATTATATCTTTAGCGCCTTCTAAAACATCATCTCTTGTTAAAACTTTCTTTTCTTCATTTATAAATTCATCTAAATAAGAATTAAAATCTTCTTTTTTAATATTATTTTTTAAAGTTTCTGCTACTGGTTCTAATCCTTTTTCTTTAGCGAGACTAGCTCTAGTTTTTCTTTTTTGTTTATAAGGACGATATAAATCTTCTACTTCTTGTAAAGAAGAAGCATTTTTTAAAGAATTTTCTAATTCTTCAGTTAATTTTCCTTGTTCATCAATTAATTTAATAACTGATTCTACTCGATCATTTAAGTTTCTTAAATAAATTAAACGATCATAAAAATCTCTTAATGTATGATCATCAATATTACCTGTTACTTCTTTTCTATAACGCGCAATAAAAGGAATTGTACATCCATCATCAATTAATGAAATTGTATTTTCTACTTGTTTAGATGATAAATTAAATTCATTTTCTAAAGTTTTATTTATTTCCATTTATAACCTCTATATAATTATTTATTTTTTAATAATGGCTACCCAGATTGGATTCGAACCAATACATGTAAGTTTCAGAGACTTATGACTTTACCATTTGTCTACTGGGTAAAAAAGGGTGTTATTAACACCCAATTAATTTATTTTTCTTCTTTTTTACGTTTAGATTCTTCTACTTGGAAATGATATCCATCTTTACAAGCATCTAAAACTGTATAATCACAAGTAAAACCTAATTCTTTTTTAGCTTTTTCACAATTTGCAAAGCTAGTAGCAATATCTCCACTTCTTCTAGGTTTAATTACATAAGGAATTTCAACTCCACTTGCTTCTTCATAATATTTAATCATTTCTAAAACTGAAGTTCCTTTTCCAGTACCTAAATTATAAATAACAAGTCCTGGATTAGATTCAAGTTTTTTTAATGCTAAAACATGTCCTTTTGCTAAATCACAAACGTGAACATAATCTCTTACTCCAGTTCCATCAATAGTATCATAATCATTACCAAAAACATTTACTTCTTTTAATTCATGAGTAGCAACTTTAGCAATATATGGTAATAAATTATTAGGAATACCATTTGGATCTTCTCCTAAAAGTCCAGATTTATGAGCACCAATTGGATTAAAATATCTTAATAATGCAAAATTAAATTCAGGATGAACCATAGCAAAATCTTCTAAAATTCTTTCAATCATGACTTTTGTTTCTCCATATGGAGAAGTAGCACTTTTTACTTCATCAGTTTCTACCATTGGAACATGATCTGGATTTCCATATACAGTAGCACTACTAGAAAATACGAAATTTTTACAACTTGGATATTTTTCCATCATTGAAAGTAAAGCAAATGTAGAATCTAAATTATTTTTATAATACATTAAAGGTTTTTTACAAGATTCTCCTACTGCTTTATAACCTGCAAAATGAATAATTGAATCTGGTAATTCATTTTTAAAAATTTCTTCTAATAAAGCTTCATTTTGACAATCTCCAATATAACATTTAATATTTTTAGATGTTATTTTATTTAATCTATCTAATACTACTTTTTTAGAATTATATAAATTATCAATAATTACAACTTCATGTCCATTTTCAATTAAACTACAAACAGTATGTGATCCAATAAATCCTAATCCACCAGTTACTAAAACTTTCATATTTCCTCCTTCAAATTATTTTTTTCTACTAGATAATTTTTTAGCTTCTTTAGTTTCTTTTTTATTTTCTAAATGTTTAACTTTTTTATCATCTTCAAATAAAGATGAAGGTAAAACATCTTTAGATACTTTGTCAATAATTGAATCTGCGATATATTTTGTAACTTCACTTTCAATATAAAGTCTTAATGCTACATAACATAAATCTGCATTTTCTTCCATTTTATCTTGTTTTTTCTTATTTGATTTTTCTAATGCTTCTAATCTTATTTTTACTTTTCTAGCTTCATTTTTAATAATTTCATCTTGCATTGATCTAAAAGTTTCATAAAGCTTTTCTTTATCATCACTTAAAAATTTATCGAATTCTATTAAAGTTGCAATATCTTTCATTGAAGCACTTTTTTTAAGTAAAGATATCGCAATTAAATATCCAATATGTTCTTTGTTATATTTTTTATTAACAGGAGCATCTACTATCTTAGCTTTTACGTAATTATTAACCATAAAAGGAGTTATTAAAGATGAAATATCTTCTTCACTTTTACATAAAGGAGATAAGACTTCTTGAATATATCCAATTACTTGTTCCATATATAAAGGAATAGAGGATATTTCATTATATTCTGGTAATGTAAAATTTTCTATTTTTTTAATGTATTCTTTTAATTCTATAAAATTATCTTCCATATAAATATTATACCTAATTTATTTAATTTATTGAAATAGATTTAATATTTCTTCACTAGCTTCTGTTTTAGAATATTCTAAATTTCCTTCAATATAAAAATTAAATTCTAAATTATTTAAATCTAAATTATCTTTTTCATTAATTAATGAATAAGAATAATCAATATTAAATTTAGATAATAAATTATTATTAAAATATAAATTAGAATTAATATCTAATTTTAATAAATAAGAAATATTATCAATCTTTACTTTATTTTCTTTATTTATTTTATATAAAGAATAATCATTTTCATTAATTAAATAAACATCTTCATTAAAATTCATATTATAAAAAGGAATATCTTTAAATACTTTTAAAGGATTTAAAAGTAAAATAGATTCTATTAAACCTAAAGGAGATCTTTCATTAATTAATAAAAAATTATAATTTAAATCTAATGTTTTAGGATAATTAATATTATTTTTAGATCTTTCTTCTTTAGTTAATGATTCATTACCTAATTCATTAACGTATCTATAATAACGATCATTAATTAAAGCATTTTTATATTTATAATAATTATAATTATTATTATTTTTTTCTTCTATATCGATTAAAGATACATCATTAGAATAAATAATACCTTTAGAAGTATAATAAAATTCTTTATTTAAATCATTAGATTTAATTTTATAATTCATTATAGAATTATAATCACTTAATAAAGATGATTCTTTAGATTTAATTAAATCTAAATCTAAATTTAATTTTCTTCTAGCGTCTATATTTAAAAATTCATTATCTTTTAAAGAAGATGATGAATTACAACTTACTACACAAAAAGGAATAAATGTTAATATTATTAATGCTTTTTTATTCATATTTACCTCAATAAATATTATTAAATATTAATTATTTAATATCAATATCTAAATTAAATGAAAAGTCAGTTTTATTTAATTTATTTTTAATACTTTTAGAATTATTATTAATTAAATAAGAATCTTTTTTATTTAAAATATTATAAAAAGAATTAGAAATAAAATTAGATTCAGAATAAAAATATTCATTATTAATTTTAGTAATTAATGAAT
>CAVCSZ010000018.1:0-28812 GCA_963605025.1 bacterium | reverse complement strand
TGGTGCGGGCGACAGGACTCGAACCTGCACGACTCTCGACAATAGATTCTAAGTCTATCGCGGCTACCAGTTACGCCACGCCCGCATGTAAATATTATACATTTTTTAAATAGATATTTTTATTATTTTTTTATTAATAACATAAGTTTTAAATATTATTTGTTATAATTATTATAATGAGTGATAAAGTAATAGCAGTTATAGATATGAAAGCATTTTATGCTTCAATTGAATGTGTAGAAAGAGGTTTAGATCCTTTTTCTACTCCTTTAGCAGTTACTGATATTACAAGAAAAGAAGCCACTATTGTTTTAAGTGTTTCTCCTTATTTAAAATCTTTAGGAGTTCCTTCTCGTTGTAGAAGAAAAGATTTACCTTCTAATGTTGAAGGTATGATTTATGCACCTCCTCAAATGGAAAAATATGTAAAAATAAGTGCTCAAATTGTATCAATATTCTTAGATTTTGTAGGTTTAGATGATATTCATATTTATTCAATAGATGAATCATTTTTAGATTTAACTCCTTATTTAAAATTATATAATTCTACTCCTTATGAACTTGCAAAAAAAATAATAAATAAAATATATGAAGAAACTAAATTACCTGCTACATGTGGATTAGGATCTAATATGTTTTTAGCAAAAGTAGCAGATGATTTATATGCTAAAAAAAGTAAAGACTTTATAGGTACATTATATAAAGATGAAATTGAATCTAAATTATATCCAATTACTCCATTAAATAAATTATGGGGTATTTCAAGTGGATATTTATTAAGATTAAATAAATTAGGTATTTATAAAGTAGAAGATTTAGCAAAATTTGATTTAAATTTATTAAAAAAAGAATTTGGAATACTAGGTGAAGAACTTTATAATCACGCAAATGGAATAGATGATACTAATATAAGAGATAAATATACTCCTATTAATAAAGCTTTATCTACTGGTCAAGTTATGCTTAAAGATTATAATTATCAAAATGCTAAGCTAATCTTAAAAGAAATGAACGATGAATTAGCATTTAGATTAAGAGAAGTTAATAGAAAAACAAGTTGTGTTCATTTATACATAGGATATTCTTTAAATTCAATAGAAACAGGATTTGCTAAAAGCTTAACCTTATCTAAACCTACAAATAATACTAAAGATATTTTTGATGCTTTAACTTATTTATATGATTCATACATTGAAGATAAACCTATTCGAAGAATAGGAATATCTTATTCTAATCTAGTAATATCTCATTATGATCAATTATCTTTATTTAAAGATTTAAAAGAAGAAGAGATAGAATCTAAAATGTTTAATACTTTTGATGAAATTCAAAATAAATATGGGAAAGATAAATTATTAAAATTAGATAGCAAAGACAAAGATTCTACTATCAAAGAAAGACATAATCAAATAGGTGGTCATAGAAAGTAAAAGAATATAAAAAGCATGATTTTTTAAAATCATGCTTTTATTATTAAATATTAATTATTCAGAAACTTTTACAAGATTTTCAACAACAATTTCTTTTGTACCGCTATAGTCAGCTCTAACACAAGTAAACTTAACCTTATCACCAACTTTTAATGTAGAAGTAACTTCATTTGTTAAGAAGTCTTGTGGGTTAGTAATTTTATATTTACTACCATTCCAAGAAATTGCACCAGTAGATGCTGTAGCTCCATAAACACAAATTGAATTTTTACCATCTGTAACAAATAAATTACCATAAGCACTTGCATCACTTACATTTTCTGTTAAACTTGCTTCTTTCTTACCAAATCCTTTAATTGAAGCTTCAACTTCAAATACTTTATTACTAACAGTTGTATCACTATCATTAATGACTTCTTCTAATGTAGCACTTGTTGGAGTAACCATACTAGGTCCTGCAATAACCCATCCATTACCTCTAATTTCTTCATCTTTATCACAACGAGTTAACATCATTGTAATTTCATCACCAATTTTTAATGAACTTGTAAATGCTGATTTTAACCAATCTTTTGCATTAGAGAATTTCCATTTACCATCAGCAAAGCTTAATGTTTTATTGCTTGATGTAGCACCATAAATTAAAACTTCAGCACCTGAATCATCTGCTAAATAGAAATTACCATATGTACCGCCATTATCACCAGATTTCCATTTAGAAATTTTACCTTTAACTCTATAAACTTCTTTATTAATTAAAGTTCCTTCGCTATCTTTAGAAATTGTAGCTTCAATAAATTCTTTAACTGTAGCATCAATTGCAGCTTTTTCTTTGTCGTTTTCTTTAACTTCTAATGTAACGCTATCACTGAATGATAAACCACCATCTTCTTCAGTATTTGTATAAGTTGCAGTAACAACAGCAGTTCCAGCACTTAAAGCTGATACATATGAACCATTTGCAGCAACTACATTTGCATCTGATGATTCAATTTTTAATAATCCTTTTGAAATAGCACTAGCAGCATTTATTTTTGCGCCTGAGAAAGTAAATTGAAGTTGTCTATCTGCTTCACCAATTTTCCATTCAGCTGTTAAAGCTTCTTTATTAGAAATTGTAACTCCTGTAACTTCAGTTGCTTCTTTTTCAGGTGCAGGGTCATTTTTATTACAAGCAACTAAGCTTCCTAAACCTAAAATAGCAACACCACTTAATGTTAATACGCTAATAAATTTTCTTTTCATAATTTCCTCCAAAAAATTTATATTTAAGACGATACGTCATTAAACCAATATTATTGAACAAAAGTATCATTTTGAATATCTTTTAAAAGATTTTGATACTTATGACTACGTTTAAGCCCAATTGTAATATTAATTGCAGCATATGCTAATAATATTACTCCAAATACTAATAAGCCAACGAAAACAAAGAATTCACTACCATAAACAATTTTATAATTATTTGTAGCTTTAAATGCCATTGAATAAAATAAGAATGAAGTAGCAGTTAAAATAACACCAATCATTAAAGCAACCATTCCACCTGAAAATTTATTTTTAGCACGATGAATTTCAGCATGACTTGCTTGAGATAATTCTTTTAAATCTTGTGAATCTAAATGAGATTTAACAATATGATTGCAACGAGGACAAACATAAGCCTTTTCAATATCAGGATTTAAAATTAAAGATTTATCTTTTTCATTACCGTTAATTTTATTTAATTTTTTTTCATCAATTTTGAATTCTTTTCCACAATGTTGACAATACATAGTTTCTCCTTTTAATATTTATAATTTGGGTCAGTTTCACCCCAAATTTTTAATCCTTTTGATTTTGCTAAGTTATTAGCGTAATTGAAATAGTAAGTATAAGGAATATCTTTATAAACCATTTCATTTAATGTAGTAGTCATATATCTTCCATAACCATTAAAGACTAATTCATAATTTAATAAATTATAATCTTCATCTTTAGGATTTTCTACATTTGTATACCATACAAAACCTAATAATCTTTTATAAGTATCTCTTAATCCACCACCAAGAGCACTTTGAATTAATATATGTTTTGAATTTTCTAATAAATTATTTGTATATTTTTTAGCAGCTTCTCCCCAAGCTTCTTCGGTAATATTACTTCCTTCACTAGTATGATCAATTTCAGGAGTATTTACTAAATAATATCTAACTTTTTCACTATTTCTAATAGTATCAAATCCTTCAAAATGGAAATAAGTAGTATCACCATCTACGAATTTATCAACTTTAGTTTCGTAAACTCCTCCTAAAGGAATTTCATTATTTTCAAATTCACTAGAAGTATATTTTTCTGTAAGTTTAGGTCCTTTTAAAAATTCTTCATAAGAAATAGGTACGTTAGTATTAAATAAGCTATCAAAATTATTACCTACTACTTTATACCATTCAAATTCATTAAATGATTCACTACATCTTAATGAATTTTCATTCTTTATTAAATTTCCGTTTTCTATATAAGGATCATTATAACCATAAGTTCCAATACTATCTAAAACCTTATCATTATATTTTATTTCTATATAATTAAATCCAAAGATAGCATCTTTTTCTAAATAAGCGTAATTATTAGATTTTAATTCTTTTTTATAACTAGGATTTAAAAATACAAAACTTGTATTTTTTAATGTAGAGAAATAATCTTTTAAATTAACACTTAAAATTAATTTACTTTCTTTATAAAAATTTAAATAAACATCTTTATTAATTTCTTCTGTATTTGTAATTTCAATACAGGACTCAAAAACATTACTAGAGACAGACACTTCACTAATAAATGGACCATTTTTGATATCGTCATTATTATTACAACTTACAAGAGTAGATAATAATAAAGGTAAAATTAATAAACATTTTTTATTCATAATTAATCAACTAATACTAAATCACTTCCATCACGAATAACAATTTGAGAAACATATTTTCCACTAGTTTGTTTATGTAAAGCAACAACACCACTAATTGTGAAAGTATGTCCTACAAAATATTCATGATTAATCCATTGATTGGATGGATTATTTGCGTCAGGTTTATAAATAAATGGAACAAAAGCACTGACATTAACTTGAGCACCATCTTCAGTTTCTAAATATAAAGTTATTGAATCACTACTAGAAGTATATCCTCCAGTAACTTTAACTTTTTCTTCAAATTTAACTGGTGAATTTACACATTCATAATCTTCATTTTTGAAAGCTTTAATACTTCTTTCAAATTCATACATTTTAAATTCATCTGTGTTATCTTCAGGTTTAATTAATACTTGTGCATCATTTTCACCTGGAAGATAAGCTTTCCAACTACATCCAGATATTTGGAAACCAAAATTTTCACTATTTGAAACTGTACCACATACTTGTAAATATGTATTTGTCTTATAAAATTTAGAAGAAATAGCACTCATACCAGTATAAATATTAATACCAGCATATTCACCATAATCATATCTTCCACCATTTTCTTTAGAATAATAATTTTGTAAATAAATTGTACCATTTGCAAATCCTACAACAGTTCCAACAACTTTTACATTTTTATTATCAAATGGATTATCATAAGTCTCACCTTTTTTACTTGCTTCAATTTCTTTTTCAAGAGCAATTTTCATATCAAGTAAAGAAACACTTTCATAATCTCCATAGTTAAATAATGGATCATCTTCTCCCGAAAATAAATTTAATTTAAATTCTTGAGCTTGTCTCCAAGCTTCTCTAAATGTTTCTTCTAAACGTGGCATTTCATTAGCATTCTTAACTTCACTATAACCGTTTTGAACTAATAATAAATTTAATAATACTAAATCTTTATAATCAGCATTTTTAGTAGTTTCATTTATCCAAATTAATGCTAAATATCTTGTTCCTGTTGAATCGTGACTTGGAACACAATATTCATCTCCTGGAACTGAAATAACAATAGTTCCATTATCATTAGCGTTATTTAATTTTTCTTTTGTAAAATTACTAGCAGCTTTACCCCAAGGTTGAATTTTACCTGTAGATTCAGGAGTATCGATACCATAAAATCTACATTTAATTAATTCATCGTTACCTTCTTCTTTAAAATGAGCAGTATCACCATCAATTGCGGTTTGTAAGCTGACTTCTGCAATACCATCTTTTAAAAATTCGTGACCTTTATAATCTAAATTTAATCTAGCTTCATCTTTTATTGAATAATCAATAAATTCAGTTTCACTATTTTGAGAACTATTTCCACAACTAGAAACACTAAATACAGAAATAGAAGCTAAGATTGTAAAAAATATTCTTTTAATTGTATTCATATTACATCTCCAACATAGTCATTCTATAAGCATAATCAAATGCTTCATCAACAGTCATTTTATTTAAGAAAACATTTGCTACAATGCTTCCAACATAATCTCTTGCAGCACTACTTCCTTTAAAAGTAGGAGTAGTAATATAATTACCTTTTATATCATTAATAACAACATTACTAGTTTTAGCTAAGAATGTATCATTATCTTCTAAATATTCTTTATAAAACTCAACTTGATATGAAGATTCTCTAACAGGTACATAACCTTCACTTCCTAAATAACAAATTTCAGGATTATTTGTGCTATTAGTAATATATTTTAAGAATTTCCATCCGTATTCTTTTCTAAATTCATTTACTTCATCGCTTACTCCAACTGATTTAAGTAGAGTTAAAGTTGGTCCTTGAGAAACATATAATGGATTTGAATTACTATATGGAACTTTACAAACTCCAACATTAAATGAAGCACTTCCTGGATCATTATATCCAGCTCCTCCAGAGGATCCTATCGTAAATAAACATTTGCCTACTGTGAATGAATTTGATCCATATTCATTATTATTACTACCTTTTGTTTTTAATAAACCTTCATCATAATTAGATTTTAATTCTTTAACAATTTCTTTAGCTTTATTATTATTAAAATCAATTGATCCTTTCTCGTTTTTAACTGAAATAAAATCAACATCATTTTGATATAATTTTGAAATTATTAAATTAGAATCACTATCATAAATTAAAGGTACTTCTAATGCAGTTCCATATGAATTTTTGCCACTATCCATATCTTTTTTAACAAATTTTAATAAATCAATAAATTGATCCCATGTTAAATTTTTCATATATTCTTCAGGATCAGAAATAGTAGAATCATAATCTTTTAATAAAACATCTTCAACGATATCTTTGTTATACATTAAGACTTCACTACTTTTCATAAATGGTAAAGAATAAGTACCATCTTTTAAATAAGAAGTAGATTCACTATAAAACGCTTTAACAAAATCACTACTATCTTTATCGTCACCTAAATATGTATTTTTACCATATCCATAAGTAGAATTATTCATTAATTTTTCTAAATTATAGACATACTCCTCGTCAAAATCTTCATGAGAAAGATAATTAGCAACGTGATCTGGATATGCTACAGCAATGGTAGGAGAGTTGCCAACAGCAAATCCACGTTCAATTTGAGTCATAATTTCATCATAACTGCCAATGTAAGAAAGCTCGATTTTAACATCAACACCCTCTTCAGTTTTGATGATTTTTTCAAATTCACTTATCTTACTTTTAATTTCATCTTGAAGATTTTGACCAAAAGTATGCCAAAAATAAATAGTATTATTATTTTCTTCAGTAGTTTTGGAATTACAAGAGAAAAGGCTTACTAAAAATAATGGAAGAGTTAAAAATAATTTCATCTTTTTCATTTTTTTAGTAAGCATAATCTTTTCTCCTTAAATTTTATTAATTATTTTAATTATAAAGCTAATTTAGCTTGAGCTTCAGCGTCAGCAAACCATTGATCAATTTCTTCAATGTTATTTGATGTAGTTAAAGCTTTTGTCATTAATCCACTACCTTGTGTTCTACATGTAGAAGAACCTTTGAATGCTGGAGAAACATATAATGTACCAACATCATTAATTTTTGCTTTAGAATAAGCCATAACTCTTTCTAAAGTTTTTTCATCACAACTTTCATAATCAGCAGCTGCTTTATATTCAGCACTATTTAAAGTTGAATATCTAATTGGTGAATAACCTGTATTTAAGCACCAGTCTAATGAATTTTCTTCATTTGAAAGGAATTTATAGAATAACCATGAAGCTAATTGTCTATTTTTATCACCATTATGATCTAATAATGTTAAAGATGGACCTTGGTTAATTGTATAAGCATTATTAACATCAGCTTGAGGAATTCTAGCAACACCAACGTTCATTGGGTTTGTTTCTGAGAATTGATATTTAACACCACCTGTTGAACCAACAGAGAATAATGTATTTTGTAATGTGAAGTAGTTATTTGTGTAGTTACCACCTGCACTACCTTTTGAAATAATATATCCGTTTTTAGCAGCTTCGTGGAATGTTCTTAAAACACTCTTCATTCCATCGTTATTGAAATCAACACTAGCTGTACCAGTTGCTTTATCAACTGAAGTATAACCATATCCATATTGTTTTGCTAAAGTAATGAATAAGTTATCATCACTATCATAAGCGAAAATTGAATGATATGCTTGATCAGTTTTTACATATTTTTCAGCTTCTGGAACTGAATCATCATGAGCTTTAATTGCTGGGCATAATTTATTGAATAATTCATCCCATGTTAAATTTTCTAAATAAGAAGCACTTAATGGTTTACCACCATTGATTGTACTATCATATTTTGTTAAATCCATACCAATTAAAACATCAGCATTATAGAACATTTGTTCTGTAGATTTACACCAAGGGACACTATATGTACCTTCAACGAGATATTCTTTACCTTCATCTAAATAATCAGGAATTAAATCAGAATATTCTTCAGCAGACCAACCTACTGTTTTGTCATTAATGAATTGATCTAATTCAATTGCTTTATTATAGTTAATGTATTCAGCAACGTGGTCTGGATAACATTGGACTAAATCAGGATAAGCATTTGCAGTAAATCCTTTAACAACTGCTTCTTTTAAATCGTTGTATGAACCACTAACGATTGTACTAGTAACAGTAATGTTTGGTTGAGCTTTTTGGAAAGCTTCAATGTAAGAATTTAAATATGGTTGGTTATTTGTACCAGTAATTGACCATAATGTAATTTCTGTTTTTTGTTTTAAAACTCCGTTTGAGTCAACAAGATCTGCCCATTCACCATCAGTGACTACTCGATCATCGCCGTTTGCGGAACCACCACAAGCAGTAGCGCCACAAGCAACTGCAACTAATGCTAATGCACATTTTAATGTCTTAAACTTTTTCATAAATCCTCCATGAACAAAAATGTTTAATTTATATTTACACTTTTTAAATAAAAGTGAGAAAAACTAGCCTTTAATACCTGCTCTTCCAACACCTTTCATAATGTATTTACGGAAGAAAACAAATAATAAGAATAATGGAACTGTAACTAAAACAGTAGCAGCCATTTGATAACCATATTCAGTACGTCCGCTTTCAGCATCAACGAAACTTGATCCTCTTAAACCATTAGAAATTAATCTATATGATTCATTATTAGCAGTAACTAAATTTGGCCAAACATATGAATTCCATGTTCCCATGAATTTTAAAATTGTAATAGAAATTAATGTAGGAGCTGCAAGTGGAACCATAACTTTCCATAAATAATTCCAATCGCTCTTTCCATCAACTTTACTAGCTAAATATAATTCGTTAGGAATTTGTTTGAAATTTTGTCTTAATAAGTAAATGTGGAAAACACTTACCCAGAAAGGAACAATCATTGCAGCATATGCATCAATTAATGAAGAATTTTCTCCAACCCAGCCGAATGAAGCAACTGTAATATAGTTAGAAATAACCATCATTTCACCAGGTATCATCATAGTCATTAAAAATACCATGAATAATGCTTCTCTTCCTTTAAATTGAAGTCTAGAGAATGCAAATGCAGCAAATATTGTAGTTAACAATGTACCAATTGTAGAAAATATAGCAACTACAATTGTATTCCACATGTATGTAGAAAAATCAAATGCACTGAAAACATAAACATAATTCGTCCACATAACAATAGTAGGGAAGAATGTTTGGTTGGATTGAATAATTTCATCATTAATTTTTAATGATGTAATTAACATCCAATAAAATGGGAAAACAACAATTAATGCTAAGAAAATAATTAATGCATATGTAATAATTGTTGATATAAATTTACCAATTTTTTCTGTTTTTTGAAGTGTTTTAACAGTTTGATTACCTTCTTTGATACATAAAACAACTTCACTATTACCAACATCAACTTTTTTAAAGTCTATATATTCTTTTGAAATACTATTTTCCATATAAACCTCCTTGATATTAATAATAAACTCTCTTCTTTGATACACCCATTTGAATAAATGTAAATATCAAAATAACAATGAAGAGTAAGACAGCAGCAGCTGCTGCAAATGAAGTATGAGTATTTAAATTATCATAAATATAATAAACGATAGTATATAACTCATAAGTACCAGAAGTAGTACCAGGACCATTAAATAAACCTACAATCGATGAATATTCTTTAAATGCACTAATAAATGAAGTGACCATAATATAAAGAATTTGAGGACCAAGAAGAGGAATTGTAACTCTAGTTAATACTTTCCATCTTGGAGCAGCATCAATTTTTGCAGCTTGATAATATTGTTTATCAATTCCTTGTAAACCTGAAAGGAAAACAAGAATCTTAAATGGTAAAGAAGACCAAATGATGTAAATACATAAAGGAAGCATTGCGTCCCATCTAGATGCGCCATAAATCCATTGTTTACCAGTGATTCCAAATATGAAGTTAATGACACCATTAGCGTCAAATAAAACAGAGAAAACCATACCAACCGCAATAGTATTAGTAACATATGGAAGGAAGAATATAGTTTGTAAAACTTTTTGGAACCATTTAATTGAGTTTAATGCAACAGAAATTAATAATGCGATTAATATTGAAGGAATAACCGTTGCAAATACTAAGAAGAAAGTATTAGGAATAGCGTATTCTAGAATACGTGACTCATAAGCTCCTCCATTAATTTCAGTTAAGCCTAAAATTGCACCATAATTATCTAAAGTAAATCCATCGTATGTACCTTTAATATAGTCATAATTTTTCATAAATGAAATAAAGACTGTATTAATTAAAGGATAAATAAGGAATACTGCCATTAAAACAAGAACAGGAGCTAAATATAACCATGCTCTCCAGTTATTTGAACTTTCAGCATTTTTAACACCAGTTACTTTATATTCTTTTGATTTTTTTGAAGATGAAAGAAAGCGCACTAATACTTTTTTATCTTCATTATAACCTTCGCTAACTTCGCCTAAACGATTATCAACGAATGTTTTTTGAGTGACACTAGCACTTTCCATTATTCGACCTCAATACGTTTTTCATCTTCTCCAAAGACAAAGAATTTACCACGTTTTAAACTTAATTTAATATCTCCAATATGTTCTTTTTGTTCATCTTGAATGATAACTTTGAAATTTTCCTTAGTGCAATTATCATTTAAACATATTAAAGATAAATCTCTACCTAAAACTTGAATTGAATCACATTTTGCTGTTAATTTGCATTCAGCATCATTTTCTAATAATTCGAAGCCTTCAGGTCTTATAGCAACGAATACTTTTTGATTTTCAAGATTATTATTAGCTCTATAAACTAAATCATTACCAATATAAATGCCATTATCTCTAATTTCACCATTGAATACATTAATTGGAGGTGTACCTAAGAATTGAGCAACGAATAAGTTTGTAGGATTGTTGTAAACTTCTTGAGGAGAATCCATTTGTTGGAATTCACCTAATTTCATAACAACAATTTGATCACTAATAGACATAGCTTCTTCTTGATCGTGAGTAACGAATACTGTAGTAATACCAGTATCACGTTGAATTCTTCTAATTTCTTCTCTAGTTTTTAATCTTAAACGAGCGTCTAAGTTACTTAAAGGTTCATCAAGTAATAAAACTTTTGGACGTTTAACTAAAGCTCTAGCAATAGCAACTCTTTGTTGTTGACCACCACTCATTTGAGAAGGTTTTCTATCTAAATATTCATCAACTTGAACAAGTTTAGAAGTTTCTAAAACAATTTTTCTTCTTTCTTCTTTAGTTAATAATCTATATGCTAAAGCAGGAGTCTTTTTAACTTCAACTGAATCAACTTTTAAGAAATCTTTTAATAAAGATTCGACTTCATTAATTTTAGAATCTGTGATTTTCTTAATTTTGAAGAATAATTTAATACCATCTTCAGAATTAAATACTTTAAAATCTTTATGTTTGACGTTAACTTTCTTTAATTCGTTTTTAATTTCTTTATCAATTCCTTCAACTTTAAATTCAGAAATTTTTAATTGTTCGTTATTTAATTTATATTTTTCATTTAAACTTGATTTTAATGCATTTACAGAACTTAATGAAGAATAATCAAATTGAGAGAACATGACGAATATTCCATTAACTTCACTAATAACAAATGATGTTAATTTAACACCGTTTTCTTTAAATTTATTTTGAATATCTTTAGAAAATTCACCTAATTCAACATCATTTAATTTATCATTAAATTCATATGATAATGCGCCTTTAAAAACTTGTTTTGATTCTTCAATTTCAAATTTTGTTCTAAATGAAACATCAAATAAAGCTTCTTGAGTTTGAACGACTTCTGGAGCACTAACTTCAAAAGGAACAACTTTAGTAACATTTTCTAAATATAATTTAGCGTTACCTTCACTTACATTTTTTAATTCACAATCGATTGATAAGAAATTATCATTAACTTTTTCTTTTAAATCGACATTTTTAATACCAAGCTTTCCACCTAAAGAATGTAAAGATTTAACAATTCCACTTGCCACATCATCGCTTTGTAATTCATATTCTAATTTAAATTTATAATCAAAGAAATTTTCAAGTGGTACTTCAACTTTTAAATTAGTTAAAGGAAATTCAATATTTTTATAAACAGTCATGTGAGGATATAAAGCGTAATTTTGGAAAACTAAGCCAATTCCTCTTTTTTCAGCAGCTAAATTAGTGACTTCTTCATCACCAAACCAAATTTCACCACTAGTAGGATTTTCTAATCCAGAAAGCATATATAAAGTAGTAGATTTACCACATCCTGAAGGACCAAGTAAACCAATTAATTTACCATCAGGAACAGTAATATCTAAATTATTTACAGCTACTGTATCTTTTCTATGTTTTTTTGGATCTCCAGGGAATACTTTTGTTAAATTTTTAATTCTAATTTCCATAAATTATCTCCATTTATAATTAATTTGTACCATCATCGCTTGTTTCAGCATTTAAATGTAATTTTTCACGAGCTTTCTTTTCACGATAACTCTTAAATGAATTATAGTAGTATTTAATGAAATAACCACCTAAACAAATACAAATAACACTAGTTAAGCAAATAATCCAATCAAGAGGATTAAATACTGTCAATGAATTATTAAATCCAGTTGATCTTGCAACAATATATAAAATATCTACTAATAATGATTCTAAGAAAATAAATCCGATAAGATTAACTTTTATAAATTGTTTATTATTTAAAACCTTAAATTCACTCTTTTTATCTTTATTTTTTAAATGTAAATAATAAATGAATGCAACTAAAGCATAAACAACTACAAGTCCGATAGCGAAGATAACAAATATTTTATTATAATTTGTGACTTTAGATGTACTAACTCTATTTACGATTACGTTTCCATCTAAATCTTTAACATCTTCCATTTTGAAATCAATTACACCAAATCTTGTAGTGACTGTACTACGAGCAATAATTTTACTAGTAGTAGTATTGAATAATTCAACAGAAACACTTGCAGCACAAATTTGGAAAGAACTTATTTCATTAGCTTTAAAATTTTCTAAGATGAATGTAGATTCTCCTTCATCATCATAATATTTTAAATCTCCAGTTGTAGTAGAAATAGTATGTTCAACACCATTTTTATCATAAACTTTTAAGAAGCTATCTCCACCAAGTGATAATCTAGTTCTAATTTTAACTGTACCATTTTCAATGTTATCTTTATTTTTTTGATATAAGCTAGTAGCAACATCTCCTAAATAGCCATTTGAATATAATTCTTTTCCATAATTTTTAGCTTTAACAGTTAATGCTAAATAATTATCATATTCTGCATAACTTTTAAATTCTAAATCTAAAAATTTACTTAAGTCTCTTGAAACAAATGATTTTGCTTCTACACATTCAAATTTTGAAGGACTATTTAATGTAGGATCTCTACTAATTAATGTTCCATTATTATCAAATTTCAATTCTGCTTTATAACAATTAATTAATTCAACAGATTTAGTATCAATATAATAATTTCCTGGTAAATCAATATCGCAATATCCATTAAATGTTGTAGCACCTAAATAATTACCAATACCATGATTTGATTTTTTAACAATTGCAGTAGAATAACTACCTTTTAAATTATTATTTTCGTCATAAACATTATATTTTAATTCAGCAGCATAATTATTATTATTTTCATAATAACCAATATAATAATTAGCGTCACTGTTTTTTAATGCAACTCTAAATTGTAAAGAATGAGAAACTGTTGTTCTTGTATAACTTTGTAAAGTAACAGTTAAATCATCACTTAATGTAGATTCTTCGTTAATATCATAATTAGAATTTATATTATCGTTAATGTTATTTAAAGAAGATTCTTCATTATTAGAAGCCTTAGTAAAACTGCATAGAGTTGAGACTACAATTAAACTAGATATAGCTTTTAAAAATAACCCGCTTTTCATATTATATATATTATAAAGAGTTTTCTCTTTCCTTTCAACAATTGAAAAAATAATTATTTTATTTTTAGAATTTAATATAAATTATTGAATTTGTTTAATTTTAATTATGAATATTTAGTTTTTTTTAATAAAATATTAAATATGAATAAAGAAAATGTTATTGATATTTATCCAGCAGGTAAAATTAAAAGAATCTTATGTTTTTTAGGTGATCTTTTAATGTTTTATATAATCGCTATTACTATGTTTCAATTAGTAGTATTTAATATTGCTAGTGCTGTTACAAATTACTCATCTCGTTTAAATTCAAATTTAAATACAATTAATCAAAGAATGGATATTCTTTATAATAATGAATTATTATTTTATGAAGATGATAATAAATACAATTTTGATTCATCATTAGATACAACTTTTGATTATTTTTTAAAAAGTTATGTTAAAAATGAAAATAAAGACCCTATTTTACATTATTTTAAAGATTTAAATAATAAAACACCTATAAATGAAGTAATGGATAAATATAATTCTATTGGAGGTTCATATTTTGAAATCAATAATAATGAAGTAGTTTTAAAAAGTGAATATAACGAATATTTTGCACCTTATTTTGATTCTACCGATTCTTTAAGTGCTGTTGGAAGACAATATTTATCTCAATTTAGAAGTGGTGTTTTTGTTAAATTATATAATTACATGTTAAATGATATTTCACTAAATGATTTATCTTATAAAAATAATAGCTATATTGAATTAACAAATGTAATTAACGAAAATAGCAATTATAATTTTGTTTTTAATTCAATCAATATTACAATTTCTTTTGTAATTACTTTCTTAATTTATTATTGTTTAATACCATTACTTTTTAAAGATAGATCTACACTTGTAGAACATGTTTTAAAATTAAAAAGAATCAATATTAATAATTTTGAATTTATAAAAAGAAGTAAATACATTGTAATAATTGCTAACAATTTATTAATGTCATTGTCTACTATATTTTTTATAGGAATTATTTATATGGGTTTCTACTCATTATTTAATTATATGCATTTTTTAATTATTTCATGTTTATCAATAGTTTATATTTTAATTAATTTATTTATATTATTATTTAATTCTTTTAATAAAACTTTAAAAGAATTATCAAGTAATTCAATTTTGATAACTAATGAATCGCTTGAAGAAATTTATCGAGGAAAAGGATATGGAGAGTAATAAAATAGAAGTATCGTATTATCGACCAACATTAACTAGAAGACTATTTTCTAGAATAGTGGATGGTTTTTTAGTGTGTTTATTGTCTTTAATTTGTTTTGTTTCAATAAATTCAATTTATTCTTCTATTCCTAAATATAATGAAGTAAGAAATAATTTAGATGAAATTAGACTTAATTCATCTTTATATACAAAGAAAACGGATGATACAATCATTAACGTTTCGACTTTTATTTATCAAGACAAAAAAATGTCAGATTCTAAAAAAGAAGAATATTTATTGTTACATTTAGATAATTTCTTTAATTATTTAAAAAATTATAACGAAAAAAGTTATTTAAAAGCAAAAAATAGTTATGATGAATTTAGATTAAAAGATTCATTAAAATATAATAATTACCCTTTATTTATTAAAGATGATCAAAATAATATTATTAAAAACACTGCTTATTCAATACCAATTTCTTCATATATTGAATCTTGTTACACTGTTTTTATTGATACTTATGGAAATGGTTTTCTTTCAAGTGAAATTAAAGAATATTATGAAGGTACTAGATACATTCAAGTTTTAACCTTTTATATTAATATACCCGTCTCAGTTTTTATTTCATCATTAATTGTATTTTTTATACCTCCTTTTATTTTTAAAAAGGGTAGAAAAACGATAGGAATGTTAATTTATAACATTGGATTTGTTAATTCATCTTTATACAATCTGACAATTAAACAATATTTATTAAAATTTGTTACATTTTATTTTTTAGAATTCATTTTATCAATATTTACTTTTGGAATTCCTTTATTTATTTCTTTAACAATGATGTTAGTTACTAAGAAAAAACAAAATTTTAATGAATATATTTTAAATATTCAAGAAGTCTCTACAAAAGATTCATCAATTTATAATGATAAAACTGAAATTATCGTTGAAACTAATGATTCAAGCAATAATGTTGATTTCCATTTAAGATAATTAAATATTACTTAACCAATTGTTAATTTCACTATAATCATCAACCCAGATAGTAATTAAATCATAGGTGAAGAAATAATTGGTAACATCTTTTAATGTTGAGTCTTTAAATCCTTTTTCTTTTTTCATGAAAATAAAATTAAATTTGAGATTATTTGAAGCTACTTCAAGTAATCTTTTCATATTAGGATCAGTTAAAGAAATGCCAACAAAAACACAACATTTAAAAGTGAAATCATGTAATTGTTTAGAAATGTTCCAAGAATATGGATTATTATATAAATAATAATAATCAGATTCATTAAATATTAAAGAATTGATATATCTAGTTTCGTTATATTTATTATAAGGTAAAAGTCCATGAACGTGATAAATATTAATTGATTTACTATCTTTATTAGTAAATGCATATTCATCAAAAATAGTATTATAAATAATTTCTTTTTTTCTTAATAAATATTCCAAATTAGTATCATAATTGTAAGTTAAAACTTCGGTTTCTTTATGATTTTCAAGATATTCTACTAAAGCATATAAACTAGTTTCAGTAGTAGAAAAGCTCTTTTTATTTTCATCATTAAAATTAACTAAATAAATTTCATTATTTAATTCCTTATATGTGTCAAATCCTGATGTTTTTAAAACTTTACCATTAACAAATAATTCACTTCCAACATAATGTTTGATTTCATTAATACGGTTAATATCTTGATTATAAAAAGTTGAATTTAAAGCATCAACGAGTCGTTTCCAATCTTTAACTCCATAATCAACATTAATTCCTGCTCCAATTACTAAATCAACATTTAAACGGAATGTATAAAGTTTTAATAAAAACATGATAAATGATTCATTATCATTTTTCTTATCTTTATTTAAATGATAAAGTAAATCATCTCCAACAATTGATTTTTCTTCAGGTTTTAAAGAATAATTGATTTTTTTACCTTCAATATAACCAACAGCTAAAAAATTTGATTCATCCAAATATACATTTAGACCTGCTTCTGGAATATAAAAATCATCATTTTTTAATGATTTAACTTTAATAAAATTAATGTTTCCCATAACATCTAAAGTTTCTAAATTAACTTTAGATAGAGAAGTATAAATATGAACGATATATTTATGAACGTGATCTTTTTTTGAATTTACAATTACTTTATAATCACATTTTGGATCAAAATGAAACCCAAAAGATCTAAAATTTATATCTTTATAACCAATGTCATTGATGTAATAAAGATATAATAGTACTAATAAACATTTTTTATGAAATAAATATTTCTCTCTTTCTTTGATTTCCATTCTTTTATTTTAAAAAATAACCCTCCAGTTTTAAAGTATTAATTAATAATTATTTATTTTTCTCCAAAAATATATTCATCAATATATTTTAATAAATCACTATAAGAAGTTTCAATTTTTTTATTAAAATAAGTCTTATTTGATGTGGGCAATAAAATCAAATCAGTTAATTTTAATTTAAGTTTATCTTTATTTAAAAGATGAACTTTATTTTCAAAATCTTCTAGTGAATTAAATAAATGAATGAATTCCTCGTTTAAAATATGTTCAATTTTTTTACCATCAAATTTGTCTTCAATAATATTTAATAATCTTAAAGTAATATAATCATAATAATTGATATAAAAAATTCTAGAATCATTTAATGATTGAATTTTAATCGCGTTATTAACTTCATTATCTAAAATGAAGCCAATAGAAAAATTTAAAACATTTGATAGTTTTTTAACAAGATTAAGTTGAACTTGAAGAGCTTTTCCTTCAATTAAACGGTTTATTGCTAATCGATCATATTCGCAAATTCGAGATAAGTCTGAAGATTTTAGATTATATAATTCTAAAATTTCTTTAAAATAATTTTTATGCATTTTTCATCTAACCTTTAAATAAATTCGTTCTTTATTTATGATAATATTTTATATTAAAGTTTATTATGTGTCAACAATTATGTTAAATTATTTTACATTTTTGTAAATAATAGAGCAAATTAAAAGCAACTACTTTTAAGTAATTGCTTATTTTAATGATTTTAAAACATCTGGAATTGTATCTGCACCTGTTTCTAATCTAGATAATTTATTATTTTTAACAAAATATAAAGCAGGTACATATTTAAATGGAGTGTCTTCTACTTTATTTACTCCATTATTAATAGAAGTTTCTACAAATTTAGTAAATTCATTTTGATTTAAATCTTTTAAATAATTAAATTTAGATCTATTTTCTTTTCCTTCATTAGTAGTAAAACTATTCATATTAAATAAATATAAAGGAATATTATGATCATTTAATAAATAATCATAAATATATGTTCTTATTTGCATACAAAATGGACATTCTTTGAAATATAAATAAATTATATATTCATTATTTGATAAAGTATAAAATTTATCTAAATCATCTAGATAATAATCTTTAACTATATCATAACTTCTTGAATCATATGTATTATTAAATAAGTATTTAGCGCCATCATATCCTTCTTTTAATTCTATTAATTTATTAAGTCTAATTACATATAAAGAAGGTACTCCATCTACTAAAGTGTCTTCAACTTTAGTAGGTACTTTTTTACTAACATAATCATCAATAGAAGAATAATCACTAGGTAATTCTTTTAAATAATTTATATTTTCATCTTTAAGTCTATAAGAATTATATAAATATAATTTTAATCTTCTAGTATTTGATTTATATTCTCCTAAATAACCTAAAATAGTATTTTTTAAATTACTACATATATTACAATCAGTATTATAAACATAAACTGCATATATATCTTCTTCTTGAGAATATAAATTATTAAAATTATCTAACTTATATTCATTATAAGTAGAATAATCAATATTAGGATCTAAATTATATTCTGGAAAGATAGAACTAGAACATGAAGTCAAAATTAAACTAAATAAAATAAATAATATATATTTTCTTTTTTTCATAATTAAAATTATAATTGAATATTAAAAATATTTCTATTCTTTAGATATATTTTTAATTAATTCTGTATAGTGATTTATTTCTTCATTATTAAAAATAAATTCTAATTTATCAATATATTTTTTAAATCCTTTTAAAGTAAATATTATTTCTTCATAATCTCTATCTAATTTATTAAAAATAGGACATATATAAATAAATTTAGATAAACTTGGATCATTTAAAACATTAATTAATTTATCTTTAAATATTCCTAATTCTTTAACAGGATTCTCTATTGAAATATTATGATCTATAGTCCATAAATCATCTTTTAAACTAAATTTAGATAATTCTTCATTATTTATAAATATTTTAAATAAAAATATACCTTTTTTAGTAACAATTATTGAATCACATGTTAAATCATCTATTTTTATATTAGTTAATAAATTCTCTTTTTCATAAAAAGAATTATATAATTTATTAATTAATTTTTCTTTTTTATCCCTAGTAAATATTATTCCCATTATAAATTATCCTTATTTAATAAATAAAGTGCAAAAACTTGAACAGTTTTAGCGTCACTTATTTCTCCATTTTTAATTTTTTCTATAATTTCTTCTTCAGTTAAATAAAATACTTCTACAAATTCATTCTCATCTAAATGAGTATGAGTTTTAATTAAATCAGTAGCGTAATATAAATTAATTACTTCATTAGTGTATGCTACACTTGGATAACATTTTCCTAAATATTTTATATTATTAGATTTATATCCTGTTTCTTCTTCAAGTTCTCTATTAGCAGTATTTAAAGGATCTTCATTTAAATCACATTTACCTGCTGGAACTTCAATTAATACATCATTATAAGGATATCTAAATTGTCTTTCAAAGATAAATTTATTATCTAATTTTGCTAAAACTGCACTAGCAGGTATTTTATCAATATATTCTCTATATGCTTTATTTCCATTAGGACATAATATTTCATCTTTATGTACTTCTAATAAATTACCTTTAAATACTATTTCTCCATTTATTTTCTTTTCTTTTAAATCCATATAAATAAGCCTCTTTTATTTATATATTATAAAATAATTTTACTTAATAAAGTATTTAAATAATTATTTTTTTAATAATGTATAAGATTTTTAAATTATTAAATATTTTGATAAAATTATTTATATATAAGAGGTATATAAATGAAAAATATAGATATTTTAATAATAGGAGCAGGTCCTAGTGGAGTAAGTGCTGCAATATACGCTAAAAGAGCTAATTTAGATATATTATTAATAGAAAAGAATGCTATTGGAGGAAAAGTAATAGATATTTATGAATTAGAAAATTATCCAGGAGTAATAAATATATCAGGTAGTGATTTAGCACTTACTTTTAGAAAACAAATAAAAGATTTAAATATTCCTTTTTCAAGAGAAGAAGTATTATCTATTAATAAAAATAATGATAAATATTTAGTAATTACTAATAAAAATGAATATTTAGTAAATAAAATAATATTAGGATGTGGCACTAAAGAAAATAATTTAAATATAGAAGATGAATATAAATATTTAGGAAGAGGTATTTCTTATTGTGCTACATGTGATGGATCATTTTATAAAGATAAAAAAGTAGTAGTATATGGAGGTGGTAATAGTGCAATCTCTGAAGCTTTATATTTATCTAATTTAGTAAAAGAATTAATAATTATCTCTAGACATGATTTAAGAGGAGAATTATCTAATATAAATAAGTTAAAATCTTTAAATAATGTTACTCATATTAAAAATTCTATAATTACTAAATTATATGGAGATAATTCTTTAGAAAGTATAGATATAGAAAATATTGAATCTAAAGAAATTAATAATATATCTTGTGATGGATTATTTATTTACATAGGAAGTAAACCTTCATTAGAATTTATTAAAGATTTAAATTTAGATAATGAAAATGGATATTTATTAGTAAATGAAAATTATGAAACATCTTCTAAGAATGTATTTGCAATCGGAGATGTAATTAAAAAAGATTTAAGACAAATAGTAACTGCTACTAGTGATGGTGCTAAAGTAATTAATTATATTATTAAAAATAATAAATAAATGAAAAAAGGAGATTTAAATCTCCTTTTTTCTATATATCAAGTTCTTATTTAAAGATATATCATCTTTAGACCTAAATTAATTTAGGATCTTTTCTTAAATAGAACGAATATATTAATTTAATTAAGCGTTGATTGAAACAACTGCTGAATAGTTAACACTGATTGTGCAATCTTTAACAGCGTCTTTGAATTCTTTATAAGCAGTTAATGATGATGGTTCTTTACCTTCAGCATATGCAACTTTAACATCAGCGAAATCAAACATAACTTGGCTATTTACATCAAAATTTTCAACTTCTGATGCTTTGAAAGTATATGTATAAACATTACTTGATTTACTTAAATTTTCAGCACTTAAAGTAACATATTCATTTAAAGCTGTAGGAACTGTAATTGTAGTAGTGAATGTAATATCTGTATTACCTTCTTCATAACCAATAACATAGTCATCATCGCTTGAGAATGTATATGTAGCTTTTTGATGAGCAGTTTCATTATTTCCAATAACGAAATGAGCACCTAAACCTTTTGAATTTAATTCTGTTACAGATTGATCTAATTTTAATAATGTAGAACCAGTAACTTCAATTGAACCAACTGAAACAGCTTTTTCAACTGTTAAGTTAACTGAACCTGTACCTGTAGCAGTATTTGAATCATCAAAGATCCATAATGCAAATCCTGAACCAATAACACCTAAAGCAGCGATTGATGGAACAATTGTACCAATAAATAATTTCTTTTTCATAATAATTTCCTCCGAATATAAATAAGAACTTTTTTTATTTTTTCTCTAGCTTTCTTAAGCCAGCCTCAATATTGTAAAGGTAAATAAAACTAAATGCAAGAACTTTTTTAACTTTTTTTTATTTTTTGTAATTTATTTTTAATTAAATTATAATATGAATTAAAATAAATACGATAAATATGCTATTTTTTTTAATTTTATATAAATTTAAAATTTTTAAAAATATTTTTCTTTTTTATTAAATAAGTTAATTATTGTTAACATTTTTCTCTTATTTTTATATATAAAATTATTAATAATAGATTAACTATCATTCATTAATAATTATTAAAGATAATAAAAAATCCTTTAGAATTCTCTTCTAAAGGATTAAATAATCTTATTCTTTACTCTTTTTAAAATTTCTTATAATAGATTTAATAGAACTTAATATCATGTAATATAAAGGAATAGAAAATAATATTATCCAATAAGGATGCCATAAATTTAAAAATGTACCTAATGTTAAATAAATTCCTAAACTTATAAATATAATAGGGAAACTACTTGGTTTTCTATTAGCAATTGAAGAAAATATTTCTCCAGGTATAAAAGAAAATATAATTAATACCCAATAATTCTTCCATCCATCTTTTAATAAGAAACCTAAAATTAAATAAGTAATAATAGAAATACATAGTAATACTAAATTAATAGTGCCTTCTATTGATTTATATAAAGCTTTCTTTTTCTTTTTAATATCTTTATCATCAATAACTATTTCTTGATCAATAATTTCTGAATCTACACAATCTTTTATTTTAGCACCCCATTCTTTATCCCATTCTATATCTATTGAATTATCTTTATCATCTACTTTAATACCATCTTTATTAATTTTAACATGATTATTTTTACATTTATTCTCTTTTTTATAACAATCTTCAATAGGTTTATCAGTATCTAATAAATCATCAATTGATACTTCATATAAAGCTGCTAATTTCTTAATAAATTCTATACTAGGAGTACTAGAACCATTCTCCCAATTAGAAATAGATTGTCTAGATACATCTAATTTAGATGCTAATTCATCTTGATTCCATCCTTTTTTATTTCTAAATTCTACTAATCTATTTGATAATTTATCATCCATAAATATTCTCCTTAAATTACTTAAATTATAAAATAATAATTAAAAAATTAAATAAAAATATCTTTTACATATTATATTTTAATATTTGTAAAAGGTATTTATTCTTAATGTAAATATAATTTACTTAAATTAAAAAGAGATTATTAATTAATAACCTCTTAATAATAATATAATTTATTTTTGATCTTTCATTGTAGGGAATAAAATGACTTCTCTAATTGATGGTTGATCTGTTAATAACATACATAATCTATCAATACCAATTCCAATACCACCAGTAGGAGCCATACCATAATCCATTGCTTCTAAGAAATCATAATCCATTTCGTTAGCTTCATCATCTCCTAATTCTTTAGCAGCTAATTGAGCTTTAAATCTTTCTTTTTGATCAATAGGATCATTTAATTCACTATATGCATTAGCGATTTCCCAACCATTCATATATAATTCAAATCTTTCTGTAAATCTTGGATCATCACTCTTTTTAGTTAATGGAGAGATTTCAATTGGATGATGACATACGAATGTAGGTTGAATTAAATCAGCTTCACAACATTCTTCAAATAAAGCATTTAAGAAATAACCTTGACTTGTCCAATGTGGTTCTACTTTAATTTTTCTATCAAGACATGCTTTTTTAGCGTCTTCTAAAGAAATATTTCCTTTAAAATCTAAACCAGTTTTTTCTTTTACTAAATCAGACATATCTACCCATCTAAATTCAGATTCAATATCTAATTCTTTACCTTGATAAACAAGTTTATCTTTCTTTAATACATCTTTTACTAAATGTCTAATTAAGTTTTCACTTAATTCTCTCATTGAAGATAAATCTCCATAAGCTTCATAAAGTTCAATTGTAGTAAATTCAGGATTATGTCTTGTATCCATACCTTCATTTCTAAATAATCTACCGATTTCATAAACTTTTTCAAGACCACCAACAATTAATTTCTTTAATGGTAATTCAGTAGCAATTCTTAAATAGAAATCTTTATCTAAAGCATTATGATGTGCAATAAATGGTCTAGCATTAGCACCACCTAAAATAGGTTGAAGTACTGAAGTTTCAACTTCAACGAATCCTCTATCATCTAAATAATGTTGGATTCCTCTAATAATTTGAGGTCTTTGTAATGCTGTTCTTTTAGCGTCTTCATTCATAATTAAATCAACATATCTATGTCTATATCTTTCTTCAACATCACTTAAACCATGGAATTTTTCAGGTAATGGTCTTAAAGATTTAGTTAAAAATGTAAATTTATCTACTCTTAAAGTTAATGTTCCTGTATCAGTTAACATTAAATTACCACCAAGACCTACGATATCTCCAGTATCACATAATTTAAAAATAGAATATGATTCTTCACCTACTGTTTGAATAGAAATAAAAGCTTGAGCTTTACCGAATTTATCTTGAATATTTAAGAAAGATGATTTACCCATTTTTCTTAAAAGCATAATTCTACCTGCTAAAACAACATGAATTGGATTTGCTTCTAATTCTTCTTTTGTTTTACCACTAGCTTTTTCAATAATTGATTGAGTAGTATCTGTTCTTTCAAATTTTGAACCCCAAGGATTAACTCCAGCTTCTACTAATTTATTTAATTTATCACGTCTTGCTCTTTCTTGATCAGTTAATTTTTCTTCCATATTAAAACTTCCTTTAATTTTCTTTTTTATTATATATAAAAAACAATAATTTTTCTACTTATTTACTAGTTTCAAGTAAATATCTATCTAAAATATCAAATAAATCATTAATACATTTAATTTTTAATGTTATTTCACTTCTATAAGGTTTAGAATCATTAAAATTAGTTAAGAATTTAGGTGCTATTCCTTTTAAAACACTACATGCTCTTGAATCACCAATTTCATCTTTTAACATTGATGCATATTCTTTTAAATATTCTACTTGTTTTTCTTTTGTTTCTTCTATAAATTCATTTTTACCTTCAAAATAATTATTAATATTTTGAATTAATAATGGATGTCCCTCACCACCTCTAGCTACTGCAATTGCGTCACATTTAGTAATTTCATATGCTTTAATTGCGTCTTCTAAAGTAAATATATTTCCACTTACTGCAAAAGGAATAGAAATAATATTTTTTAAATCTTTAATTGCATCATAATGAGGTAATCCACTATATAACTCTTTTTTAGTTCTACAATGAATACATAAAAAAGAAACACCTGCTTCCTCTAATGCTTTTGCAACTTCGTAAACATTAATTTCATTATATCCTAATCTAATTTTACAACTTACTGGTTTCTTTGATTTTTTAACAACACTACTTACCATATCTTTTAATAAATCAACATCTTTTAACCAGCTACTGCCTCCATTAGATTTAGTAACTTTAGGAACAGGACATGCTAAATTTAAATCTAAAATATCATAATCAAATCTTGCTTCTATTTCATCAATTGCTTGAAGTAAAGTTTCTTTAGAACCTCCAAATAATTGAAGCGCTAAAGGATGATCTTTTCCATCTTGATAACACATATCAAAAGTTCTTTCATTATGATAATTTAAACCGCAATCTGAAATCATTTCAGTATAAGTTAAACCATTAAAAAATTTTCTTGAGAATTTTCTATAAGAAAAAGAAGTTACCCCAGCCATTGGAGCTAGAATAACTTTTCCTTCTATATTAATGTTTTTAATTTTAAAACCCATTATTTATTTTCTTCATTAGAAGAATTATTTTCTTCTTTTGAAGCTTCCTTATTTTCTTCTTTACTAGATTCAACTACATCTTCAATAGAAGGTTCTTTAATTTCTTCTTTACTAGATTCATTTGCATCTACTATAGAAGTATCTTTATTTTCTTCTTTATTTTCTTGAGTAGTAGCATTAGAAGTAACTGTTTCTTCTTTCTTTAATGTTCTATTTTCTAATAAATAAGAAATTTCTTCTTCAGTAATTGTTTCTTTATCAAGTAATGTTTTAGCAATTAATTCAACATCAGCTTTTCTTTCAGTAATAATTTTAACTGCTAAATCATGTGCTTCATCAATAATTTTTCTAACTTCTTTATCAATTTGATCTGCAACTGATACTGAGAAGTTTTTAGTAGTATTATTATAATCTCTTCCTAAGAAAACATTTCCAGAAGCTTGTTCATATTGAATAGGACCTAAATCACTCATGCCATATTCAACTACCATTGATCTAGCAATACGTGTAGCTCTTTCAATATCATTACTTGCACCAGTAGAGACATCATCAAAGAATAATTCTTCTGATACTCTTCCTCCAAGTAATCCACAAATTTCAGCTTCTAATTCTTTCTTAGTTAATAAGAATCTATCTTCTTCAGGTCCCATTAAAACATGTCCACCAGTATTTCCTCTAGGAATAATAGTGATTTTTCTAACTACATCAGCATTTGGTAAAACAATACCAATAATAGCGTGTCCTGATTCATGATATGCTATTCTAATTCTTTCTTGTTCAGTAATACCTCTAGAAGATTTTGCAGGACCTGCAATTCTTCTATCAATTGCTTCATCAATATCTGCAATTGTGATATTTTCTCTTTTATTTCTAATTGCTAAAATAGCAGCTTCATTTAAGATATTTGCAATATCAGCACCTGAGAAACCAACAGTTCTTTTAGCAATCATTTCAAAATCAATTGAAGGATCTAATTTTTTATTTTTAGCGTGAACTTTAAATATAGCTTCTCTACCTTTTTTATCAGGTAATGAAACAGTAATTTTTCTATCAAAACGTCCAGCTCTTAAAAGTGCAGGATCTAAAACATCATCTCTATTTGTAGCAGCCATGACGATAATTCCACTATTTTCTTCAAAACCATCAAGTTCAACTAATAATTGGTTTAAAGTTTGTTCTCTTTCGTCATTTCCTCCGCCTAAACCAGCGCCTCTTTGTCTTCCAACAGCGTCAATTTCATCAATAAAAATTAAACATGGAGCATTTTGTTTTGCAGTTTTGAATAAATCTCTAACTCTTCCTGCACCAACACCAACAAACATTTCAACGAAATCACTTCCTGAAATAGAATAGAAAGGAACTCCAGCTTCTCCAGCAACTGCTTTAGCAAGTAAAGTTTTACCAGTACCTGGATGTCCAACAAGTAAAATACCTTTTGGTAATTTAGCGCCATATTTAGTAAATTTCTTTGGATCTTTTAAATAATCAACAACTTCAACAAGTTCAGCTTTTTCTTCATCACAACCTGCAACATCATCAAATTTTACTTTTGAATCATCAACTCTTCTAGCAGTAGATTTATTAAAATCAAATGCTTTAGAATTTCCACCTGCACTATTCATTAAAACCTTAAAGAATAAGAATGCAATTGCAATTGTAACAACAGTAGAAATAATTGTAGGTAACCAAGTAATTAACCAATTTTCTTGATAAACACTACTAGTTACTAAATATCCTCTTGTAACAGGACTTTCTTTTAAATCTTTATAATATCCATTAGATTCATTTTCTTTAAAATCTAAAGCAATTTCTTCTTGTAATGTTCTACCATTTCCATCATTAATAGTATAGAAACTATCATAAGTAGTACTAAAAGCAACTTTTACTTGATTGTCTTTATTATCTTTTTCATTTAATGTTAAATAAACTTGTAAATTATCACCATTTTTAACACTACTAGCGTCATAAACTAAATAATTATCAGTTTTATTACAAATATAATTGTAACCTAATTCAGTACTTACACTTCTATAACCACTTGAATTAAATCCTACAAGATAATAGATCATGAAACCTAAAAAACAAGCAAGAACAATATATATTAAAATACTAAATAAATTAACTTTTTTCTTTTGCATTTATTTTTCTCCTTTTTGCTATTTAATATTATAGCATTTTTATATTTTTTCAAACAATAATTAAAGTTTTATTTTAATAAATCTTCTAATTTGAAAATTAAAAATGTAGAATTACCTTCTTTAAAATCTTTTTGATATCTAGGAATATATAATAATTTGTTATTTAAAGAATAAATTCCTGGATAAATATTTCGATATGATTTAGGTAATTTCATATCTATAAATATTTTAGATACACTTTTTAATTCTCCTTTATATAAATATTTATCTTCTCTTTTTAAAGGATGAATTATTATTTTATTATTAGAATTAAAAATATTATTAAATAATAATGAATTATTATTAAATTTAAAAATATCATTACCTTTATTATCTAATTCATAATAATAATCATTAGAATATATCTTATCTATTTTTAAATAACCATATTCAATAAATAAATAATAATCATTAGATAAATCTTTTTTAATATTTTTATTTAATTTAATATCATTAAATATTTCTTTTATTTCATTAGAACTTATTTTTTTAATAAATTTAAATTTAGTTAAATAA
>CAVCSZ010000017.1:0-29787 GCA_963605025.1 bacterium | reverse complement strand
ATTTAGTATATATAAAATTATGAATTTTAATAAAATTTTCTTTATATTTAATATATAAATGTTAAAATTAAATAATAAAAGGAGAATTTTTATGAAAAGTAAAAGAATTTTTAATTTAATTTCAATATTATTATTTTCTTTTTTACCTTTATCTTCATGTTCTAATTCTACTAGTGATAATAAAGAGAATATTGAAGATAAAGAAAATGATAATAAAGAAGATTCTAATGATAATGAAGATAAAAAAGAAGATGATACTCCTCAAGTATGTGAACATGAATTTGAAATAAGTGTTCAAAAAGAAGGGAATTGTATTAGTAAAGAAGTTGATTTATATACTTGTAAAAAATGTAAATATTCTTATTTAGAATCTGGAAATTATGGAGATCATATTTTAAAAGAAGAATATATAAGAAAAGTTTTAGATAATTCAATTTGTAATACTTTTACCAAGATTACTAAATGTGAATTATGTGATACTAAAATTTATGAAGAAGAAGTTAAATATAAAGATCATCATTATATTTTATTAAAAGATACAGGTAAAAAAGCAATATATAAATGTATATGTTGTAATGATATTCTTGAATATGTTTTTAATTTAAATGATTTTAATTATTCAGTAAACGTTGATAAAACTTATAATTTTACATATAAAGGAAAAGATAAAAATGTTTATATACCTTCTAATATTAAAATAGCTAAACTTTCAATAAATAATAATTATATTGAAAGATTAAAACTTGAATCAAATATTGATGATAGTGTTATTTCACAATATGTAATAAATAATTGTTCTAAATTAAAATATCTTGATTTAAAAGACACTAATATAGAGACTTTAGAATTAAGATTTATATGTAATGATTTTACTAATTTAGAAGAAATTATATTTCCAGATAAATTATTAGCATTAGATTCTCGTTGGAGTAATATTAATAAGCTTTCATATCTTGATTTATCAAATACTAATTTAGAATATACAATGTTTTATGAAACTAAGTTACCTAAAAAACTATATTTACCTTCTACAATTAAACAATGGTATTTTGATAATGATCCTATTTATACCAAAAATTTAAAAGAAATAATCGTAGAAAGCGAAGATATTTTAGGATCTTTATATAGCAATAATTTAATTACAGGTGAATATAGATTATGGTATACAGATAGAATTAAATATAATAAAGAAGAAGAATATAATGTTAATGTAAATTTAATTTATCCAAATGGAGAAAATAAAACATTAAAACTTCCATATGGATGTAATTTATTTAAAAATGAAGAATATTTAAAGTTATTAGAAAATGATGGAAATAAAAAAATAGGTTGGTATAAAGAAAAAACTTGTTTTGATTATTTCTTTGGAATAGTACCTAAAAAAGATATTACTTTATATGGAATGTATTTAGATGAAATGGATGAAACATTTTTAAATAAACATCAATTTTTATATGAACCTGAATATTATTTTAAAAATAATTCTATAAAAATTTATAAAATTAATGAATTAACTGAATTACCATCTATTTTATATTACATGTTATCTAATGATAAATTTAAATGTAATGTAGATATTTCTTCTTTAAATAATTTTTATGTAGATTCAATAATTATGTATACATCTTTTGCTAATAATGATTTTTATTACATGTTTGGATGGAATGGAATATCTTATAATGACTGTAGATTAATATCTCAAAACGGATACATTACTATAACACTAGATGATCACGAAACTATTGTAAAGAAATATTATGATTTAGATAATGTAGTTTATAATTCTAAATTTGATTATACTGCATCATTTAAAGATTTTGATTATGGTAATAATAATAGAAGTGATGATTTTGAAGATTTTAAATATCAAAGTTATAAAGATGTTAAAGAAGGAGTTACTAATCCTACAATTATGAATTATATGATGTCAGTAGGAATAAAAGTTATTCCTAAAGAAAATAGTATTGCTGATAAAACTTTAAAAATTTATAAAAATATAGCAAGACATATTTTTAATGATAAAATGAGTGATTATGAAAAATTAGTAGCATGCAATAAGTATTATTCAAATTATATACCAATAGGAGATAAAAATGCTGCTTATAATTTAAATAATAATGGACTTTTTTCTGGTTTAATTGAAGAATTACCATATCATGGTACAATTAATTGTAATAGTCAATTAGCAGTTTGTCGTATGCTTTATGATTTAGAAGGTATTCAAATGTTTGGCCAAGTTATTCCTAATCACGTTTACGGTGTTATTAAATTTAATAATAAATGGTATGTATCAGATCACATGCAACTTTATGGTTGGTATAAAGAAGGAAGTTATGAAGTTCCATTAAGAGGATATTTAGATTTTAATGTTAAGGATAATGAAGTATTAGAAGACGATGATTATATAATAAAGGCATTTTATCATAATACATCTTATGCTTATCCTGGAATTGAATTAGAAAAATATCATTTATAAATTTTAATAAATATTAATTAAATTATTATTGTATGTGTATTTGAACAATTATATAATTAATTTACCATAAAGAGAACGGTGAGAGACAAGCTCTTTGACCCGTCAGCAACCTATAAAAATTAATAAGGTGCTAAAGCTTGAATGATGGGTTAAATATTTATTAAATTAAGCTCATCTTATGGTGAGCTTTTCTTTATGAAATATAATTATTATAGAAATATTTTTATGTTTTACATTATTTTAGCATTATTAGCAGCATTTTTTACATCAATGACAACAATATTAGCAAAAATAGGAATTAAAGATGTTAATTCTAATTTTGCAACTTTTATAAGAACAGGAGTAGTAATTATTTGTTCTTTTATTTTATGTTTAATTACAGGTGAATTATATTCTACAAGTGATTTAACAATAGAGAATTGGTTATTTTTAAGTTTATCAGGAATTGCTACTGGTGCTTCTTGGTTATGTTATTATAAAGCTTTAAAATTAGGAAATGTTAATAAAGTAGCACCTATTGATAAATCTAGTTTTATTTTAACTAGTATTTTATTTATGATTTTCTTTTTTGATGATACTACTAAAAATGGAGATTTATTAACTATTATTATGTTAGTAATTTCAATGATTTTAATGCTTATAGGTACTATTTTAATGATAGATAAGAAAAAGAAAGATGATTCTAAATCATCTTTATGGTTAATATTTGCTATTTTATCTAGTGTTTTTGCAGCATTAGTATCTTTATTTATTAAGATAGGTTTAAAAGGAATACCTAGTAATTTAGGTACTTTATATCGAACAATAGTAGTCTTTATTTTTGCAGGTACAATTGTTTTAATTAGAAAAGATTATAAAAATTGTAATAAAATAAGTTTTAAATCTTGGATATTTTTAATTCTTTCTGGTATTGCTACAGGATTAGCGTGGCTTTTAGAATATGCTAGTTTAAATATGGAAGGATCTTCTCCAATAGTAGTAAATTCAATAGGAAAACTTTCTATTTTATTAACTATGTTAATATCTTTTATTTTTTTAAAAGAAAAATTTTCTTTAAAATCAATTATAGGATTAATTTTATTAACTAGTGGTATTATTATCATTATTATTTTTAGTTTATAAAAATTTTTTATTTAGTACTTGAAAAATAAAAATATTATATATATAATAAAATGTTATAATTTTCGTTATTATAATTTTTGAGGTAAAAAATGGATACAAAAATTGAATTAAAAAATAACACATTAGAAAAAGAAGATATTGAAGAAATCAAATCTATCTTAGATCGTTTATTAAGTGAAAACGAAGATATCAAAACTATTGATACTGGAATTTTATTTGATGAATTATCTCAATTTGATTTAACTAATGATGATCAAGAAAAAATCTTAGATTACATTAAAGATAATGGTTATCAAATTGAAAGTGATGTTGATGAAATGGAACCAGATGAAATCGATTTTGAAAACTTAGAAGCTGCTGAAGAAGAAGATTCTATGATTGAAGAAATGGGTGATGAAATGGAAATGAGTGAAGAAGAAAATATCGACATTAATTTAAATTCTCCATTTGATCAAGCACATATTGAAGGAATTAAAACTACTGATAGTGTTAAACAATATTTAAAACAAATAAGTATTTTTCCAATGTTATCTTTAGAAGAAGAAAAAGAAATTGGTAGAAGAATTGCAGAAGGTGATTTAAGTGCAAGAGATGAATTAATGAACGCTAATTATAGATTAGTTGTTCACTATGCTACTAAATTCTTAGGAAGAGGACTTGAATTATTAGATTTAATTCAAGAAGGAAATCAAGGCTTAATTACTGCAGTTGAAAAATATGATTATACTAAAGGCTTTAAATTTTCTACATATGCTACATGGTGGATTAGACAAGCTATTAGTAGAGCAATTTCTGATAAAGCTAGAATTATTAGAGTTCCTGTTCATATGGTAGAAAATATTAATAAAATTAATAAAGCTGAAAGAGAATTAGAACAAGAATATGGAAGAAAACCAACTTTTGAAGAAATTTCTAAAAAATTAGATGGTTTTTTATCTCCTGATAAAATTAGAGAATGTAAAAAATATACTTTAGATTCTTTATCACTTAATAATCCTGTAGGAGATGATGAAGGTGATACTTTAGAACAATTCGTAGGTGATGATAGAGAAATTGATCCTAGAGAATACGCTAATAAAAATGAAACTACTAAAAAAATTATGGAAGCATTAGATGAAGTTTTAAATGAAAGAGAAAAAATGGTTATCTTAATGCGTTATGGTTATTATGATAATAAAGAATATACTTTAGAAGAAGTTGGAAAATATTTCAATGTTACTCGTGAAAGAATCAGACAAATTGAACAAAAAGCTATTAAAAAATTACAACATCCTTCACATAGACATTTATTAGAAGGTTTATAGAAAATAAAATTGATGTTTTGTACATCAATTTTTATTTATCAATAATTAAATTATTAAGATATAATATCTTTATGAAAGATTTTATATTTAAGTGTAATGATTGTAATGAAGTAAATGTTAAAGAAATAGAAGATGAATTTAATTTAACAAATAATATTAATTTATTAAAATCTATATATGATGATTCTTTTTTTAGTACTAATTGTAAAAAATGTAATAAGAATCATATTTTAGAATATGAATCATTATTTATTGATGATAATTATAAATTTATAATTAAATTAAATCCTTCAAATGATATTAAAATAATTTTAAATAATGATCCTAAATATAATGATTATAAAATAAGAGTAGTTAATAATTTAAATGATTTAAAAGAAAAATTAAGAATATTTTATAGTACTTTAAATGATCATATAATTGAAGTAATAAAAGAAAAAATAAATATATCTTATAAAAAAGAATATGATATTGATTATTTATGTTTTTCTTCTTTTAAAGATGATAAAATTTCTTTTGTTATTATTAATTCTTTAAATGAATATGTAGGAACATTAAATTATAAAATAGATGGATATAATAATTTATTAAATAAAATAGAATTAAATAATGAAATTCAAGTAGTAGATAATGCTTTAGCACATAAATATCTTTCTAATTTAAAATAATATATGAAAAAAATAGTAGAATTTAATCGTAAAATAAAAACAATACCTTATTTAGAAAAAGTTAATAAAATTAATAATTTTACAATAATTATTAATTTCTTATTATTAATTTATAAAATAATTACATTAATTTTTAATTATGAAGATTTTTTAATACCTTCTATTTTTTATTCTGTATTTATAATACTTGCTAAATTAATGTTTTTTATTGGATATAAAAAAGATTTATATTTAAAAGAAGAATTAGATTATTTTTTAATGATTACAATTTATTTATTTTTAGGATCTTTTTCTTATTTAATTTATTGGATAATAGAATTTATGATTAATCCTGTTAGTGTATCTTTTCCTTTAGGTAAATTCATTATGTATTTATTAATTTATATAATTGAATCTATTTCATCATTAAAAGGATTATTTTTATCTAATAAAAGTGATGATTTATTATTAAAAGGACTTAAATTTGTAGATTTATCAATTGCAATATCTTCATTATTTATGATTATTATTATTGTTTTTGAATATTTAGGATATATTGAAAATAAATATATTATTAATATATTTGGAATAATTATTTCTATTATTATGTTTATTAAATATTTTAAATATAAAAAATTATTAAAATTGTATTAAAAAGATAAATTTATTATAATTTTTAAGTTATGAATCAATTTTCTAGAAGTGAATTAATTTATGGTAAAACATCTATTAGAAACTTACATTTAAAACATGTATGTGTTTTTGGAGTAGGTGGAGTAGGTGGAATGGTATGTGAATCTTTAGTAAGAATGGGAATTGGAGAAATTACAGTAATTGATAATGATTTAATTTCATTAACTAATTTAAATCGTCAAATTGTAGCAACTTTAGATTCATTAAACGAATATAAAGTAGATGTTATTGAAAGAAGATTAAAATCTATTAATAAAGATTTAAAAGTTAATAAAATTAAATTATTTGTATTAAAAGATAATATAAATTTAATAGATTTTACAAAATTTGATTATATAGTAGACGCAATTGACACTATAAGTGCTAAAATTGAAATTATTTTAAAAGCTAATGAATTAAATATTCCTATTATTTCTTCAATGGGTACTGGAAATAAAATTAATCCTATGGGATTTAAAGTTAGTGATATTTATAAAACTAAAGTAGATCCTTTATGCAAAGTTATGCGTCATGAATTAAAAAAGAGAAATATTAATAAATTAAAAGTAGTTTATAGTGAAGAAATACCTTATTCACCTTTAGTTTTTGAAAAAGAAGAATCTTTTAAAAGAAGTGTTCCAGGAAGTAATTCTTTTACTCCTTTAGCAGCAGGACTTTTAATTTCTAGTGAAGTTATAAAAGATTTAACTAAAGATACATTTAGAATTGAGGAAAAGATATGATTTATTTAGATTATGCTAGTAATTATCCTGCTAAAAAAGAAGTATTAGAAGAATTTGTAAAAGTAGAATCATTCTTTATAGGTAATTATAATTCTAATCATAAAGAAGGAATTAAAACTAAAGAAGAATTTAAAAAATATGATAAAAAAATAAAAGAAATTTTAAATTTAAATGATAATTATGAAATTATTTATACTTCAAGCGCTACTGAATCTAATAATTTAGCGATTAAAGGAATATGTAAAAGTTATTCTGGATTTGGTAAAAAAATATTAGTAAGTGAAGTAGAACATAGTTCAGTTAATGGTACTTTAGGTAAATTAAAAGATGCTGGATATAATATTGAATTTATTAAAGAAACAAATAATGGAGAAATTGATTTTGAAGATTTAAAAAATAAATTAACTAATGATACTATTTTAGTTATTTGTATTTTAGTAGATTCTGAAACTGGATTTATTCATGATTATAAAAAAATAAATGAAATAGTTAAAAATAATTCTAATGCTCATTTATTAGTAGATGCTACTCAAGGAGTAGGTAAATTTAATATTGATTTTAATGAATTAGAATTAGTTTCTTTTACTCCTCATAAATTTGGAGGATTAATTGGAACTGGATGCTTAATTAAAAGAAAAGACACTATATTAACTCCTTTAATTGAAGGAGGAGAATCTAATTCTATTTATAGAAGTGGTACTCCTTCATTAGGATTAATTTCTACTATTTATAAATCACTTTCTTTAGCGTATTTAAATATGGATAATAATTATAATTATGTTAAAGAATTAAATGAATATTTTTTAAAAAATATTAAAGATTTAAAAGGATTAATGATTAATTCATTTTCTAATCCTTATATTATTAATATATCTTTAATTAATATTCCTTCTTATAAAGTAATAGAATATTTTAATAATAAAGATATTTGTATATCTCAAAAAAGTGCATGTAGTATTAAAAATACTCCATCTAAAATTATTTATAGTATTTATAAAGATAAAAAAAGAGCAAGTTCATCATTTAGAATATCTTTATCTGAATTAGTTAAAAAAGAAGAATTAGATAAAGTAATTGAAGTAATTAAGGAGTTAATAAAATAATGGAAGAAGTTAAAATTAAAAAAGAAACTGATATATTTGAACAATCTATTACTCGTAAATATCGTCAGAAACTTTGGAGTAAATTTGTTGCCGCTATTAAACATTATGATTTAATTAAAGAAAATGATCATATTTGTTGTTGTATAAGTGGTGGAAAAGATTCAATGTTAATGGCAAGATTATTTATGCAACTTGAAAAATATAGTGATTTTCCTTTTAAAGTTACTTATTTAGTAATGAATCCAGGATATAATGATATTAATTTACAAGTAATTAAAAATAATCTTAAAATACTTGGAATTCCTGCGATTATTGAAAATACAGATATTTTTGAAATTGCTAATTCTCAAACAAAATCTCCATGTTTTTTATGTGCTAAAATGAGAAGAGGTGCTTTATATAATTTAGCTCAAAAATATGGATGTAATAAAATTGCATTAGGTCATCATTATGATGATGTAATTGAAACTACTTTAATGAATTTATTAAATAGTGGATCTTTTCAAACTATGCTTCCTAAATTAAAAAGTACTAATTATGGAATGATGGAATTAATTAGACCTATGTATTTTATAAGAGAAAAAGATATTATTTCATGGAAAAATTATCATAATTTAGAGTTTATTCAATGCGCATGTAGATTTACTGAAAATTGTGCAGTTTGTGATAATGGAGGTGGAGGTAGTCAAAGACTTGCTACTAAATATTTAATTAAAGAATTACAAAAAAATTATAATGATCAAGTAGAAAAAAATATCTTTAAAGCTGCTGAAAACGTTACTATGGATATGATAGTAGGTTATAAATATAAAGGTAAACATTATTCTTATTTAGATGATTATGATAAAAAAGAAGAAGATAAAGAAATAGTTAAAATTATTAATGAGGATTTTAAAAATGATTAGAGAAAAAAGTTGTGGAGCAGTTATTTTTAGAATTATTGATAATGAAATATATTATTTAATAGAAAAAATGGGTTTAGGACATATTTCTTTATGTAAAGGACATGTAGAAAATAATGAAACAGAAGAAGAAACTGCTTTAAGAGAAATAAAAGAAGAAACTTCATTAGATGTATTTTTAGATACTTCTTTTAGAGAAGTTATTTCTTATAAACCTTATAAAGATAAAGATGTAATTAAAGATGTTATTTTCTTTATAGCATTTAATAATGATAATAAAATTGCTCTTGATGAACATGATGATGAAGTAAATTCTATTGAATTTTTAAAATTTAATGAAGCTTATAATTTATTAACTTATGATGCTGATAAAAATATTTTAAAATTAGCAAATGATTATATAAATAAAAATATTAGTAAATATTTAGGATATAAGTAGTATATAATTTTATTATAATAAAATCTAAAATATTTAAAATTATTAACCTATATTAAATTAAAATTGATATTAAAACGAAAATATATTAAAATAAATATGGTCCTAGATAGGATCATATTTTTTTAGTTAGGAGGACAAAATGGATTTAGTTTTAATAAAATCCGAAGTTGAAAAATTATTAGAAGAAAAAGGATATGTTTTATATTCATTAAAAGAATTGAATTCTAAAAAAGGTTTAACTCTTGAGATTATAGTAGACCGAGTAGAACCAATTAATTTAGATGATATAGTTTCAATTAGTAATGATGTTTCTTCTTTACTTGATGAAATTGATAAAACAGAAACTCCATATACTTTAGATGTTTCATCTTTAGGAGCAGAAAAACCTATTAAAATATGTGATATTTCAAAATATGTTGGAAAATATATCGCAATTCATATTAGTCATCCATTTAAAGGACTAAATAATTTAGAAGGTGATTTAGTAAGCGTAAATGACGATACTATTTTACTTGATTATAAAGAAAAAACTAGAACAATACATGCTACTATTCCATTAAAAGATATAGATAAATGTAATCTTGCAATTAAATTTTAGGAGAAAAAAATGAAAAAGAAAGATTTTATTGAAGCAATTAAAAACCTTGGTGAAACTAAAGATATTTCAGATGAATTAATTATGGAAGCTTTTGAAACAGCTTTTAGTTTTGCTATTAATAAAAAAATAGAAGATGATAACAAAGTTGTTTTTACTAATAAAAAAATATCTAAAAGATTAGTAAAAAATGAAAATGGAGAAGAAGAATTACAAGCTATTAAAAAACTTGAACCTGTAAAAGTTAAAGTTGATTGTAATTTTAATAAAGCTAATATTGATGTATTTATTTTAAAAGAAGTTGTTGCTAGTGATGATGATATTAGTGATGATGCATTACAAATTACTTTAGAAGATGCAAGAAAAACATATCCTAAAATTAATGTTGGAGATTATTTTGAAATACCTTTTAATTTTGAAACAGAATTTGGTTTAAAAGATATCACAAGATTTATTAGTGCATTTAAACAAAAAATCTCTAAAGCTGAAAAAGATGCTTTAACAAAGAGCTTTGAAAATAAAGTACACACTATTATTTCAGGAACTGTAGAAAAAGCAGATTCTAGAATTGTTATCGTTAATTTATATGGAAAAGCACTTACTACTTTAACTCGTAGAGATTTAATTGGTGATGAAAGATATAAAAATGGCGATATTATTAAAGTTTATATTAAAGGAATAGTTTCTGATAATAAAAAGAATGGTTTAATTGAAGCAAGTAGAAGTTGCCCAGAATTTTTAGAAAAAATTATTGAAGGTGAAGTAAGCGAAGTTTACGATAAAACTATTGAAATTAAACAAATTTGTAGATTAGCAGGAATTAGATCAAAAGTTGCTGTTTATTCTAATGATCCTAATGTCGACGCAGTTGGATCATGTGTTGGAAGAAATGGTGATAGAATTCAAAGAATTATTTCTCAAATTGGTGGTAAAGAATATATCGATTTTATTCAATATAGAGAAAGTAAAGGTTTATATATTAAAGAAATTTTACGTCCTGCTGATGTTATTGGAGTCAAAATTGATGAAGAAAATAATAATGTAGTTGTTGTTTGTGGTAATAATACTGCTGGAACTGCAATTGGTGGTGGAAATAACACTAAGATTTTAAAAATGATGTTAGGATTTAACGATGTCAAAATCTATAACGATAATGAATTAGAAGAAAAAGGTGTTACTTCTTATAAAACTATTGAAGAATTAGAAATTGAAGAAAGAGAAATGATTTCTAAACGTGAAAGAGAAGAATATATTGAAAAAACTAAAGGTTATAGAGAACAATTTATTCAAGATTATAAAAATACAAAAGGTGTCAATGATTTTGAACCTGAATTTGATTTTGAAGAAACTATTGAAGAAAAAGAACAAGAAAAAGTTCAAGAAAAACCAGAAGTTAAAATTAAAATTGAAGTTTCTAAACCAGTTGAAGAAAAACAAGTTGAAAAACCTGTTGTTAAAAAAGAAGAACCAGTTGAACATGTTGAAGTTCACACTACAACATCATTATTTGATTTAGAAAATCAATTAAATAGTGAAAAACAATCTAAAGTAGAATCAAAATCTTCTAAGAAAAAAGAATCTAAAAAAGTAAAAGAAGAAGATAAAAAAGAAACTTCATTTACAAAAATGGATATTTATACTGAAGAAGAAATGGAAGAATTCGATAACGAAGATTTAGAAGAATTCGATGATTACGATGATAACTATGATGAATATGATGATGATAGTTATTACGACGAGGATAAATAATGAAAAAAATTCCTCAAAGAAAATGTGTTGTAACTAATGAAATTTTACCTAAAGAAAATTTATTTAGAGTTGTAAGAACTCCTTCAGGTGAAGTTTTATTAGATATGTCATATAAATTAAATGGCAGAGGAGCCTATATCAAAAAAGATTTAGAAGTTATTGAACTCGCTAAAAAAAGAAAAACTTTAGATAGATCACTTGAAACAAGTGTTCCAGATGAAGTTTATGAAAGAATGAAATTATTTTTAACAATGAAATAAATTGTATTGGGAGGTTGTAAAATGAAAAAAAATAATGCTAAAAAAATTGACCGTGAAAGTAATGTTCCATCAAAAAATCAAAAAAAGGATAAATTTTTAAATAAAGTACATGATCAAGTATTTGTTTTTACAAAATCCCTTACAGTTGGAGAACTTGCTAAAGAATTAAATGTTAATCCTTCAGATATTATTAAAAAATTATTCTTACAAAAGAAATTAGTTACTATTAATAATTATTTAGATGATGAAACTATTGGAGAAATTTGCTTAGAATTTGGATATGATTTCAAAAAAGAAGAAATTGTAGAAGATACAGATTTTGAAAATATTTTAATCAATGATAATGAAGAAGATTTAAAAGAAAGACCAGCAGTTGTTACAATTATGGGACACGTTGACCATGGTAAAACAACATTAATTGACGCAATTAGAAATTCTTCACTTGCTGAAAGTGAATTTGGTGGTATTTCTCAAGAAATTGGTGCTTATCAAAAAGTTGTTAATGGTAAAAAAATTACTTTCATTGATACTCCTGGGCATGAAGCTTTTTCTGCGATGAGAAGTAGAGGTGCAAGTGTTACTGATATTGTTATTTTAGTTGTTGCTGCAGATGATGGTGTTATGCCTCAAACAATTGAAGCAATTGATCACGCAAAAGCTGCTAATGTCCCAATTATTGTAGCTATCAATAAAATTGACGTTCCTGGAGCAAACCCTGAAAAAGTTATTAATGAATTAATGCAACATGATGTTATCGCTGAAAAATATGGTGGTGATGTTATGACTTGTGAAATCAGTGCAAAAAAGAAAATTGGTATTCAAGAATTACTTGAAACAATATTAGTTGAAGCTGAAATGTTAGAATTAAAAGCAAATCCAAAACGTTACGCAATTGGAACTGTTTTAGAAGCTTCATTAGATAAAGGTGAAGGACCAAAAGGTACTTTAATTGTTCAAAATGGTACATTAACTTCTAATGATTTCGTTGTCGTTGGTACAACTTATGGAAAAGTTAGAAGAATGACTAATGAATATAAACAAGTCGTTAAAGAAGCATATCCTTCAACACCTATTAGCGTAATTGGATTAAGTGAAGTTCCTTTAGCAGGTGATAGATTTATGGCTTTCCCTACTGAAAAACAAGCTCGTGATATTGCTGAAAAGAGAAAATTAAAGAAAACTCAAGAAGAAAGAACTAAAAATCAAGTTGTTAATTTAGATAATTTATACGATAAAATTAATGAAGGTCAACTTGCTCAAATTAATTTATTAGTTAAAGCTGATAGTGCAGGTACTGCTGAAGCTATTAAATCATCATTAGAAAAATTAAATAACGAAAATGTTAAAATTAATATCATTAGATGTGCAGCAGGTGCTATTACTGAAAGTGATATTTTACTTGCTACAGCATCAAATGCTATTATTTATGGTTTTAATGTTAGACCTAGCGCAATTGTTAGAAAGAAAGCTGAAGAAGAAAATATTGAAATTAGACTTCATAGAATTATTTATGCTTTAATTGAAGAAGTTGAAGATGCAATTAAAGGTAAAGTTAAAAAAGAAGAAGTTGAAAAAGTACTTGGACAAGCTGAAGTTAGAAATGTATTTAAAGTTTCAAAAGTTGGTTCTATTGCTGGATGTATGGTAACTGATGGTCTTATTAAAAATACTGCTAAATGTAGAGTTATTAGAGATGGAGTCATCATTTATGATGGTGAACTTGAATCTTTAAAACGTTTCAAAGATGATGCTAAAGAAGTTAAACAAGGCTTTGAATGTGGTATTAAAATTGCTAACTTTAATGATATTCATGAAAATGATATTATCGAAGCATTTGAAATGGTAGAAGATAATGAGTAATAATAATGAAAGACTTATTGCGGATATTTCTAAAGCAATAAGAGAAATTGTTCAATATGAAATTAAAAATGAAACTATTGGATTTTTAACTATTACTGATGTTAAGGTTTCAAGTGATAGAAGTTACGCTAAAGTTTATGTTTCATTCTTTAATAATGGTGAAAAAAATATTGAAAAATTAAATAAATTAAAAGGATATGTTCGTTCATCATTAGCAAAAAAAATTCATACTCGTAGAGTACCTGAAATAACATTTGTTTTAGATGATAGTTTCTTTAAAGCAACTAAAGTAGAAGAAGCAATCTTAAAAGATGAAGAAGATATAGAAAATATGAAAAAATAAAGAACTTTTTGAAAAAAGAGTTCTTTTTTTCTTTAATTAACTTTTAGTTTTTTTGTATAATAAATACGTTATGAAAATTATAAAAATATCAAGTTATAAAGACTTAGAACCAATAGATGAAAAATTTAATTTAATATTAGGAAATTTTGATGGAATTCATATCGGACATAGTCAACTTATTAATTTTGCAAGAATGAATTCTAAAAATAAATTAGGAATATTTACTTTTTCAAAATCTTTAAAAAGAGAAGGCGATTATTTAACATCTTTAGAAGATAAAATCGAATATTTTGAAAATTTAGGTATTGATTTTGTTATTGTTTTAGAAGCTAACGAAAAGATTAAAAAAACAACTTCAGAAGAATTTATTGATTTATATTTAAGAAAATTAAATGCTGATAAACTTTTTTGTGGTCCTGATTTTAAATTTGGTTATAAAGGTCAAGGTGATATCAATACATTAAAAAATGTATTTCCTAACTTATGTGTTTTAAATTTTGTTTTAGATCATAATGGAGATAAAATTGCGTCTACTACAATAAGAAAACAAATTCAAGATGGAGATATTATTGATGCTAATAGACATTTAGGTCATAAATATAGAATTAAAGGTATTGTTATAAAAGGAAAAGGATTAGGAAAGAAAATAGGTTTTCCTACTTGTAATATTAAATTAGATTTTAATTATATTTTACCTAAAAATGGTGTTTATATTACTTATATTAAAATTGATGATAAATATTATGAATCTATAACAAATGTTGGTGTTTCTCCTACTATTAAAAATGATAATTTAATAACTATTGAAACATATATAATTGAATTCTGTTCAGATATTTATTCTAAAGAAGTAACTTTATATTTTGTAGATAGATTAAGAGATGAATTTAAATTTGATTCTAAAGATAAATTAGTGTTACAACTTGAAAATGATTTAAAAGAAACATATAAATATTTTGAAGAAATTAAAGTTCGTTAATTTTTATTTGATTTTTAGATTAAATATAAATATAATATTAAGGCATTTATGTCTTTGTATAAGGAAACTTTCGACCTTTTACATTGATATAAACAAGAATTAAAGGAGAAAGAAAATGGCATTAGCAAAATCAACAAAAGCAAATTTAGTTAAAGAATTTGGTAAAAATGAAAAAGATACAGGTAGTATCGAAGTTCAAATTGCATTATTAACAAATTCAATTAAACATTTAACTGAACACTTAAAAACTAATGATAAAGATCACACTGCTAGAAGAAGTTTACTTTTACAAGTTGGTAAAAGAAAATCATTACTTGCTTATTTAGAAAGAAATGATCGTGATGCTTACATTAAGTTAATCCAAAAATTAGGTTTAAGAAAATAATCAAGAAGATACTTTTTATAAAGTATCTTTTTTTATATAATATAAAGATATGAATAAATCTATAGAAATTGTTAAAAAATATAAAAAACAAGTAATTTTAGGACCTTTATTTAAAATAATAGAAGTTATTTTTGAATTATTTATGCCTTTATTAATGAAATATATTATTGATACAGGGTATAATTCTGCTTTAGAAACTGGAGATTATTCAAAAATTATTATTCCAGGCATTTTAATTATTGTTATTTGTATATTGGGTTTTTGTTCTACTTTAGTATGTCAATATTTTGCATCTATTGCTTCTCAAGGATATGGTACTGATTTAAGAAATTTAATATTTAAAAAAACTAATGAATTATCTTTAAAAGAAATTGAAATATTTGGTAAAGGAAATATTTATAATTTAATATCTAATGATGTTAATAAAATGCAAGTAGCAATGGCAATGATCATAAGACTTGTTGTAAGAGCACCTGCTTTAGTTATTGGATCTTTAATTATGTCTATTTTTATTTCTTTAAAAGCTAGTTTAATTTTCTTAATTGTTACTGTTATTTTATCTTTAATTATTTTAATTATTTTTAAAGTTTCTAGTAAACAAATATTAAATGTACAAAAAAGCATGGATTCTATTACTAATTTATCTAATGATGATTTAAGTGGAATTCGAGTAATTAAAGGTTTTAATCATGAAGAATATGAAATAAATAAATTTAAAAAAGTTACAAATTCATATTACAAAGAAAGTAAAAAGAATACATTTATTAATGCTTTAGTTAATCCTTTAACTTTTTTAATTATTGATATGGCTTCTATTTTTATTATTGTTTTAGGTAAAAATGATTCAATTAGTGGAAGTGGTTTAACTAGTGGAGATTTAATTTCTTTAATTGCTTATTTAAATCAAATTTTATTAGCACTTGTTGTTATTTGTAATTTAGTAGTTATTTTTACTAAAGCTTTTGCAAGTAAAAAAAGAATAGATTCTTATTTAAATAAAGAAAGTTCTATTAAAAATAATGGAAATGTAATTAAAAATATAGATTTAAATGATGATATTATTGAATTTAAAAATGCTTCTTTTAAATATAATGAAAATGAGAATGAAATTTTAAAAAATCTTAATTTTACTATTAAAAAAGGTGAAACAGTTGGAATTATTGGATCTACTGGAAGTGGTAAAACAACATTAATCAAATTATTATTAAGATTTTTTGATTGTTCTAGTGGAGAAATATTGTATAAAGGAACAAATATTAAAGATTATAATTTAGATTCATTAAGAGATGAAATTTCATTTGTTCCTCAAAAAGTATCATTAATTTCTGGTTCTATTAAAGATAATTTATTAATAGGAAATAAAATTGCTACAGAAGAAGAGATTGTTAATGCTTTAAAAAATGCTGAAGCATATGATTTTGTAGATAAATTAAAAGATAAAGAAAATACTTTATTAGTTGAAGGTGGTAAAAATTTATCAGGTGGTCAAAAACAAAGAATTTCAATTGCGAGAGCTTTAATTAAAAATAGTGAAATAATTGTTTTAGATGATTCCACTAGTGCATTAGATTATTTAACTGATAAAAATGTTAGAAATAATATTAAAAATATGGAAAATAAAACAACAATTATGATTTCACAACGCGCAACAAGTTTAATGAATGCTGATAAAATTATTGTATTAAGTCATGGGGAAATTGAATCAATTGGAAATAGTGAATATTTATTAGAAAATTCTAAAGTTTTTAAAGAAATTTATGATTCTCAAAAGGGGGCTAGATAATTTATGTTTAAACTTTTAAAGCCTTATATTAAAAAGAATATTTTCTTATTTATTTTAGCGTTATTAATCGTAATTATTAACGTAAGTGCATTAACTTTAATTCCTTATTTAACAGGTAAAGAAATTGATGAAATTGCTTCTTTTATAGTTATTAAAACTAGTGGAAATTATCAAGACTTTTCTTGGGTTAATTTTGAATTAAATTTAATATATTTAATTGTATTAGTAATAGTATTAGTAGTATTTCAGTATATATTTGAGACATTATTAGGTATATTATCTGAAAGAATTTCAATGGAATTACGTAATGAAACCTTTTCTAAAATCATAAATAGTAATATTAATTTTGTAGATGAAAATAAAAGAGGTGATTTAATATCATTAGTTATTAATGATGTTGATAATATCAATTTAGGTTTACAAAGTGGATTAAAACAATTCTATCAAGGAATAGTACAAGTTATTATTACTTTAGTAGTAATGTTTATAATTAATTGGATTTTAGGTACAATTGTTATATGTTTAACTCCATTTGGTTTTTTACTTTCTTATGTAATTGCTAAAAAATCTAAAAAATATTTTAAAGCACAATCTCAAATTGCTAGTGAAAATAATGGTATTTTCTTAGAATATATTAATAATATCGAGACTGTAAAAGCTTTTAAATATGGAGAAGATTATTATAAAAAATATGAAAATAAAAATAATGATTTATATAAAGCTGGTCAAAAAGCTCAATTTATAGGTTCATTTACTAATCCTAGTACTAGATTAATTAACAATTCAATTTATGGAATTGTTGGTACAATAGGAGTTTTACTTGCTTTAATTGCATATAAAAATAATGGATATGTTCTAGGAATTTCTGCTTCTATTGGTATGGTTTCTACTTTTTTACAATATTCTAATCAATTTGCAAAACCATTTAATGAAATATCATCTTGTATCAGTGAACTTCAAACTGCATCTCAAAGTGCTAAAAGATTAAATAAAGTAATTTCTTTAGATAAAGAAATTGATGAAGGAAAAAAAGAAGTACCTTTAAAAATTGATACTATTAATTTTAATCATGTAAAATTCGGATATGAAAAAGATTATATTATTTTAAAAGATATTAATGTTAAAATTAAAAATGGTCAAAAAGTTGCAATTGTTGGACCTACAGGATGTGGCAAAACAACTTTAATAAATTTATTATTAAGATTTTATGATCCAAATGAAGGAGAAATTGAAATTAATGATGAAGATATTAAAAATATATCTAAAAATAGTTTAAGAAGTTCATTTGGACTTGTTTTACAAGATTCTTGGATATTTACAGGAACAGTATTTGAAAATATTACATATAATAATAAAAATGCAACCTTAGAAGATGTTAAAAAAGTATGTGAAAACGCTAATTGTTTATCATTTATTGAAAGATTACCACAAGGTTTTGATACTTTAATAAGTGAAGATAGTGGTTTAAGTAGTGGTCAAAAACAATTAATTTCTATTGCTAGAGTTATGATGAGTAATCCTAAAATAATTGTTTTAGATGAAGCTACTAGCAATATCGATACACGTACTGAAACTAAAATTATTAAATCATTAGAAAATTTAACTAAAGGAAGAACATCATTTGTAATTGCACATCGATTAAATACAATTGTAAATAGTGATTTAATATTAGTTTTAAAAGATGGAATTATTTTTGAAGCCGGAACTCATGAAGAATTATTGAAAAATAGCGGTTTTTATTCAAAATTATTTAAAGCTCAATTCGAACAATAATAAACAAGAAAGTTATTTGGAAATTAATCTAAATAACTTTTTTTAATTTATGTTATTTTTTGAAGTAAAATTTTGTATAATAAAGAAGTTATAATTTAAAGAAGGAAAAAGAATGAAAAGAGTTTTTGAAAAAGAATTCTATGGTAAAAAAATTATCGTAGAATCAGGTGAAATTGCAAAGCAAGCTGATGGAGCTTGTTTAGTTCGTTTAAATGACACTGTTGTTTTATCAACTGTTTGTTGTAGTGATGAACCAAAAGAAGGAGATTTTTTCCCATTAACAGTTACATATGAAGAAAAACAATATGCTGTTGGAAGAATTCCAGGTGGATTTTTAAGAAGAGAAGGAAGACCAGGAGAACACGCTACATTAACTGCACGTTTAATTGATAGACCAATTAGACCTATGTTTAGCGATGGTTTTAGAAATGAAGTTCAAATTATCAATACTGTTATGTCTGTTGATTTAGATTCTACTCCTGAAATGACTGCAATGTTTGGATCATCTTTAGCATTATCTATCTCAGATATTCCATTTGATGGACCTATTGCTGGAGTTTATGTTGGAAGAGTTAATGGAAAATTAATTATAAATCCAAGTGTAGAAGAAAGAAAAAATAGCGATTTAAATTTAGCAGTTGCTGGTACAAAAGAAGCTATTAATATGGTTGAAGCAGGCGCTAATGAATTAAGTGAAGATGATATGCTTGACGCTATTATGTTTGGACATGAAGCTATTAAAGAATTATGTTTATTCCAAGAAGAAATTGCTAAAGAAATTGGAAAAGCTAAAAGAGAAGTTAGCTTATATGCTCCAGATCCAGTTATTAAAGAAGATATTTATAATAGAATTGGCGAAAAAATGGTTAAAGCTATTTCTATTTTTGATAAACTTGAAAGACAAAACGCAATTGATTCTTTAAAGAAAGAAATAATTGATGATTATGATGCAAGAGAATATTTAAATGAAAAAGATCATAAATTATCTATGTTAATGGTAAATGATATTTTAGAAGGAATGGTTGCTAACGAAGTTAGAAGATTAATTACTGAAGAAAAAATTAGACCAGATGGAAGAAAAGTAGACGAAATTAGACCATTAGATGCTCAAGTTGATTTATTACCAAGAGTTCATGGAAGTGCTATGTTTACTCGTGGACAAACTCAAGTTATTTCAACATGTACTTTAGGTATTAAAGATGATGAACAAATTTTAGAAAGTTTATCACCTGAAGATAGCAAACGTTGGATGCATCATTATAATTTCCCACCATTTTCAGTTGGTGAAATTGGAAGAACTGGTACTCCAGGAAGAAGAGAAATTGGACATGGTGCATTAGGTGAAAGATCTTTAAGTTATGTTTTACCTTCTGAAGAAGAATTCCCATATACTATCCGTTGTGTTGCTGAAGTTGTTGAATCAAATGGTTCTTCATCACAAGCTTCAATTTGTGCTTCTTGTATGGCATTAATGGCAGCAGGTGTACCAATTAGAAGAATGGTTAGTGGTATTGCAATGGGTTTAATTACTTCTGGTCCATTAGATGGTAATCATCCATATACTATATTAACTGATATTCAAGGTTTAGAAGATCATTTTGGAGATATGGATTTTAAAGTATCAGGTACTGAACTTGGTGTAACTGCATTACAAATGGATATTAAAATTAAAGGTGTTACTAAAGAAATTTTACATGATGCTTTAATGCAAGCTCATAAAGCAAGAGCTGAAATTCGTGAAGTAATGGCTAAAGCAATTAGTGAACCAAGAAAAGAATTAAGTGTTTATGCTCCTAAATTTGCTTCATTTGATATTGATAAATCAAAAATTAAAGATGTTATCGGAAGTGGTGGAAAAGTCATTAACGATATTATTGAAAAATGTGATGGTGTTAAGATTGATATTAACGATGATGGACATGTTTCAATTTATCACATGAATAAAGAATCTATCGAAAAAGCAAAAACTATGATTTTAGATATTGCTAGAGTAGTTGAAATAGGAGAAGTTTTCGAAGGTACTATTTCAAGAGTTGAAGATTATGGTTGCTTTGTTTCTTTATTTGGTGATAAAGAAGGTTTATGTCATGTTTCTAAATTATCAAATGGATACGTTAAGAGTGCAAAAGACGTTGTTCGTGTAGGTGAAACTTTAAAAGTTAAAGTTACAGGTGTAGATGAACACGGTAAAATTAATCTTACTCACAAAGACTTCTTACCAAAAGAAGAAGGACAAGAAGAAAAACCAGAAGAAAAAAAGAAGAAAGGTTTCTTTAGAAAATAATGAAAAATTTAATCGCTAGTGATATTCATGGATCTAAAAGCAGTGCTTTAAAGATTAAGGAATTAGATGAAAAATATAATTTTAAAAACATTTATTTACTAGGTGATATAAATTATAATGGGGCACGTAATGTGCCTCCTTTTGATTATTCACCTATTGATGTTACAAAAATTTTAAATGAATTAAATTTTAAAATATTATTTATTTGTGGTAATTGTGATAGTAGAGTGGATTCTTTTGTATTCAATAAAGAATTTAAAGATATTGAAATTATTAATATTAATGGATTTAAATTTTATTTAACACATGGAGATTTAATTTCAAAAGATAATTTAATTTTAAAAAATAATGAAGTTTTATTATATGGACACACTCATATTTATGAATTAAATAAAGAAAATAATCATTATTTTATTAATCCTGGTAGTATTTCGTTACCTAAAAATAATAATCCTCGTACATATATTATTTTTGATGATGAAAAAATGTTATTTTCATTATATAATATTAATGACGATTTAATTTGTGAATTAAAATTAGAAAATATTTTATAATTTGTAAGGAGAAATATGGATAAAATTAAAATTTTAGCATTAGGTGGATTAGATGAAGATGGTAAAGATCTTTATTGTATAGAAATAAATGATGATATTTTTGTTATTGGAGGAGGATTTAAATATCCTACTAAAAATACTCCAGGTATCGATTTTGTTATTGCAGATTTCGATTATTTAAAAAATAATAAAGATAGAATTAAAGCATATATTTTACCAAAAGGTAAGAAGAATAGTTTTGGTGCTATTCCATATATTTATAAATGTGCACCTGCTCCAATTTATTGTTGCTTAATTACAAAAATATTATTAGAAAGATTTTCTAAAGAATATAATCAAGAAAATGATTATAACTTTAAATTAATTACTTTACCTTCTAGTATTAAAATTGCAAATAGAAGTTTTACTTTCTTTTCAACATGTGCTTCAATGCCTTCAACATTTGGGTTTTCTATTTCTACAAATTTAGGAAATATTGTTTATAGTGGTGATTTTATTGTTGAATATAGTAATGAAAATTATTTTAAATTAGATTTAAATACTTTAGGTAAAATTGCAGAAAATCCTACACTTTTACTTTTAAGTGAATCTCAAAATTGTCAAAAAAGTGGCTATTGTTCACCAGCACATAGAATTTATCCACGTTTAATGAAAATTTTGCATGAACAAACAGGAAGAGTATTTATTGCTTTAAATAGTGATAATTTATATCACGTTGATGAAGTTTTTAGAGCATGTAATGAATCTAATAAAAAAATATGTTTATATGCTAATGAAAGTAAAAATGTTTATGATTTAAGAAAAATTAAAGATTTAAATAGATTTTCTAATTCAAATATAATTGAAGTTGATCAACTTAATAGAGTAAAAGAATCTTCACTTGTTATTTTGATGATGGATGAAAATGAAAAAATATATGAAAAAGTATCTTTATTAGCTAATAATGAAAATGATAATCAACAAATTAAGATTAATCCTACTGATACTTTCTATTTAGCAGCTCCTCCTACAGATAATAGTGAAATTATTTGTACTTCAACAATTGATGAACTTTATAAAACTAATTGTAAAGTTTATTATGAAACAAGAAGTTCACTTGCAAAAATGCATGCTTATGAAGAAGATTTAAAAATGTTATTATCATTATTAAAACCAAAATATTATTTCCCAATTGAAGGATATTATGTTTCATTACTTGCAAATGCTAAAATGGCTTTTGATATGAAAATTGGATTATCACATAATTCAATTTATTTATTAGATAATGGACAAAGTTTAATAATTGATGAAAAAGGCGCTAAAGTTGATTTCAATCTTGATCAAAAAGTTAAAATTGGTGATTTAATGATTGATGGAATTGGAGTTGGTGATGTTGTTAATGAAATTATTCTTCAACGTAATCGTTTAGGAGAAGATGGAGTAGTAGTTCTTGGATGTGCTATTTCAAAAAGTAAACGTCAAATAGTTGCTGGACCTGATGTTCAAATGAGAGGTTTTTTATTTTTAAAAGACCGTGATGCTGATAATATGTCTAAAGATATTACAAAATATTTTATTCAAAATGTAGATAATTGGATTAATGAAACAAAAACATTTGATTCAAAAGACTTAACTAACAAAATTGTATATCAATTAGAAAAATTATTATTAAAAAATAATAATAGAAATCCAGTAATTTTACCTAATATTTTGATAATTGATTAATTAGTAAATAAATAGTTATAAATTAGTATATTTTAATATAAATAAAAATAATTAAAATATACTAATTTTTTTTAATTTCTTTATTTGAAAATGTTATAATATTAGAATGAAAGAAAAAAAGAAAATAACTGAAAACACTATACATAAAATTTATGGTATTATAATTTGCTTTATAGCAATTATTTTATCTTTGTCTTTAACAAAAGTTTGGGAATATGATTATTTAATTTTCATTCCTCGTTCTATTACTTGGGTTTTGAGCTTTCTTTTTGGTAGTATTTTTACTTATTTAATTTATTTAGGTGCATTTATTATTGGTTTAATTTTAATTATAAAAAGCGAATTTAAAATAAAATTTAATTTTTTATATTTTATAGGTGCTTTTTTAATTTTTTTAGGTGGATCTATAATTTTTGCAAATATAATGACGAAAATAAGTGGTGAAAATGGAAATATTTATCCTAATTTTTCAAATTTTGGTGATTTATTAATTAATGATATTGTTAAAACACAAGATAAATTAGTAATCAATTTTGAAAAAAATTGTGGAATTATAGGCTTATTTTTTGCATCTTGTTTAAATACATTTTTTAATAGTGTTATAACATATGTTATTGCTACTATTATTTTATTAGGTGGTATTGTTATTTGCTTAATAAAACCAATGATTAAATTAAGAAAAATGGTAACTGAATTTTCTAATTTTAATCGTTCATATGATCCAGAGGGCGAATATACAGCTGCTAAAGATATTACAATTACCACAAAAGCAATTAATTCACTTGATGATAATGATAATGATTTAAATATTCAAGTTGATAAAATTGAAAATACTGATAATAATTATCTTAAAAATATTCAAAAAGAAGATATTAAAGAAGAATTAGAAAAGAAAGATACTTTTTATTATTCACCAAAAGAAGATTTAAGTTATAAAAATTTTTCTAATAAGCCTTTAGATAAAATTAAATATGATGAAAAAGATGAAGAAGTAACTAAAGAACCAGTTTTTAATAATGAAGAAAATGAAATAAATGATGTAGAAAATAGAAATAATTTTTATTCATACGGAAATAATAAAAAAGAAAATATAAATTTATTTAAAAATGAAACTAAAAATGAAGAAACAATTGCGTATAATTTAAATAATCCTGAAAGAAATATAGTTAATAAAAAAGAAGAATTAAATAAAGTAAAAGAAATTGTTAATTATAAATTACCAAGTATTAATTTATTAGAAACAAGAGAAACTCAAGAAGTAGAAGAAAAAAATAGACAAATTGCTGAATCAAGAAAAGCAGGAATAAATGAAATTTTAGAAAATTTAAATATCAAAGCTAGAGTTATTTCTTATAAAATTGGACCTAGTGTTACTCGTTATGATATTCAAACTGATAAATCTGAATCAATTAGAGGATTTGATAAATATATTGATGATATTTCAATTAAATTAGGTGGTGTTCCAAATGCTAGATTTACTCCAATTGTTTTAGGCAAACCTACATCTGGACTTGAAATTCCAAATTCTAAAACTACAATGGTTAATTTTAAAGATTGTATTATTAGTTTAAATAATTTATCTAAAACTAAACCTACATCAATTCCATTTGGAAGAGATATTAATAATGAACTATTAATTGTTGATTTACAAGAAATGCCACATTTACTTGTTAGTGGTACTACAGGAAGTGGAAAATCTATCTTTGTTCATACTTTATTAATGACACTTTTAATGAGAAATACTGCTGATAAATTAAAAATTGTTTTAATTGACCCTAAAACAGTAGAATTTACAAAATATAGAGAAATTCCTCATTTAATGTGCCCACCTATCGGAATTGAAGATCCTGAATTACCTTATAATATTTTAAAAAAGATTTGTGAAATGATGGATGAAAGATATAAATTATTCGCAGATCATGATGTTTCAAAATTAAAAGAATATAATGAATGGGCTAGAAATAATGGTCAAAAAGAATTACCTATAATTGTTGTTATTATTGATGAATACGCTGATTTAGTTGAACTTAATAAGAAAATTAGTGAACCTGTTGTAAGAATTGGTCAAAAAGCTAGAGCTGCTGGTATTCATATGGTTGTTGCTACTCAACGTCCATCAGTTAATGTTATTAATGGTGTTATTAAAGCAAATATTCCTACTAGAGTAGCATTATTATCTTCATCTTTTGTTGATAGTAATACAATTTTAGATTGTGGTGGTGCTGAAAAATTAATTGGAAACGGAGATATGTTAATTAAATGTCCTGTTTTATCAAATACATCTGTATTACGTTGTCAAGGTGCATTTGTTGATAATAGTGAAATTAAAGCAATTTGTGATTTTTTAAGAAGCAATTATAAAACTGATTATAATGAAGAATTAATGGAAATTATAAATAGACCAATTCCTGAAGATACATCAACTATAGAAGTAAATAAAGAAAGTAGATATGGAAGTGAAGAAGATCTTTATAAAGAGATTAAAGAAATGGTTATGGCACTTGATTATATATCTATTAGTAAAATTCAAAGTTCTTTTGGAATGGGATTCCAAAAAGCTAGTAGAATGTTTAAACGATTACAATCTGAAGGAATTGTTTCAAGCGATTCTGAAAAAAATAGTGCTAAAGGTAGTAAAGTTTTAGTTCATGGTGCTAGCCGAATTTTAAATGAAGAATCAAATTTTAATGGTACAATTGAACAAACTTCTTTCATTAAAAAATAATTATTTAATAATATTACGTTCTTTCTGGAGGTAAAAAAATGATAAATACTTTTTATTCTGCTAATTTAATTGATGAAAATACTTGTAATATTTCAATATTTTCTAGTTATTCTAAACCAGATAATTATCCTATTAAACTTATTGTAAATGGTGATAAATTTATTGATTTAGAAATAAAAAAACAATCTTTTTTAAATGGGTTATGCTTATATACTTGTTTTTATAAAAATGGATTTGTTTTAGGAAATGATTATGAAATTTTTATTGAAAATTTTGGTATTACACCTCTTAATATGGAGGCTGCTTTAAACTTTAAAGATTTTGATAAAAAATATTATTATCCTTTTAATGATTTAGGAGTAACTTATTCTAAAGAAAAAACTGTTTTTAAGATTTGGGCACCTTTAGCAAGTAAAGTTGAGCTTATTTTAAAGAAAAACATAAATGATAATTTTACACATAATTATAGTTTAAATAGAGAAGAATTTGGTGTTTATTCTTTAACAATTAATGAAGATTTAGAAGGATATATTTATAATTATAAAGTTAAAAATAGTGGTATTGAAAAAATTACTACTGACCCTTATGGAAAAGCTTCAATTGCTAATGGAATTAGTAATGCTATTATTGATTTTGATAAAACTAAAATTGATTTAAATGAAGATAAATTACCTTTTTATAATAATTATACTGAAACAATTATTTATGAATTAAGTGTTAGAGATTTTTCAAGTGATGAAAATATTAACTTTTTAAATAAAAGAAAATTTTTAGCATTTGAAGAAACTGGATTAAAAACCAAAAAAGGAAAAAAAGCTGGTATTGATTATTTAAGCGATTTAGGAATTACTCATGTACAATTATTACCAATTTATGATTTTAAAACTGTAGATGAATTAAATCCTTTAAATAGTTATAATTGGGGATATGATCCTCAACAATATTTTGTGCCAGAAGGAAGTTATTCATCAAATCCAAGTGATCCTTATTCAAGAATTATTGAATGTAAAAAAATGATTGCGGCATTACATAGTCGTGGATTAAAAGTTAATATGGATGTTGTTTTTAATCATGTTTATGATTTTATTAAAACTTCTTTTGAAAATGTTGTTCCAGGATATTATTTTAGAAAAAATAATAATGGTACAATTTGTAATGGAAGTGGATGTGGAAATGATTTTGCTAGTGAAAAACCAATGGCTAGAAAATTAATTGTTGATTGTACTAAATACTGGATTAATGAATATGGAATTGATGGTTATAGATTTGATTTAATGGGACTATTAGATGTTGAAACTATAAATGAAGTTTTAAAAGTAGGAAAATCTATTAAAGCTGATTTTATGGTTTATGGAGAAGGATGGGACATGAATACAAACTTAAATAGTTCTTCAAAAGCAAGTATTTTAAATTCTTTTAAAATGCCAGAAATTGGATTCTTTAATGATACATTTAGAGATATTTTAAAAGGACCTACAAGTTCAGATCAATTAAGAACACCTGGATATTTGACTGGAAATACTTCATTTATTGAAGGTTTTAAATTTGTATTTTTAGGAAGTTCATTAGATTTTGTATATTCAAAAAGATTTTTAAATCCTACTCAATCAGTTAATTATGTAGAATGTCATGATAATTACACATTATTTGATAAAGTAAGTTCGATATATGGAAAAGAAAATAAAGAAATAAATAAAAATGTCATTAATTTAATTAATGCTTCAATTTTATTATCTTTTGGTATTCCTTTCTTTCATGCTGGTCAAGAATTTTGTTTGTCTAAAAATTATTACGATAATACTTATAATGCTGGTGATGATTTAAATATGATTAAATGGAATTTAATTGATGAAAATATTGATATGATTAATTATTTAAAATCTTTTATTCTTTTAAGAAAAAAATATAACGATTTAGCTTTATTTGACTCTAAAAAAATTGGAGAAATTAATTCTTTTAAAAATTTAAATGACGGAATGCTTGAAATTTCTTTAAAATTAAATGAAGAAAAAATAAAAATAATAATTAATCCTTCAAATAACACTAATATATTAGATTTAGATGGTTATTATGAAATAATCGCAAGTGAAGTGGGGTATTTAACTAACACTAATTTTATTGTAGGAAGATATAATTTAAAACCTCACACTCTTTATGTATTTAAGGAAGAAAATGAACTATGTTAAAATATATTAAAGTTATTTTTAAAGTATTACCTTCCATTATACATGCTTATTTTTCTTGGATGTTAAAATATTCTAAAAATCCTGATAAATATCCTTTAGAAGAAAGATTTTTTAAAGTTCAAAAATTATTAAGAAAAATATTAAAAGCTTTTAATTTAAAAATTGAAAATGAAGATTTAAAAGATTTTTATAAAAATTGTAATAAAAATGAAAATTATTTTTTTGTATGCAATCATTTAAGTGATTTAGATCCTTTAATCTTTATTGTGTGCGCTAAAAGACCTATTACTTTTGTTTCTAAAATTGAAAATGAAAAGAAAATTTTAGTAGGAAGAATTATTAAAATTTTAAATGGTGATTTTATGGATAGAAGTGATCCAAGACAAAGCGTTAAAATAATGAAAAATATCGAAAATAAATTAAATAGTGACGTTATTTGCGATTATATGATATTTCCTGAAGGAACAAGAAATAAAAAATATAAAGATGAAACTATTTTACAATATCATTATGGATCATTTAAACCTGCAATTCGTGCAAAAAAGAATATAGTAGTTTTTGGAACATTTGGACAACAAAAAACATTATCTTTTAAAGATAATAGTAAATTTTATTATACTAACATAAAAATAGTAGATTTTATCAATAAAGAAAGATTTAATGATAATATCAATACAATTGAATTAGCAGATGAAGTAATGAATAAAACTAGACCAGTTATTATTGATTTAATTAATAAAAATGAAAAATTAATGTCTTAATCCTTTAGGATAATAATTTTTTAATGCACCATTAACGTATTTAATGAAACCTAAATTTATGTTTTTATATGAAACAATATAAAAATCATTATTTAGGTTTATTTTTTTATTAATTTGCATACCTTTTATATAATTTTTCATTTCTAATTCATTCAATTCAATATTTGATTTTTGATCAATTAAATGCGCTAAATTAAAAGTAGGAGTATATAAATTTTTATTTATTTCAAAAAGTTGAATTCCATATCTTAAAGTTGGAATTTTTCCTAAGTCTATATTTAAATTTGATCCATAAATATAATTATTATTAATAAAATAATAACTATAATTTAAATTAAATTTATTTTTTAATGATTCTGGAATTTTAATAAAGTCTTTTCTTTTTTTAAAAATTAGTGATTCACCACTTTCTTTTTTTAATAACGCAATAAATTGACC
>CAVCSZ010000016.1:0-31704 GCA_963605025.1 bacterium | reverse complement strand
CTTCTAAATCTCTAAAAGAATCATATAATTCATCATTTTTCTTAATTAATGTATTTTTAATTTTTTTATCAAATCTTCTCATTTTTAAAATAACAAAATTTTCTATCAAAAAATTTAAAAATAAATATATTAAAAATAGAAATAATGGTAATAAAAAGTTATTATTAGATTTAATAAAATATAAAACTACTAAAAAAAGTAAATGTAAATTAATTATCAAAAAAGTCATTAATAAATTATAAAAATTAAACTTCTTTTTTATTTTAAATTGACAATTTTTATCTTTTTTTTCAATTTTTTGAATTTTTAAAACATCTCCAGTCCGCAATTCTAAAAATTCATCTTTTTTATATTTTATTTTTCCATATTCTGGATCATAAATAATACAATAATTTTTATATATTTTTTTAACATAAACCATGTGCATTTTAGATGCTATTTTTAAAACTAATAATATTTTATTATTTTTTTCTTTAAAAAGAGTTTCCTTATTTGAATATCTAAATCCATCTAAATAAATTCCTTCTTTTTTTGCAATATTTATTATTTCTAATAAAGACAAGCTTCGATCTTTATTAAATTCTGAATAATATAAATAATCTTTATTTTTATAAACATTTGCTAATAAAATTTTTAAAGAGGTAAAACCGCAATCCTTTTTTCCTATTTGTTTTATAAAATAATTCATAAACTCCTCCTATAATACAAGAAGTTATTAAAATTATTTTTTATCCACAAAAAAAGTCCAATTTAATTGGACTTTCTTATTATCTGTATTTTTTTCTAGCGTTTTCGCTTTTTAATTTTCTTTTTAAAGATTTTTTAAGAAAACATTCTCTTTTACGACATTCTTGGATAGTTCCAGCTTTATTAACTTGTCTTTTAAATCTTCTTAAAGCTTCATCTAATGTTTCGCCTTCTCTTACTACAACTTTTGACATATTTTACTTTCACCTCCTTAAGTCTTTTAATATTATAATTATTTTTAAAAATAATTACAAAGATTATTTCATTAATTTAACACCACTGCTTGTTCCAATACGAGTAGCTCCAGCATCTACCATTTCTAATAATTCTTGGTGTGATCTAACTCCACCAGCTGCTTTGACACCCATTTCTTTACCAACAGTTTTTCTCATTAATCGAACATCTTCTACTTTAGCACCCCATTTTGAAAAACCAGTTGAAGTTTTTACAAAATCTGCTTTTGCTTCTTTTGCTAATAAACATGCTCTAACTTTTTCTTCATCGTTTAATAAGCAACATTCAATAATAACTTTTAAAATTTTATCTTTACAAGCTTCTTTAATTTTTGAAATTTCATTTTTAACATATTCATCTTTATGGTCTTTTAATGCACCAACATTAATAACCATATCAATTTCATCAGCGCCTTTTTCAATAGCGTCTTTTGTTTCAAAAACTTTAACTTCAGTAGTATTCATTCCTAAAGGGAAACCAATAACAGTGCAAACTTTAACATCACTATTAGATAATTCTTTCTTTGCTAAAGGAATGAAACTAGGATTAACACAAACAGACATAAAATCATATTCTTTTGCTTCTTTACATAAACTTATGATTTCTTCATCTGTTGCATCTTGCTTTAAGTTAGTATTATCAATTAATTTATTGTATTTTAATTCCATTTTTTAAAACTCTTTTAATTATTTTTTTAAATGTAAAACATCTTTTCCATCGTAATAGCCACAATGTTTACAAACTGTATGTGATTTAATTAATTCACCACAATTTGAACAAACTGCTACACCAGTAACATTTAATTTTAAATGTGATCTTCTTAATCTTTTAGCTGTTTTACTTGTTCTACGTGCAGGTACTGCCATTTCTATTCACCTCCAAAAATCTTGAATATTTTATTAAAAAATTATATTGAAATCAAGTCAAATATTTTTACACTGTAAAATAAGTTTAAAATATTACTTTTTTGATTTTTCCATTTAGTTCTTCTTTACTTTCAAGTGAAATTTCTAAAAAATTACTTGAATGACCAATATATTTGTTTTTCTTTTCATTTTCGAATAAAAATTCAATTTCTTTTCCTTTAAATTTATTGTTATATTCATTAGATAATTTATTTGATAATTCAATTAATTTTTCTACACGTTCTTTTTTAATTTTTGAATCAATTTGATTTTCAAATTTAGCTGCCAAAGTTCCTTTTCTTATGGAATATGGGAATACATGTACTTTCGAAAATTTAATTTTATTAATAAAATTATAAGTTTCTAAAAAATCTTTATCGTCTTCACCAGGAAAACCTACAATTACATCTGTAGTAAATGAAATATCTGGTCTAACATTTCTTATTTTTTCAATTTTTTCTTCGAAAGCTTTTAAATCATATTTTCTATGCATCGATTCTAAAATTTTTTCACATCCGCTTTGTAATGGTACATGTAAATGATCAGCAATATTTGGATATTTTTTAAGTAAAGAAATAAATTTGTCATCAATTTGGCTTTCTTCAATTGACGATATTCTTAAACGATATAAATTAGGATTTTCTTTTAATATATCTTCTAAAAGATCACTAAAATTATAATTAGAATATAAATCTAACCCATAACTTGCAGTATCAATTCCTGTTAAAACTATTTCTTTATAATTATTATTAACTAAAGTTTTAATTTCATTTAATACTTCTTCTTTTTTTCTACTTCTTGATTTTCCTCTTAAAAATGGAATTATACAATAAGTACAAAAATTATCACAACCATCTTGAATTTTTACAAATGCTCTAGTGTTGTATAAATAATGACTTAAAGATATACTTTCGTAAATTTCTTTACTTCTTTGAACTTCATTATAATCAATATATTTATTATTAGTAGTTTTATAGTTATTTATTAGTTGATAAATATTACTTCTATTTTGAGTTCCTAAAACAATATCTGCACCACTTTCCACACATATTTCTTTATTAAGTTTAGAAAAACATCCCATTACAACAATAATTGAATTAGGATAATCTTTTTTAAACTTTTTAATTGATCTATTTGATTTTGATTCACTATTTTTAGTTACAGCACATGTATTAATAATTATTACTTCTGGATAATCATCTATTGATTTATCAAAATTATGATATCCATTTTTTTCTAACTCATTTGCAACACATTCTACTTCATAACTATTTACTTTACATCCTAAAAATGTAATCAAAAAACTTAAATTCTTTTTATTTTGCATAATTTTCTAAACACCTTATTACTAATTAATTTTTCTTCATACAATGAATAAATAAAACCTGATAAATCTCCTTCAAAATATTTTAACATTACCATTTTTATTCTTTCTATAATATTATCGTTATTGATATTTTTCATATTTTTATCAAATATTGAAATAATATTATCTAAATAACCTTGATTATTAATAATAAAAATAGTTCTTAATTCATAATGATAATATGCTACTGAAGTATCGTCTTCAATTATTTTTACTAATTCACAAAATCTAGATTCATAAAGATTTAATTTATAAACTTCAAAAGAATTAATTAAAAAATATTCAAATTTATTAAATAATTTATCATATGGATTAACATTCATTTTCTCAATATAATTAACATAAATATTGTTAGTTTCTAAATTAAATAAAGGAATATAAATTTTATATGAATTATAATCCATATAAATTAAATTATTAATTTTATTATTAATGTTACAAATAATCTCTTCTTTAGTATTAAATTTTTTATTAGAAAATTCAGTTTTAATACATTTATCAATATAATTTTTATTTAATAAACTTCGAATTATAATATTTGCTTTAATTAAATCAAATAAATTATTAATTTCAGTATATTTTTTAAAATTTACATTATCATATAAAATTTCACAATATTTATTATAAAAAGAAAATTCATTACTTTTATTAATTATTCTATTATTTTTATACTTATTTAAAATACTATATATGTTTTTCATAATCTAATTCTGAATAAAAAGAAAGTAAAGACATCAAATAAATACAAGCAGTTTCACTTCTTAAAATTCTTCTACCTAAACTTATTGATTTAAATCTATTTTTAATAGCATAATCAACTTCTTCTTCAGAAAACCCTCCTTCTGATCCAATTAATATATTTATAATTTTGTTTTCGTTATTTTCTAATAAATCTTTTAAATCTTTTGATGTTGATTGTTCTTTTTCATACGCTATCAAAGATAATCCTTCATTATATTTATTAATATCTTTAAAATCTATAACTGTATCAAGTTTCATTAATTTCAATCTTTTTGATTGTTCAGAAGCTTCTTTTATAATTTTATTATATCTTAAGATTTTTTTATTTAAATTATCCTTATTTATTTTTGCAATACATCTTGAAGAATTTACTAAAATAATTTCATCAATTCCTAATTCAGTAGCTTTTTGAATTACTAAATCAGTTTTTTCACCTTTAGGAATACAATATAATAAGCGTATATATTTATTCAATTCAGTATTTCTTTCTATTTCATTAACTATTTCAACTTTAAATGTAGGATGAAAAGAAACTATTTTACCAAGATACAATTTAGAATCTATTACTAATTCAATATTATCATTAACGTTCATTCTCATAACTTTTTCAATATGATAAATATCTAGAGGATCAAAGCAAACGTTATCGTTTTTTAAATTTACAAAATATCTTTGCATATTATTTTAAATTAACTCCGTTAGAATCTTTAATTAAATTTTTATTAAAATATAAAATTCCAGCAAAAATAATATTTAATAAAAATAATATTAAAATAGGTATTAAAATAAATAAGTAAACAGATAAATTAAGAAAATAAAATATTATAAAAAATACAATATATAAAATTAAATTTATCAATAAAGATATTAAAAATTCTTTAATTTTGTTTAAATAAGCGAATTCAATTCCAAAAATTCCTAAAAAACAAGTTAAAAGAATAAATACTTTTAAACTTTTTTTATTGACTATTAAAGAACTATCATTAACAACTTGTATTGCTTTTGTTGTATCAGTTTCTTGTGAAGACTCAGAAAGAGGCTCTTTACATCCACAATATGGACAAATTTCTTTATTAAATTTTGTTAATTTTTCACCACAATTTTTACATTTTAACATAATAAAATTATACAATAAGTATTCATAAAAATTAAGAAAATAAAATGCGCTTTTATAAAAACGCATTTTATTAATTCAATTATTTTTTAAAACTTTTCTTAAATTTATTAAACCAAGATTCATCTTTTGAAGCATCTTTAAATGATTCTAATAATTTCTTTTGTTCTTTATTTAATTTAGATGGTGTTTTTAAATTTAAATGAACAAATTCATCTCCTAATTTACCACTTCTTAAATCTTTAGCACCTTTATTTTTTAATCTAAAAACTTGATTTCCTTGAGTGCCTGCTGGAACTTCCATATCAACGTCTCCATAAATTGTAGGTACGCTAATTTTTATACCTAAGCAAGCATCAACAAAATCTAAAGGTATAGTTAAATGAATATCATTTCCATCTCTTTCGAAAAATTCATGTTCTTGAACTAAAACTTCAACATATAAGTCGCCATTAGGTCCGCCATTTAAGCCAGCTTCACCTTTTCCACTAACTCTGATTTGTTGTCCATTTTGAATTCCAGCTGGTATATTTAATGAAATTGTTTTTTTAACGTGATTATGTCCACTTCCACCACATTTATCACATCTAGTTTTAATTAGTTTTCCACTTCCACCACAACTTGGACAAACAGTTTCTGTATTTACTATACCAAATATAGAACGTTGTTGTTGAACAACTCTTCCTCTACCATTACATTTACTACATGTAGTATATTCAGTTCCGTTTTTTGCACCAGTTCCATTACAAGATTCACATTTTTCGTCATATGAAATAGGTAAGTCAATTGTCTTTCCTAAAACTGAATCCATAAAAGAAACTTTTATACGCATTAATTTATCATTTCCACGAACAGCACCATTACTTGATCTTGATGAACGACTATTAAATCCTCCACCAAAGCCAAACATTTTAGATAAAATATCTCCTAAATCACCAAAATCACCGCCGTTAAAATTAAAACCATCAAATGGATTTTGACCACCATTTGCTTGATCGAAAGCAGAATGTCCAAATTGATCGTAAGTTTTTCTTTTATTTTCATCACTTAAAACACTATATGCTTCAGTAGCTTCTTTAAATTTTTCTTCATCTCCTGTTTCTTTATTATCAGGATGATATTTTCTAGCTAATTGACGATAAGCTTTTTTAATTTCATCACTAGTAGCACTTTTACTTATGCCTAATATTTCGTAATAATCTCTTTTTTCAGCCATATTTTCCTCCTTACATAATGCAAATTAAAGGGAGAAAACTCCCTTTAATTCTTTAAACTTAGTTTTTATCAGTAAAATCTGCATCGATGACATCATCATCTTTTTTTGCATTATCACTTGAAGAATTTTCGTTATTACCTTGTTCATTTGATGAACTTGTAGCTTGAGAGCCTTGAGATTGTGCTTGAGCTTGTTGCATATATTCAGCTGCTTTTTCTAATTCACCGATTTTTGTTCTTAATACATCGATATTGTTATTATTTAAAGCATCTCTTAATTCATCTCTTAATTTTTCAGTTTGAGCTTTTTGATTTGCATCAATTGAATCACCTTTTTCACGTAATGCATTATCAATTTGATTTAAATAAGATTCTGCTTTATTTTTTAATTCAGCTTCTTCTTTACGTTTATCATCAGCTTCTTTATTTGATTCAGCTTCTCTTACCATTCTATCAATTTCTTCTTTAGATAAACCATTTGATCCAGAAATTGTAATTTCTTGTTCTTGATTTGTATCTAAATCTTTAGCGCTAACTTTAACAATACCATTAACGTCGATATTGAATGTAACTTCAATTCTAGGAGTTCCACGTGGAGCAGCTTTAATTCCTGATAATTGGAAATGACCTAATAATTTATTATCGTGTGCCATTGGTCTTTCACCTTGATAAACCATAATGTCAACAGCAGGTTGATTGTCAGCTGCAGTTGAGAAAATTTGACTCTTTGTTGTAGGAATTGTTGTATTTCTTGTAATTAAAGGAGTCATAACTCCACCCATAGTTTCAATACCTAAAGTTAATGGTGTAACATCTAATAAGATAACATCTTTAACATCACCACTTAAAATACCACCTTGGAAAGCAGCACCGATTGAAACAGCTTCATCTGGGTTAACTGATAAATTTGGTTTTTTACCTGTAATGTTAGAAACTAATTCTTGAACAGCAGGCATACGGATAGAACCACCAATTAATAAAACTTCGTTAATATCATTATAAGATAATTTAGAATCTCTAATTGCATCTTCTAATGGTTTTCTACATCTTTCTAATAAATGTTTTGTTAAATCTTGGAATTTTGCTCTTGTTAATGTTGTTTCAAATGAAATTGGTCCGTTTGCACCCATTCCGATAAATGGTAATGAAATAGTTGTTTCTGTATTACTTGATAATTCAATTTTAGCTTTTTCTGCAGCATCTTTATATCTTTGTAATGCCATTTTATCAGAAATATCAACATTAAATTCAATCTTAATTTGAGCTCTAATCCATTCAGCTAAAACATTATCCCAGTCATCTCCACCTAATTTATTATCACCAGCAGTTGAAATAACTTCAAACGTTCCATCTCCAATGTCTAAAATAGAAACATCAAGTGTACCACCACCTAAGTCAAATACGCAAATCTTTTCAGATTTATCTTTACCTAAGCCATAAGCTAAAGCAGCTGCAGTTGGTTCATTAATAATACGTACAACTTCTAATCCTGCGATAGTTCCAGCGTCTTTAGTAGCTTGTCTTTGAGCATCATTAAAGTATGCAGGAACAGTAATAACAGCTTTTTGAATTTCATGTCCAATATTAGCTTCTGCATATTTTTTCATATATGATAAAACTTTTGCAGAAATTTCTTGAGGAGTAAATTCTTTATTTAAACAATTAACGCTAACTTTTTGATCACTACCCATTAATCTTTTAATTGATGAAATAGTATCAGGATTTGTAATAGCTTGTCTTTTTGCAGCATTACCTACAATTTCTTCTCCACTACTTTTGAATCCGACAACACTAGGAGTTGTCATTGTTCCTTCTGGGTTTGGAATAACTTTAACAGTTCCATCACTTTGTAAATAACTAACAACTGAATTTGTTGTACCTAAATCAATACCTAAAATAATTTCTTTTGCCATAATATATATCCTCCAATTACTATTTAGTATCTTTATTTTCTTCTTTTTTCTTACTTACTACAACCATTGCAGGTCTAATAAGATGTGAATGTAATTTATAACCTTTTAAATTAACTTTTTTAACAAGATTAGATTCAGCTTCACTTTCTTCATAATCAACAGCTTGCATAATTGATTCATCAAATTTAGCATCAATTTGAGGTTCAATTATTTCAATACCTTCATTTTGTAAAATGCTTATTAAATTTGAATAAACATATTTAAATCCAATTAAATAATTTTTTGTTTCTGGATTTGCTGGTTCATTTTTTAAAGCAATTTCAAATGAATCTAAAACAGGTAATAAATCTGAGACGAAGCCTTCAATTCGATATTTTAAAGATTCTTGATGATCTTTTTTAATATCTTTTCTTAAATTATCCATATCAGCATATAGACCATAATATTTATTTTTCCAATTTGAAGCTTCTTCTTTTTCTTTATTAACTTCATCTTCAAGCTTTTGAAGTTTCTTTTTATAAGATTCTTTCATTGATTCTTTATTAACTTCTTTATCTTCTTTTTCTTCTTTTTCTTCTACTTCAACTTCTTTTTCATTTATTTCACTCATTAAGTTTCTTCCTCCTTTTCACTATTTTCTTCAATATTTTCACCGATATATTCATTTAACTTATCAATAATATAATCTAATGAATTTAAAGCTTTCTCATAATCCATTCTTTTAGGACCAATAACAGCAATTCTTCTTACATTTTGATTAGTTTCATTTTTAATATCTTTGTAAATAATTGTTAAATTTTTATAATTTTTATTTATCTCACCTGAATCAATTATTTCATTATAATTTGAAGAATCTATAAATTGATTAATCAAATCAGGATTAGAGAATAAATCAAACACTTTCTTTAATTCATCTGGATTTTCACTAATTTCAGGCTGATTTAACATATTATCTTTTCCATAAAATTCATTTCTATTTTGAGTAATTTCTACAAAAGTTTTAATTAAAGAATTAAAGAAATATGAATAATTTTTAATGTAATCAGAAAAAGCAGGTTTTAAGCTTTCAAGTTTTGGAACTAATTGATCTACACTTGTTCCTACTAATCTTTTATTTAACATTTCAACACATTTTTTAATATCTTCAATGGATGAATTTCCATCAACTTTAAATGTTTTATTTTCTACATAACCTGTATTAGTAATAAATATAGATGTAAAGTTTTTATCATTTAAAGGGATAATTTCAATTTTTGATAATGTTTCTATTTTAGAATCAGGACCTAAAACAACACTTGTTAAATTAGTCATTGATGATAAAATTTCACAACTTTCATGAATAACTTCATCAATAGATTTTGACGAAGCAAAAACACCTGAAACCTGATTTTTAAATTTCTCATTAACCTTATAATCTCTTAAATTATCGATGTAATAGCGATACCCTAAGGTAGAAGGAATTCTTCCACTTGAAGTATGAGTTTTTTCAATTAATCCATCATCTTCAAGTTCTGCCATTACATTACGTATTGTTGCACTAGAACAATCTAATTTATATTTTTTTATAAGGTAATTAGATCCAACAGGTTCAGCGTATTTAATAAAATCTTCAACTATCAATTTTAATATTTTTTGCTTTCTTGTTAATTCCATAATACATTAGCACTTTAATTTTTCAAGTGCTAAAAATATTATAGTAGAGAAATTTAGCACAGTCAATAGAAAAGTGCTAAAACTTTTTAATAAATTTTAATAAAATAAAATCTAAAATTGGAAAACCTAAATCAGTACAATAAATTCTTTTATTAACAACAATTAAATTATCTTTTGTTAGTTCTTTTATTACATCATTAAATTCAGTTAAAAAATCTGATTTAAATATTTTTTTATATTCTTTTAATGAAAAGCCATTATATTTTCTTAAATTAGTTAATAAAAAATATTCTTTTAATAAATTTATATCAATCAATTCTTTATCGATTTCTCTTTCACCATTTATATATTTTTTAAAAGAATTATTATTTGAATATCTTATATTTTTATAATATCCATGTGCACCTATACCAATTCCAATATATTCTTTATTAGACCAATAATTCAAATTATGTTTACTAAATTTTTTATTTCTTGCAAAATTAGATATTTCATATCTTAAATAATTATATTTCTTTAAATAATTTACAATATAATCATAAAATATTCTTGATTCATCGTTATCTTGTTCAGGATAATTTTTATTATAAAAAATAGTATTTTTATTAACAGTTAAAGAATAAATTGAAATATGATCAACATTTAATTTAATAAAGTTATTTAAATCATATTCTAAATCATCTAAAGTTTGATTTTTAAAACCATAAATTAAATCTACATTAATATTTTTAATATATTTTTTTACTGAATTAATTAAATCAAAATAATTAATGTTATAATCTCTATTAATTTCTTTTAAAATAGTTTTATTAAAACTTTGAATTCCAATAGAAATTCTATTAATTTTATATTTTTTTAATAATTTTAATTTATTAATAGTTATATCTTCAGGATTAAATTCAATTGTAAATTCTGAATTAAATCTTTTTAATTTAGAAACATTTTTTAATAATATTTCAAGTTCTTCTTCGCTTAATGAGCTAGGTGATCCACCGCCTATATAAATAGTTTTAAATTTAAAAAAAATTTTCCTAGTTTTATTTAAATCTTTGATTAATTCATTTAAATAAAGTCTAGAAAAATTTTCACTATAAATTAATTTAGTAAAATCACAATATGCACAAATTTGCTTACAAAAAGGAATATGGATATATAAACTATTTATCTTCTTCATCCTTAAATTTTTCAAATTCTTTTTTAGTTTCTTCATCTTCAACAGGTTCTAAAATTGAATTTAAATTCTCTTCTGCTATTTGTTCTTCAGTAGGTTTTTCTTCTTTTGAATTTTTGAGTAATATTTTATGAATTAAAAAAGCTATTACACCTATTAAAGCAGCTCCTACTAAAATTATAAATATCCATATCCATGGATTATTTTCGAAAAAATTACTAAATATCATACAATTCTCCTTTTATCTTCTTTTAATTGGTATATAAACGAATTTATTTTTTAACAATTCTTTTTTATAATAACCTAAACGTACTAAATTATCCATACTACTTCTTGCGGTTTCATAAGCACATCCTACATCTTTTTTATATTGAGAAATAGTATAATTCATATTTAAAGTACAATGTCTTGCATAAAAATATGCTTGTCCTCTTGATAAACTTGGTTCCATTTCTAATAAATGTCTTTCTAATTTTTGAGCTTCTTGTTCAGTTAAACCAATAGAAATATTTTCAATTGCAATATTTTGAGAAAAATTAACACTTGCTTTATCTTCTTGCAATTTAATTTCACTTCTATCATTTTCACTACTTAAAGCTTCTAAATCATTTAAATCAGGTACTAAATCTGTTGATTTAACTTCATCAGCATATAATTCATTTGTAATAACTTTGGATTTAGCATTATTTAAAAATAAATTAGCATTATCAATAATTTTTTCAAATTTTTTAAGACAATAATTAATAAAATATGTTAAATCTAATTCTTTTTGACTTTCAATAAAATGAGTTTTAAATCCTTCTTTATCATCTAAAATAATTGATTCTAAATCTAAAGTTGCAGCAAATTCAAATCCACTATGAATTAAAATAGCTTTTGCAAAATAAATTGCTAAATCTTCAGAATAAGCATCATATGGTCTTACGTAATAAATATAATAAATTGAAGAAATTGATCTTATAAGAACATTAATTTCATCATTATTAACAAAATCAATTAAATTATCTAAAGATTTGCTAATACTATTAACAGGTAAACCAGCATAAATTTTATTAATTAAAACTTTAGTTAATTCATTTTGAATTTCAGTTTTTCTTAATTCTACATTATCTGTACATAACATTTTTTTTGCAAAATTTTCTAAAGTATTTAAATTTAAATGTTCAAAAGCATAATTATTTAAGCTTTCTAAACATGAATAATAATTTTCAACTATTACTAGTTCTGGTCTTAAATTATTTAAGTCATTTATCAAAATTTTTTGTATTTCAAAATCTTCAATATGGATATTGTAGTTTTTAGTAAATTCTCTAATTATTTTTTCATAAGCTTCTTTTTTATATAAATAATCAGATTTACTTAAAGATAATTTTAAATAATTAAAATTTATATTCATTAATTTTCTTTCTATTGAATTTATTTTTTGATTAATGTTTGGTGTTAAACAGACAATATAATCAGAATTTGTTATATGTTTTAAATTTAAATTTATATTAAAATTACTTCTATATCCTTTAATATCATTCCATATGTTATCAATTAAAGGAGTTTTCATATCATTAGCAACTTCTTTTTTTGTTGAATAATTTTCGTTACTAAATTTAATAATTAATTCTTGTTTAGTCATACTAATCTCCTAATTCTATTTTATAAAAAAAGCAAAATAAAATCAATAAATTATTACTAAATATTTACTAAATATTAACTTAATTTTCATCATCTAAAGATAAAATAGACATAAATGCTTCTTGTGGTAATTCAACACTACCAACTTGTTTCATACGCTTCTTACCTTCTTTTTGTTTATCTAAAAGTTTTCTTTTTCTTGAAATATCTCCGCCATAACATTTAGCTAAAACATCTTTTCTTACAGCCTTAATATCACATCTAGCAATAACTTTACCATTAATTGAGGCTTGAACAGGTACTTCAAATTGTTGACGAGGAATTACTTCTTTTAACTTAGAAACTAATTTTAAAGCTTTATTATAAGCACTTCCTTTATAAACTATTGAAGATAAAGCATCAATCATATCTCCATTTAATAAAATATCCATTTTAGTTAAATCAGATACTTTATATCCACACATTTCATAATCTAAAGATGCGTACCCTTTTGTATAAGATTTTAATTTATCAAAGAAATTAAAAATAATTTCACTTAATGGAATTTCATAAATCAAAACCATACGAGTATCATCAAAATATTGTAAATCAATATAAATACCTCGTTTTTCTTGACATAATTCCATAATTGCACCTACATAATCTTTTGGTGTCATAATTGAAGCTTTTACATAAGGTTCTTCAATTGATTTTATTAAAACTGGTTGTGGCATACTTGATGGATTATCTATTTCAATTGATGTACCATCCGTTAAATTAACTTTATAAACAACACTTGGTGCAGTTAAAATTAAATTTAAGTTATATTCTCTTTCTAATCTTTCTTGAATTACATCCATATGTAATAAGCCTAAAAATCCACATCTAAATCCAAAACCTAAAGCTTGTGAAGTTTCAGCTTCAAATTTCAAACTACTATCACTTAAGCATAATTTTTCAAGAGCATCTCTTAAATCAGCATATTTTTTTGATTCAGTTGGATAAATTCCACAATAAACCATTGGGTTTATTTTTCTATAACCAGGTAAAGGTTCAATAGCGCTATTTTCTTTTAAAGTTATAGTGTCGCCAACCCAAACATCTTTAATATCCTTAATTTGAGCACACAAATATCCAACTTCCCCACAGTATAAGGCTTCTCTTTGTAATTCATCAGGAGTTCTTACACCTAATTCAGTTACAACAAAGTCAGAATTTGAACCCATAAAGTGAATTGTATCACCTACTTTTACCATTCCGTCTTTAATACGAATCAAAACAATAACTCCTCGATAAGAGTCATAAAAAGAATCAAAAATTAATGCTTTTAATGGTTCATTTATATTTCCTTCTGGACAAGGAACATCAGTAACAATTCTTTCTAAAATATCTTTTATATTTTGACCTGTTTTACCACTTACAGGTATTGCTCTTTCTCCATCAAGTCCAATTTTTGAAGATATTTCTTCTTTACAAAATTCAATTCTAGCACTTGGTAAGTCTATTTTATTTATAACAGGAATAACCTCTAAATCATTATCAACTGCTAAATATAAGTTTGCTAAAGTTTGTGCTTCTACTCCTTGAGTTGCATCTACAACTAAAACAGCGCCTTCACAAGCTGCTAAAGATCTTGAAACTTCATATGTAAAATCAACATGCCCTGGAGTATCAATTAAATTAAAAATATATTCATTACCATCATTTGCTTTATATTTCAATGATACAGCATTTAATTTGATAGTAATTCCTCTTTCTCTTTCTAAATCCATTGAATCTAGCATTTGATCTTTTAAATCTCTTTTTGCTATTGCTTCAGTTAATTCTAATATTCTATCTGAAATCGTTGTTTTTCCATGATCAATATGTGCAATAATGCTAAAATTCCTAATTTTTTTAATATCGTATGACATGTTTATAAATATAACATTTTTTTAAATTTTATAAAACTCTTTTAAGTAATAATTAATATTATTTTTATTTATATTTTCTATATTTTTAAATTTTTTATTAAAAATTTGTTTATATTCATTGAAAGAATATCTTTTATCTATTAAAAGAACTATACCTTTATCTTTTTCATTTCTTATTAAACGTCCAATTGCTTGTATTACTTTATTGATTCCTGGATTTGTATATGCAAAATTAAATCCATTTAATTCAAGATCGTTAAAATATTTGTTTAATAATTCATTTTTATAATTAATTGAAGGTAAACCAACTCCAACTATACAAATTCCATTTAACATATTATTTTTTATATCAACTCCTTCTGAATAACTTCCTCCTAAAACACAAAAAGCGATATTCATTTGATTATTATTCTTAAAGAAATTCATAAAAAAATCTTTTTCTTCTATTTTATTTAATGAATTATTATCTTGAAAGAAAAAATTATAATTTAAATCTTTAAAATATTCTTTTAAATCATTTATATATTTGAAAGATGGTAAATAAATTAAATAATTTCCTATTTTATAACTTATGAAATTAAAAATTTCATTTACTACTGATTTCATTGTATTATCACGATCTTTAAAATATAAAGAAATACTTGAATCAATTAATATTTTAAGATTATTTTCATCATAAGGAGAATCAAAAGAATAGTTTTCGTAATCTTCAGAACCAAGAGTTATTTTTTTAAAATAATTTATTGGTGTTAGTGTTCCGCTAAAAAGTATAGCAGGTCTATTATATAAAATTTTATTAATAAAAGATGAAGAATCTAAACAAGATACGTTCAAAGTAACATCATTATTTTCTATTTCATAATAAATCTTAAATTTTTCATCGCAAATTTTATAAATAGTAATAAATTGGTAAATTTTTAGTAATAAATCTTCTATATTTAAACTTTCTTTTAAATAATTATTTCTTTTAAAATCTTTAGATAAATCATTAATTTTATTTAAAGAATCATAAATATTTGTTTCTAATAAATCTACTTCTATTACTTTATTCCCTGTATTTTTTATACTTTCGAAATGTTTCTTTACTACATTTAAATTATTTTTAATTTGTTTAAGATTTTTGCTTTTATCAATTTCTTTTAAAGCTTTTTTAATATCACTTAATGAAATTTTACTAGAATACATTTCTCTTGATCTATTAATTAAGTTATGAGCTTCATCTATTAAATAACAAATATTATAATCTTTCGATTCATTATCATAAGAATCAAAATATGATTTTAAATAAGAAATTGGATGAAAAACATAATTGTAATCACAAACAATTAATGTACATAATTTAGATAAGTCAAGTGAAAATTCAAATGGACATATTTCATATTTTAATGCATATTTTAAAATTGTTTCATAATCAAACAAATAATCGTTTTGTAAACAATCTAAAATAGCAGCATTTAATTTAGAATAATAGTTTTTTGCAAATACACAATCTTCTGGGTTACATTTCTTTTTTTTGTTATTTGAAATACATGATTTTTCTTTAGAATAAATTATACATGTTCTTAATGTTAAATTATTTTCTTTTATTTTTTTAACTTGTTCAATAACACTTAAAAATCCACTATTTTTAGCAGTTAAATAAAAAATTCTATTTATTTTTTTGTTTTTAAGTCCAAATAAAGCACCATATAAAACTGATATAGTTTTTCCAATACCAGTAGCAGCTTCAATAAAAGTTATCTTATTATTTTCAATTGATTCATTAACAATGTTAGATATTTCAATTTGTCCTTTTCTAGGGTTTTCATAAGGAAAAACAAGATTCTTTAAAGATTCATTTAATAAGTCGTTATATTTATGATCTTCTTTTAAATATATAATATATTTTTCAAAATAGTCATTAACTTTATTTAATAATTCATCTTTTGTATATTTAAATTTTTTAACTAATTTTTTAGATTTATATATTTGAGAAAGATAAGTTAATCTAACATTTATTCTATCCAAATCATTATTTAGTAAATAAATTAAGGCATAAATTTCAACTTGACCTAAATGCCATTCTTTATTTTTTTCATAAAATTCTTCTAATGAAAGGAGATTTGTAGATTTAATTTCATCAATTTCTGGTATTTTATTTTTAATAATACCATCACATCTTCCACTTAATGTAAAAGAATATTCTTTATAATCGAATCGTCTTTTTAAATAAACTTCTGATTCATATTTTATTCCTTGTGCTTCTTGATATTTTAAATGAAGCGCAGTTCCTTTTTGCATCGTTTCATTATTAAAATAACGATCATCAATATCGCCGCTTCTTAAAATAAAATCAACTAATTCATGTACTCCAATATTAATTTCTATCATTTATTAAATCGTTTTCTTTAAATAAGTTTTGGTTTCCGTTATAAAAATTTTTATATTCTAATGCTTTCTTCCCTGGTTTTAAAATAATTTCAATTGAAATTGAAGAATCTAAAGTAGAAATAATAAATTCATTTTTATTATATTTTAAAATTTTACCTGGAACATCTTTATAATTTTCATTAATTTTAGCTTTAAATATTTTATATTTAATATTATCTTTAATAAAATAAGCACCCGGTTTAGAAGCTAACGCTCTAATTTTATTAACAATATCAAAAGACTTTGTATTAAAATCAATAATTTCATCTTCTGGTTTGATTTTTCCAGTAAATGTTACTTCGCTTTCTTTTTGAGGATATCCTTTTAATGTTCCTTCTAAATATTTTTCTATATTATTATCAAAACATTTAAAAGCAGCTTCAGAAATTTTTTCACAAAGTGAATCGTAATTATCCTCATCAGTAATATTTACTTTTTCAACAGCATAAACATCACCAGCATCCATTTTATCAACCATTTCCATTAAAGAAACACCAGTTTCTTTATCTCCATTCAAAAGAGCAAATTGAATAGGAGCTGCCCCTCTATATTTTGGTAAAATCGATCCATGTAAGTTTAAGCATTTAAAGGTTGGAATTTCTAATATATCATGAGAAACAATTTGTCCATATGCCATTGTTAAAATTAAATCAGGTTCTAACTTATCAATTATATCAAAATTTTCTTTTATTTTTTTAAATTGAAAAACAGGAATATCAAATTCTTTTGCAACTAATTTAGTAGGAACTTCTTCGATTTTATTTCCTCTACCGTTAGGTTTATCTTCTTGTGCGACAACTCCAATAATATTATATCCAGCTTTAATAATATTTCTTAAAACATCTGCGCTTATTTTAGGTGTTCCAAAATACAAAATTCTAATATCTTTTCTAATCATAATTTAATTATATCATATCAAAGTTTTAAAAGTTATTAATTAATAAAAGTAATGTTTGATTTTGCTTAATTTTTTTGATAAAATCTTAAAGTATTATCGAGAAGGAGTTAGAGAAATGGCAAATATTAAATCACAAATTAAAAGAAACAAAACTAACGAAAAAGCTAGAATTAGAAACATTTCCTATAAATCTAAATTTAGAACTGCTATGAAAAAAGTTAGAGTTGCTTGTGAAGCTAAAAACGTTGAAGAAGCTAATAAATCACTCGTTCTTGCAGTTTCATTACTTGATAGAGCAGTCGTTAAAGGTGTTTTAAAAAGTGGTACAGCAGCAAGATACAAAAGTAATCTTCAAGTATTAGTTAATTCAATCAACAAATAATTAATATATAATCATTTAAATTAAAGCTAATCAAATTGATTAGCTTTTTTTATATATTTGATAAAAATAATTCAAAACCTAAATATTGATTAATATTGCCTAGTTTAATATCTTTATCTAAATTTGCTAATTCATTGATCATTGATATAACTTTTTCGTGATCTAATTTAGTTTCAAGTGTTTTTTTAACACGATATGTATTTGCTTTTAATAAGTTTGCAATACTTATATAATCTTTATTTACTTTTTTTAAATACAAAACTTGATCTACAAATAATAAGAAAGTAGTTAAACTGTTTATAATATAAACAATTTGTTTTCCCATCATTTTTAAATCATTATAAGAATCAAAAATTTTTTGCTTATTTTTTTCTAATATCGCATTTGAAAGATTAAATATATTATCATCTGGATTATATGAAAATATATCATTTACTTTATCTAATGAAATGACTTTATCATCTGCATAAAGCATTAATTTACTAGCTTCATTTATATAAATTTGATAATTATAATTAGATCTTTTAATCATCTCATTAATACTATCATCATCGATTTTAAAACCTCTTGATTTAAATTGAGATTGAATTAAATCATACCATTTATCTGCTTTAATTTTACTAATTAACGAAACATTATCTTTAGGGAAAATATCAATAATTTTATTATTAATTAATTTAGAATCATTTGAAATAAAAACAATGCATTTATCTTCATTATTTTGATATTCTTTTAAAATGTTGATTAATTTTTCTTTCTCATTAGTATTAATTTTTTTAAATTGTGTTTCTTGAGTAAAGAAAATAGAATTATAAATTAAATAAATTTTTCTATCTAAAAAATCAAAACTAATTTGTTCAAAATCGCTTAAAAAAGTAGATAAACCTTCATCTTTAAAATTTATTTTTATAATATTCTCTTCTTCTTTTGGAGTATTTTTAAAAAAATCTTTTTTAATAAATTTAATCTTATTTTCGATTAAATATTCTTCATCACCATAAAATAAATAAATCATTATTAATATTTTACAATAATTTAATATTTAAAAAAATAATAATTAATTGTTCCTTCAAGATCAGTTCTTCTTATTTTGATTTGATATTTTTCTAATGTGTCTATTGTTTCTTTATGAGGATGATTATATTTATTTTTAATTCCACATGATATAATTGCTTCTTTTGGATTTATTTGTTTAATAAAATCATCACTTGATGAAGTATTACTTCCATGATGTCCTATTTTTAAATAATCAGCTTTTAAATTCAAATTATCTTTTATTATTAAACTTTCTATTTCTTTAGATGCATCTCCCATAAATAAGAATTTAATATTTTTATATTCTAAATATAAAACTAAAGATTTATTATTTTCATCATCATATAATTCTTTATAAATATTTAAATTTTTTAATAAAAAAGGACTTTCTTTTTCTTTAAAAGAATTATAATCATAAATTTCATCTATATTAAAATTTGCTTTTAAACTTTCAAGCGCTCCATAATGATCATTATCATAATGAGAGATATATACTTCATCAATTTTATAAATCCTATTTTTCTTAAAATATGGTATTAGATTATTTTTTGCTATATCTGTATATGTTAAACCACCTGTATCAATTAAATAATTTTTATTATTTAATGTAATTAAAGCAGAATCACCTTGTCCAACATTAATAAATGAAATTTTAAAATATAAATAATTTTGAATAGGAAGTGAATAAATAATTAAAGAAATAATATCAATTAATAAAATCTTTTTATATATAAATTTCAAATTAATTTCTTTAAAATAAATAAAAATTATGTATAAAAAATAATAAACTATTAAAAATAAATTATTAAATGGTGGTAAATTAATTAAAGAAAAATTAGAAGGCACTAAATTAATTAATTCTATATATAATTTTAATATATATTTAATAATAAAATTATTTTTAAATACTAATAAATATAAACCTAAAATATATAATATTTTATTAATAGGAATTACAATAAAAGATATTATAAAAGATAATAAATTTAATGAATTATTATATTTAATAGTAAAAGGAATCATAAAAATCATTAAATAAAAATTAAAAATAATATTTTTTAATACCTTTCTTTTAGTTTTAATTATATTATTTATGAAATAATTTAAAAAAGAAATAGAAAAGCTTATTATAAAAGAATCTGAAAGAATTCTATAAGGATTACTTATTAAAATTATTGAACCTATAATTGATATTTTTTCATTATGATTTAGTTTTTCTTTTTTAAAATCATTATAAAAATTAATTAAAAATAATAAAATAAATCTAATTATAATAAAATTTTGTATATTTAATAAAAAATAAGGTGAAAATAAAAGAAATGAAATAATTTTTGAAATTTTTTCATTAAAAGCATAATTTAAAATATTTAAAACTAAATTAAATGCAAAATATAGATAAATCCCTGAAAAAGAAAATAAATTAATTAAATTTAAATTTCTAAATGAATCTAGTTCATATAATTCATCATTACTTGTATTAAATAATAATGTTTTTATAAAAATTCTTACTTTTTCATCTTCTATTGTATTTAATATATTATTTTTTATTGAATAAGGATTAATTTGAAAATCAAATATAACATCAAAATTACCACTTATTGTTTTTGTAACTCCTTTTGATTTTAAAAATGCTTCAAAATCAAATCCAGATTCTAATTTAGTAAAATTAAAATCATTTAATGAATAATCTTTAAAATAAAGAATATCAAATAAATCACTATCAACATTAAGATATTTAATATTTAAATAATATCTATTAAATCCATTATAAATTATTAAATAATTTTCCTTTTTTTCTAAAACTATAAAATAATTAAAATTTATTTTTCTTTTAATGAAAAACATTAAAATTACAATTAAATTAATTAATAAAATAATAATTATTTTTTTCTTATCAATTTCAAACTTTCTTAAAAAAATTAAAAATATTATAAAGAAAATAGTAAAAAATAAGTATTCTTTTAGTAGTAATAATACAGTGCATATTAAAGATATAAAAATCAATATAAACATATTAATCTTTTAAAATAATCTTATCTTTCATTTTTGAAAAAGTAGAATTTCCTATTCCATTTACTTGTTTTAATTCTTCTAAAGTATCAAATCTTCCATCTTGATCTCGATATTCAATAATATTTTTTGCAATTGTAGATCCAACTCCAGTAATATTTAATAATTCACTTTCACTTGCTTCATTAATATTAACTTTTTCAATCGGATCATTTCCACAAACATCTTCTACTTCATATTTTTTAGGAATATAGTAAGTGTTTTTAGGTGTTAATTCACTATCAAGAAAAAAGCATCTTTCATCTGCAGTTGATTTTAAATCTCCAGCAGCATCTATTAAATCAGCCATTGTAATTTCACCTTCTAAAACATAACTACCACTTTTATTTACTTCACCAGTAATAGAATAAGTTCCACTTGTAGTTGAAGTTGTTGTATTAGTTTTATTTCCTGTAGTGTTATTTTTATTTAAATTAGGATCAATCGCTTGAAAAGCAACTAATAATAAGAAAGTTGCGATAATTCCTCCAATTATAACTTTATAAACCATTTTAACCTCCCTATATAACAAGAAGTCGTTAAAATAATTTATTTACATAAAATATAAAAAAAGATTCATAAATTTAATTATGAATCTTATTTAATTATTTTACTTCTTTAATTTTAATATCGTAAGTTTTATTAGCTTTTACAGTTACAACATCTCCGACTTTTCTTCCAATTAATGCTTCTCCTAAAGGTGAAACATTTGAAATTTTTAAGAAAGGTGCTTCTTCATTTATATCAACTTCAACTGTTGAAACAATTTTAACAGTTAAAACTTCTTTTGTTTCAACTTCTTCATATTTAACAACACTAGAAATTTTAACAGTTCCTTTTTTTGATGCAGCAGATGCAATAATCTTAGAATTATTAATAATATTCTCTAATTCTTTAATTCTTGCTTCGTTTTTTCCTTGTTCTTCTCTTGCAGCACTATAATCAGCATTTTCACTTAAGTCGCCCATTGCACGAGCATTTTCAAGAGTTTTAATGATTCTATCTCTTTCTACATCTATTCTAAAACGTAATTCTTCTTCAAGTTCAGCTTTACCTTCTTCAGTTAATTCAATAATATTTTTATCCATTTTATTCTCCTAATCAATATATAATACCATTTTTAAAACAATTATAAAATAAATTATTTAATTTCTTGTATTTTTGGATCATTTTGATAAGCTTCTAATACTTCTTCAGCTTCTTCAAGTTCATCTTCATCTTCTACAGGAAATAATTCATGTTCTTCATTATATTTCATTACGATAATTTCATCTTCTTTTGAAGGCTCGTAAATAAAGCAATATTCACAACCTCTTTTTTCATTTTCGTATGTAAATAATATTTTAAACAAATATTCTTTTCCTTCTTCATCATAAATTATGATATCATCATCATTTAATTGTTTCATTGCTTTTTACTCCTTAAATAATCTTCTAAAATTATATATGCACTAACCATATCAATTTTTTCTTTAATTTCTTTCATAGATAGACCAGCTTCTTTTAATCTATCATGTGCTTCAATTGTAGAAAAAGATTCATCAAACATAATAATATTTAATTCATTATCAAGTTTTAATAAATCATTACAAAATCTTTTAACTGATTCACATCTTTTCCCTTCTTTTCTATCAAGTTGTAAAGGAAAACCAATTACTATATTTTTAATTTTTAATTCATTAACCCAATAAATTACTCTTTCTCTACAAGCTTTATAATTTCCATTTTCGAAACGATAATTTTCTTTATTATGAACTATCCCTAATGAATCACTATAAACAATTCCACAAGTTGTTGTACCTAAATCAAGTCCAATATATTTATCCATAAGATTATTTTAAATCATTTAAGTCTAATTTGAAATTAGAAATATCTAAAACTGAACCTTGGGCAATATCTGGTTTTCCACCTCCATTACCACCGAATTTATTTGTAATCTTTTTAATAACTACATTAGCTTTTAAAGAAGAATCTACATCTTTTCCACTTGCTACAATTAAAGGATGTTTACCATTTTCATCACCACTTATAATTACTAAATAATTACTAGTTTTTGACTTAATTGAATCTAATATATTCATTAATCCTTTCTTATCAATATCTTTAAAATAAGATATTACAAAAGTTAATTGAGATTCATCTAAAATTAAAGATTCAATAGATTTCATTTTATTTTTAACATCTAAAATTTTATATTTTTCTAGTTCACTTGATAATTTAGAAATCATTTCATTTAAATTTTTAATTTTTAAGAAAATTTCATTATTATTTTTAACTTCTAAAGTAGATTTAACATTATTTAAATTAACTTCTTCCATTTTGAAAGCTTCATATGCTTTATATGATGTTGTAGCAACAATTCTTCTAACGCCTGCAGAAACACTTTCTTCTGAAATTAATTTAAAAATGCCTATATCTTGTGAATTTGAAACATGTGTACCACCACAGAATTCTTTTGATATATCTCCAAAAGTAACAACTCTAACAAAATCACCATATTTTTGATCAAATTCTGCTAAAGCTCCAAGTTTTTTAGCTTCTTCAATTGGTAAAACTAAAGTTTTTTGAGGAATTGCCATGTTAATATATTTATTAACTTCTTTTTCAATTCTTGATAATTCATTTTGACCAACTTTTTCAAAATAATTGAAATCAAATCTTAAATAATTATCATCAACATAACTTCCTTTTTGTCTAATAGAATCACCTAAAATTGAAATTAAAGCGGTTTGAAGAAGGTGTGTAGCACTATGATTTCTCATAATATTCAATCTTCTTTCTTTATCTAATAATAAAGTAACTTTATCTCCAACTTTTAAAGAACCATAACTAATTTTTATATGATGTAAATGTTGTTTATTTGGGGCTTTAATAACATTTGTTACATTACATTCAAAATTTTCATTTTTAATAATACCTTTATCTGCAACTTGTCCACCCATTTCAGCATAGAAATTTGTATTATTTAATATAATATCACCTTCATCTTCTAAAGAATTAACTTTAACACCATCTTTAAAAATACCGATTACTTCTGAATTTAAATCTTCTAATTGATATAAAAATTCTGATTTATCAAAAAATTCTAATAAATCTTTTGATTGTTTATTAAATGATTCAATAACTTTTCTAGAGTTACGTGCTAATTCTTTTTGTTCTTCTAAAGCTTTATTAAATCCTTCTAAATCAACACCAACTCCTTTATCAGCACACATTTCTTCAGTTAATTCAATAGGGAATCCATATGTATCATATAATTTAAAAGCATCTTTACCAGAAAGTTCTTTTTTATTTTCGATTAATGAATAAAAAATATTTTCACCTTGTTGTAAAGTTTTAATAAATTTCTTTTCTTCAGAATTGATCATTTTTTCTAAATAATCTTGTTTTTCTACTAAATATGGATAGAAAGGTTTCATTACATCGATGACTACTCTTACTAATTTATATAAGAATGGTTCATAAAAACCTAATTTTTGTCCATATCTCATAGCACGTCTTAAAAGTCTTCTTAAAACGTAACCTCTTCCTTCATTTGAAAAAGATTCACCATCTGCTAAAGCAAAGCAACATGCTCTAATATGATCAGCAATAACTCTGAAAGACATTTCAAGTTCACCTTCATATTTTTTTCCACATAATTTCTCTGTTTCTTCAATTATTGGTTTAAATAAATCAGTTTCAAAATTTGTATTAGTGCCTTGTAAAACACATGCAATTCTTTCAAGACCAGCACCTGTATCAATATTTTTATGAGGTAATTCTTTATAATCTTTTCTATCAACACCATTTACTGCATTGTATTGAGAAAAAACAATACCCCAAATTTCAATATATCTATCATTTTCTAAATCTTCTCTTAATAATTTATCACCAACACCTTCTGAATCATAAGCTTCACCTCGATCATAGAAAACTTCTGTGTTAGGTCCACATGGTCCTTCTCCAATTTGCCAATAATTTCCTTCTAAAGGAACAATATGATTTGGATCCATACCTTCTTTTTCCCATAAGGATTTTGTTTCTAAATCTTCTGGATGATATGTTACATAAATTTTTTCTTTTGGAATTCCAAAATATTTTTCATTTGTTAAAATTTCAAAAGCCCATGAAATTACTTCTTTTCTAAAATAATCACCAATAGAAAAATTTCCTAACATTTCAAAAAAAGTTTGATGTCTTGATGTTCTTCCAACATTATCAATATCATTTGTTCTAATACATTTTTGAACATTAGTAATTCTTTTACATTCTGGTGTTTCACTACCATCAAAATATTTTTTTAAAGCTGCAACACCACTATTAATCCAAAGTAAACTTGGATCATTATGTGGTATTAAACTTGCGCCTGGTTCAATCATGTGTCCTTTTTCTTTAAAAAAGTTTAACCAGACTTCTCTTATTTGTTGACTTGTTAATTTTTTCATATTTTTCTCCAATAAAAAAGTTCCTAAAAATAATTTTAGGAACGAATAATCGCGGTACCATCCTAATTCATTTAATATAAATTAAATGCTCTTAATTAAGTGTTTTGTTTATAAAAATGAATCTGCCCTTTTAGTTTCTTAATAGACTTTTTCACCACTAGTCCTCTCTAATAAAAAGAATATCTAAAATTTTTTTCAACAATATTTTATAAAATTTTATTCATTAGTCAATAGTTAATTTTTTATGATAAAGATAAATTATTCTACAAACTAAAAAAATAAGAATAGTTGACATAATAACAACATAAACAATTGCGCCAATTCCTAATATTGCATTACCAGTAATTGGTGAAAAAAAGTCATCAAAAGAACTATTTCCAGAAGAAATTACCCATAAAAAAGAAGGTTGAAAAGACACTCCTATAATTGAAACACAATATAATATACTAGCGTAAATTAATTTTCTTTTTTTATAATAAAAAATATAAACTAAAATAATAGAAATAAAAGTTAAAATTAAAAATAAAAATGTTAAATAATCAAATCTAAAATTAACTTCATGACTTAAATTTTCATCAGCATAAAATTGATTTTTAATAATATATCCTTTTTCAATAAAAATTGATCCACCAAGTATAGCGTAAATCCCTTTAACATAACAAATTGATTCAACATTATATTTAGCAAAATTTTCATATTGAATTCCTTGTACATTTAATGAAAATAAAAATATTATTGAAATTAAAAATAATATTAATGCAACTATTAAAAAATATATTCTTGAATTAATTCTTTTCATTTTAATAATCTTTTACAACTCCTTTATAAAATACTTTATCAATAATTCCTCCACCTAAACATTCTTCATCTTTATATAAAACACAAGCTTGTCCAGGAGTAACTGCTTTATATGGTTCATCAAAAATAAGCTTAATATCTCCATTTTCTAAATTATATAAAGTAACGCCTTTATCTTCTTGACGATATCTAAATTTACAACATAAATGTGTTCCATCTTCTATTTTATCATTATAAAGATTTACCATATTTATAATACATTCATCACTATTTAAATGTTCATCTTCTTTTCCGTTTGCAACATATAAAATATTATTTTTAACATCTTTTTTACAAACAAAAAAACCATTACTTTTAATATCTTTTATTCCACCTATTCCTAATCCTCTTCTTTGACCTAAAGTGTAATACATAACTCCATCATGTTTTCCAACAACTTTTCCTGAATTTATTTCCACAATATCACCTTGAGAAGCAGGAATATAATTTTTTAAAAATTCTTTAAAATTTCTTTCTCCAATAAAACAAATACCAGTAGAATCTTTTTTAGTTTTAACACTTTCTAAATTTAATTCTTCTGCAATTTTTCTAACTTCAGTCTTAGGAATATCTCCAAGTGGAAAAACGCAAAAATCAAGTTGATCATGATTTATTTGACTTAAAAAATAAGATTGATCTTTACTCTTATCAAAAGCTTTATATAAATGTGGGATTCCATTATCATCTACTACTTTTTTTGCATAATGTCCCATTGCAATAGCGTCACATCCATTTTTCTTTGCAAAATCTATAAAAGGTCCAAATTTAATATATTTATTGCAAAAAATATCAGGATTTGGAGTTCTACCTTTTTTATATTCATCTAAAAAATAACTAAAAACATAATCCCAATATTCTTTTATAAAATCTATTCTTAACATAGGTAATCCTAATCTATCTGCAACATCTTTTGCATCTAAATAATCTTGTTCTTGAGGACAAATAGAATTATTAACAGTAGGATTTCCTAAATAATCATTATTAGCTAAAGAATCCCAGTTTCTCATAAAGCAACAAACAACTTCATGACCTTGTTTTTTTAATAAATAAGCAGCGACTGCACTATCAACGCCGCCTGATAATCCTAACATAATTTTCATTTTAAAATTTCCTTTGAATCTAAAATAATTGTGAATGGTCCATCATTAATTAATTCAACTTTCATATCTGCACCAAATACACCAGTTTCAACAACATAGCCTTCTTCTTTTAAAATTTCATTAAATTTTAAATACAATTTATTAGCGTCTTCTGATTTCATACAATCTATAAAAGAAGGTCTATTTCCATGTTTTAAATTTGCATATAAAGTAAATTGAGATACTGATAAAATCTTACCATTAATATCTTTTAAAGATAGATTAGTTTTCCCATTTTCATCTTGAAAAACTCTCATATTTAAAAGTTTAGTAGTCATTTTTTTTAAAATTTCTTCATCATCTCCACTAGTAAATGAAGAAAATACTAAATATCCTTTATCAATTGATGAATATAATTTATTATCAATAGATACACTTGCTTTATCTACACATTGAATTAATAATTTCATATTTATATTCTACAATATTTTAAATAAAAATTATATAATAAAAGAATGTTAAAACCATTAGCTTTTAGAGTAAGACCTACAAATATTGATGATATAATTGGACAAGAAGATATTATTGGAAAAAATGGATTTTTAAGAAATTCAATAAATAATCATATTCCATTATCTTTTATCTTATATGGTCCTCCTGGAACAGGAAAAACTACTATTGCGGAAGCTTACGCAAATTCTTTAAATTCTTTTTATATTAAATTAAATGCTGTTACTTCTAATAAAAAAGATATTGAAAACGCCATAGAAGAATGTAAAAAACATTCTCCATCAATAATTATAATTGATGAAATACATCGAATTAATAAAGATAAACAAGATTTACTTTTACCATATGTTGAAGATGGAACTTTCTATTTAATAGGTGCTACTACTTCTAATCCTTTTATTTCAATAAATAAAGCTATTAGAAGTAGATTACACATTTTAGAAGTAAAACCATTAACTATAGAAGAAATTGTTTTTGGTTTAAAAAAAGTAATTAGCTCAGAAAATGGATTAAATAATAAAATTAAGATTGATGATGATTCTTTAAGATACATCGCAAAGATTTGTGGCGGTGATTTTAGATATTCTTTAAACTGTTTAGAAATATTATCCATATCTTCAAATAATAAAAATATTAACTTAGAATATACTAAAAATATACTAAAAACATCAAATTTACAAGTAGATAAAGATGAAGATAATCATTATGATAGTGTTAGTGCACTTCAAAAATCAATACGAGGAAGTGATGTTCAAGCAGCTCTTTATTATGCTGCAAGAATCATTGTTTCTAATGATTTACAAAGTTTATATAGGCGTTTACTTGTTACTGCTTATGAAGATATTGGTTTAGCAAACCCTCAAGCTTGTTTAAGAGTAAAAGCTGCAATTGACGCTAGTGAATACGTTGGTCTACCTGAAGCAATTATTCCTTTATCTGTTGCAATTATTGATTTATGTTTATCTCCTAAATCAAAAGAAGCAGATTTAGCAATTCAAAGAGCTATGGATTGTGCTAAAAATTACCCTTTAAATGTAAAAGAATATTTAAAATATACACCAGTATCTTTATCTGAAAATGATAAATATCCATATGATATGCCTGATTTATGGCCTCATTTACAATATTTACCAGATATTATAAAAGATTTAAAATTCTATATACCAAATGAAAATGCTTCTTCAGCATATGAAAAAGCATTAAATGAAAATTATAAGAAATTAGAAAAATACATGAAAAGTTCTAATATTCAAGAATTAAAGAAAATATATTCTAAAAAATTTAAATAATTATCTAATTAATATTTTTTCTTTATTTATACTAACTTCTTCTTTTGATATTTTAAAAGCATTAAATACATTTAATTTAATATCTTCTACATTATCTTTATTGGTGTATAAAGTTGCTAAAAGTTCACCTTTTTCAACTTTATCACCAATTTTTTTATTTAAAATAATACCAGCAGACATATCAATAACATCTTCTATTTTTTCTCTTCCGCCACCTAAATGCATTGATGAAATTCCAATTGTTAAAGCATTAATTTCTTTTACAAAACCTTCTTCTTCAGAATATATAGGTAAAATATTTTTAGCTACATCAAATTTATCAGGATTTAAAATATATGATATATCACCATTTTGAGCTTCTACAAAATCTACAAATTTTTTAAAAGCATTTCCATTATTTAAATTTTCAACTAAAGCTTTTCTAGCTTCTTCTTCATTTTTAAATAATTTAGCTTGAGTTAACATAATAGATCCACTTTCAATACATAATTCAGTAATATCTTTAGGACCTTTATTATTTAAAGTATCAATAACTTCTTTTATTTCTAAATTATTACCAACTGCTTTTCCTAAAGGCTGATCCATATCTGTAATTTCTGCAATTACATTTTTATTTAACTTCTTTCCAATATCTACCATTGTTTTAGCAAGTTTTTTAGCGTCTTCTTTATTTTTCATAAAAGCGCCATTTCCACATTTTACATCTAATAAAATACAATCAGCGCCACTTGCTAATTTTTTAGACATAATTGAACTTGCAATTAATGGAATACAACCAACGGTTCCTGTAACATCTCTTAATGCATAAAGTTTTTTATCAGCAGGATCAATATTTTTATCTTGACCTATAATAGCAATACCAACTTTTTCTACTTGTTTTACAAATTCATCATAATTTTTGTGAATATTAAAATTAGGAATAGATTCAAGTTTATCTAAAGTTCCACCTGTATGTCCTAATCCTCTTCCACTCATTTTAGCTAATTTGCCGCCACAACTTGCTACCATTGGACCTAAAATTAAAGATACTTTATCTCCAACTCCACCTGTAGAATGTTTATCAACTTTTAATCCAGGTATACTAGATAAATCCCAAACTTCTCCTGAATACATCATTTCATAAGTTAAATCACTAATTTCATCAATATTCATTCCTTTTAAATAAATTGCCATTAATAAAGAACTGACTTGATATTCAGGAATATTGCCTTTTACATAATTTTCAATAAAATAATGAATTTCTTCTTTTGTTAATATTTTTCCATCTCTTTTCTTTTCAATTATTTCTATAAAATCCATACTTTCTCCTATAATTTTATTATTAATTTTTATCTAATTTTATACTATAATTATTTTAATGAATTTTGAAGAACATTTAAAGACATATTTAGATAATAAAACGATAAAATTATTATTAAAAAGTTTAGATTCTAAAAGAACTAACTCATTAATATTAAATAAATATAAAATTAATAGTGATGAATTTATCAAAGAATTTCCTTTGATATCAAAGCACCCTTTTTTAGATAATGTTTTTTATTATGATAAAGAGATTTATGAATTTGGAAAAAACTATTTATTTGATAATGGAGCTTATTATATTATGGATGCTGCAAGTATGCTTGTTAGTGAAATTTTACCAATAAAAGATAATGATTTAATTTTAGATATGTGTGCGGCTCCTGGAGGAAAAAGTATTTATCTTTCATTAAAAAATAAAAATATTAACTTAATTTCAAATGATATTTCTCACGAAAGATGTTTAAAAATGTCTTCAAATATAGAAAAATTAGGTTTAGATAATGTAATTATTACAAATTATAATTTTTTAAATGATAAAACTGATTATTTTAATTCTAAATTCGATAAAATTATTTTAGATGCTCCATGTTCTGGAAGTGCGATGTTTAGAAAAAATGAATTAGCAAAAATTGATTGGAATCTTAAAAAAGTTCAAGCTTTAACTTTAACACAAAAAGAATTATTAAATAAAGCTTATGAAATGTTAAAAAATAACGGTTATATTGTTTATTCAACTTGTTCTTTTTCTTTTGAAGAAAATGAAAAGATAATTATTGATTTTTTAAATACGCACAAGGATATGAAAATAATTCCTATTTTTGAAAATGAATCTTTTTTTAGAAGTAAAGAATTAAAAGAAGCAATCCACTTATTTCCTTGTTTTTATAAAGGAGAAGGTCAATTTATTGCGT
>CAVCSZ010000015.1:9862-33296 GCA_963605025.1 bacterium | reverse complement strand
ATACTAAATTTATTATAAATATTTACTAATAAAATACTAATAACTATATATTTAACTAAAGATTAATATTTTTTAAGAATTTTATTTATAATTTAAATAAATTTAAAAAAATAAAAAGTATTGATAAAATTATACTAGTACTTTAATTCATTATTATGACCTCATCAACTGATTTGCTTTATTTTATCAATTTTTATATTAACAGTCCTAGAATATTGAGACAAATTATAATTATGTCCCATTTGTTCTTATGATGAACATCTTCTTATTTAACTAGTAAGTGTAATATATATTTATGTTTAACTCATCACTTTTAGTCATTAAATAAAGATATAATTATTATTGATAGGTTAGAAATTACACTCTCATTAATAGATTATTAATAATCACTATTTTCATTAAAAGTAATATAAATGTTCTTTTATATTTAAAACGTTATTACTTAATCAGTAAAATATTTTAAATTTTAAATTAGATTATTAATTCTTTGAATTAAGATAATCTATAATTTGATTAATAATATTTTCTTCACTATCATTAGCATTGATATAAAGATCGTAATTTTCTTTATCACCCCAAACTTTGTTAGCAACAACTGAATAATATGTACTACGTGCTAAATCTGATTTTTTTATGTTATTAATAGCTTGTTCTTTTGTATCTGAATACATTTCCATAACTTTATTAATCTTATATTCTTCATCAGCATATAAGAATACAGTTATTAAATTTGGATAGTTTCTTAAAATATAATCAGCACATCTTCCAACAATTACAAAAGACTCTTTGTTAGCTAAGTCTTTAATTATTTCATTTTGAGCAATGATAGAATCTTTATTAGCATCTAAAGATAAATAAGTAGTGTAGCCATCTTCATCACTCTTTTCATCTTTTAAATATTTTTTATCTAAACCTCTTTTCTTAGCTTCAAGTAATGTTAATTGTTTATCATAAAATTTAATATTTAATTTATCAGCTAATAATTTTCCAATTACCTTTCCTCTTGTACCATGTTCTCTAGAAATGGTAATAATTAAATTATTACTTTCAGTTTTAACTTCATCAAGAGTATTTATTTTCTTTTTGATAACATCTTTTAAAATAAAGAAAGATATAATAGCAGTTAAGAATTCAGCTATTGGGAATGTCCACCATACAATAGATATGACATCAGAAGATAAAGTAAATAAATATGCAATTGGGAAAACAAATACAACAAGTCTTAATAATGCAGTTAAAAAAGGCTTAAAAGCATATCTTAAAGCTTGTAAAATACCTTGAACTGCAATACTAAAACCCATAAAAATATAACCAATAGATGCAATTCTTGTAGCTGTTTCACAAACCGATATAAGTTCGCTTGAAGAGCCTCCAGAAAGAGCAAACAATTTTGAAAGTGGATTAGCAATAATTTCAAATAAAATTGTTATAAAAACAGTAACTATAAATGTGTCAATAATTCCATATTTAATGCAATCTTTTGAACGATTCTTGTCTTTCATTCCATAATTAAAAGATAAGATTGTAATTATAGTGTTTGATAAACCAAAGCAAGAGAATAAAGCAATTTGTTGAATCTTATAATAGATACCAAAAGACCCTACTAAAATGGTTGAATCAACATTAGCAGAGCCTAAAATAATATTCATACCTGCCATCATAACAGAAAGAAGTCCTTGCATGACAGCTGCAGAAATACCAATAGCATAGATACCTTTTATTATATTTAAACTTGGTTTGATATATTTTAAATTACCATTAATTTCTTTGTTTTTCAAATAATGTAAAAGCATTGCAATAAATAAGGAAACAAATTGACCTAAGATTGTTGCCCATGCAGCACCTTCAACACCCATATTTAATGGGAATATAAAAACATAATCAAAAACAATATTTATAACAGCACCAGATATTTGAGCAATTGTGGAATACATTGTTTTTCCAGTTGCTTGTAAAAATCTCTCATAAACCGTATAACCAATTGATCCAAGTGAAAGACTTGAACAAATCATAAGATAGTTTCCACCCATCTTAATTACTTCTTCATTTGTAGTGAATAATGAAATGAACCATTTTGATCCAAATAAACCAAACATTAAAAAAACAAAATAAATAACTAAAGACAAGAATATACCATTACCCGCAATTTTATTTACTTTCTCATTATCTCTTTCACCAAGACTTTTTGATAATAGTGCATTTAAACCAACACCTGTTCCAACTCCGATAGCAATAATTAAAATTTGAATCGGAAATGCATATGTTAAAGCTTCATTAGCTAACGCACCATTCCCTTCCATATTTGCTACAAAGATACTATCAACAACATTGTAAAGGGCTTGTAATACCATTGATATAATCATTGGTAAACCCATCTTCCAAAATAACTTCTTTAATGGTTCTACTGCCATTTTATTTTGCTTAACTTCTTCCATATTTTTCTCCCTATTTTGTCGGGCTAAAAATAAAAAATGTAAGCCCGTTATTCAATTGGACTTACACTTAAAGTTGCGCATTGATTATTTTATTATAGTAAATCAAATTTTAAATTTCAAAGAAAAATTAAATGCTTTTACAAAACATCATATCAATAATAGAGAACTAATTTTAAGTAGAAATTAAAAGTAAGATATTTCATTAATATCGTTAAACAGTATGCTTTAATTTAAATTTTTAGAATAATTAATAAGTACAGAGATCACTACCTTCTTAATACAATAATTCAGATTGTTATTCCTATAATCATTTATAGCATCAAGTTCTATTTTACATGTTAAATCAATTGAATATTCATATGTTCTAGCTGATATAGTTAGAAATGCTATGGACTTGATTTTGTTTTTTCTAGCAAGTTTAAGTAAATTTGAATATACATCATACAATTGCTTATTAGTGAGTTTTTCATCGATTATCAGATTCTCAAAACCAATTCTATTGACTTTATCACTATCAATCAAAAATAAGAGTTTACTAAAATGTTGATAAAAACATTTTAAAAATCACACATAATAAAAAAGTACTGATACAAAAGTATCAATACTATGTTTATTTAATGGTAGTCTGTACGGGATTCGAACCCGTGAATGTTGCCTTGAGAGGGCAATGAGTTAAGCCACTTCTCCAACAGACCATTTTAATAGGCGTTAAAATTTTAACGCCTAACTATTTTAAAGAATATTTAAAATAAAATCAATTCTTGAAATAACTTCTTCTTTTCCTAATATTTTCATAATAGAAAATAAATTTGGAGTTACTTTTCTTGAAGAAACTACTATTCTTAAAATTTCACATGCATCATTCATATTTCCTATAAATAAAGATGGATTTTCTTTAAATGCTTTAGAATCAGTAGCAAAATTAAATTTACTACCAGCTTCTTTTACTCCATTATACCAACTATTTTCATCATCATTTAAATAAATATGTTCTTTATATTCTTTTAAGAATTCTTTAATTACATCTTTAGAAATTGATTCATTAAATTCTAATTTAGAATTATTAATTAATGATTTATATTCATCATTATCGAAGAATTTAATAATTTCATAAATATCACTATATTTAGCGTAATCTTTACGAGGATTCTTCTTTTCTCTTTCTATATTTAAAATATCTAAATACTTATCATTATTTTTGTTAATAAAATTTAATAAATTTTCATCATAATTTTTAGCGTATTCTAAAGATTTAGAATAAATTTCTTCTTTAGTCATTTTAGAAAGAATTTCTTTACCATAGAAATTTAATTTTTCTATATCAAATAACGCTCCATCTAATGACATTTTCTTTAAATTAAATTTAAAATGATCTAAATTGTAATCTTTACTAGTAACAATAAAATCTTCATAATTACTATTAGCGATAGTCATTAAATAAACTAATAAAGATTGAGGTTCATATCCTTTTTCTAAGAAATAATCTACACTTGCTTCAGGATCTTTTCTTTTAGATAATTTTCTTCTTTTACCATCTTCCATTTTCATAATAACAGGAAGGTGAGCGTATTTAGGTAATTTAAATCCTAAAGAAGAAAATAAATCAATATGTAAAGGTAAAGATGGTAACCATTCTTCTCCTCTTGTTACTAAATTAGTATGCATAAAATGATCATCACAAGCATGTGCAAAATGGTAAGTAGGTAATCCATCACTTTTTAAAATAACAACATCTTGATCATTTTGAGTTAATTCTAAATCTCCTCTAATTTCATCATGTACTTTAATTTTATTTAAATGATTTCCTTTAGACTTAAATCTAATAACATAAGGATCACCATTTTTAATTTTATTATAAGCTTCTTCAATACTTAAATTACGATATATAGCGTATTTTCCATAATATCCTGTAATTTCTTTTAATTCAGTTTGTTTTTCTCTTAATTTATCTAATTCTTCAGGAGATGCAAAACAAGGATATGCTAAATCATTTAATATCATTTCTTTAATAACAGTACGATAAATCATTTTTCTATCACTTTGTTTATATGGACCATAAATTCCTTTTTCATTATCTCCATTATAACCTTCATTAGCAATTATATTAAATTTACCTAATTGTTCAATTAACTTTTCTCCACTACCTTCAATTTCTCTTTTTGTGTCAGTATCTTCAAGTCTTAAATAAAAAACACCATCGCTATCTTTTGCAATTTTACTTGATACTAAAGAAGTAAATAAACTTCCTGTATGTAAAAATCCAGTTGGAGATGGTGCAAAACGTGTAACTTTAGCGCCTTCTTTTAATTCTCTATTTGGGTATTTTCTTTCTAAATCTTCAATTTTTTCAGTAACATCTGGAAAAATTAAACCTGCTAAATCTTCTCTTGTAATCATTTTTTTAAATTTCCTTTAAATTCTTCTTGTAATTTATACAACAATTTTATATAATAATCAAGCATTAAGGAAATGCAGGTGTAGTTCAATGGTAGAACGTAACCTTGCCAAGGTTAATACGCGGGTTCGATTCCCGTCACTTGCTCCATTTGAGCATTTAAGGTTTGATTTATTCAAACCTTTTTTTATTTTATTAAATATAATTATTTAAAAATTAAATTTAATCATAAAAAAGTTCACTTTTAAATAAAGTGAACTTAATTTAATTTATTTAGATTTAGATAAGATTTTATTTAAAGATTCAGTAAATTCTTTTTTATCTTTTACATCAATTCCTTCAAGTAATAATGCTTCATTATATAAAATAGTTCCATAATCTTTAATTAAATCCATATCAGTAACATCTTTTAAAGTATTAAATAATTCATGATTTGGATTAATTTCTAATACTTTATCACTACTAATTTTATTGTCAGTAGGCATATCGTTTAAAACTTTTTCCATATTTAATGAAACACCATTTTTACTAACAATACAAACTGGAGAATCTACAAGTTTAGAAGATAATTTAACTTCACTAACTTTATCTTTTAAAACTGATTGTAAATCATCTAAAATTCTTTTATTTTCATTAGTTAAATTTTCTAAATTTGTTTTTTCTTCTTCTGTTAATTCTTCGTTATATTCACTGATAGATTTAAATTCTTTTTTATCATATTCTCTTAAAATAGAAATTGTAAATTCATCTATTCTTTGATCAAAGAATAAAACATTAATTCCTTTAGCTTTAAATTTTTCTAATGATGGTAATAATTTAATTTCATCAATTGAAGATCCACTTGCAAAATAAATGTATTTTTGATCTTCTTTCATATTAGAAACATAATCTTTTAAAGAAATAAATTTAGAATCATCATTTAAAGATTTAAATATTAATAAATCTTGTAATAATTCATTTTTACTTCCATATGAAGATTGAATACCGAATTTAATAAATTCTCCAAATGCATTAAAGAATTTTAAATATTTATCAAATTCATTATTTTTCATATCTTTTAATGAATTAATAACTTTATTTTCAATATTATCTCTAATTTTAGCTAAAGATCTATCTTGTTGAAGCATTTCACGACTGATATTTAAACTTAAATCACTGCTATCTACGATACCTTTAATAAATCTTAAATATTCAGGCACTAATTCTTTACATTTTTCTTTAATAAATACTCCTTTAGCGTATAAATCTAATCCTCTTTCATAATTTTCTTGATATAAATCATAAGGAGCATGAGAAGGAATAAATACTAAAGAATTATAAGATAACATACCTTCTACATTAATAAATAAAGAATCTAAAGGTTCTTCAAAATCATAAAATTTATTTTTATAGAATTCATTTAATTCTTCTTTAGAAACATCTTTTTTATTCTTTTTCCATAAAGGAATCATTTTATTTAATGTTTTGATTTCTTTAGTTTCAATTGTTTCACCTTCAATTTCTTTACCATTTTCATCTTTTTTAGGTTCTTTTTTAATTTCTTCCATTAAAATAGGATATCTAATATAATCACTATATTTAGATACTAATGTTTCAATTTTATAATATGATAAATATTCTGAATAATCTTTTTCTTCTGTATCATCTTTTAAATATAAAGTAATTTTTGTACCTAAATCTTCTTTTGAAGAATCTTCAATTGAATAAGTATCTTCTCCATTACTTGTAAATTTATATGCTTTTTGATCAAATGTTTTAGATTCTACTTCTATTGTTTTAGCAATCATAAAAGCACTATAGAATCCTACACCAAATTGTCCAATAATATCATATTCTTCTTTTTCTTTAGCTTCTTTAAATTTCTTTAAGAAATCTTTACTTCCACTTTTAGCAATTGTACCTAAATTATTAATTAAATCATCATAACTCATACCAATTCCATTATCTGTAATAGTAATTGTTCTATTTTCTAAATTTGGTTCAATTATAATTTCATATTTATCATTTAATAAATATTTGCCTTGACTATTTAAAACAACATATTTTGCTTTATCAATAGCGTCACTTGCATTTGAAATTAATTCTCTTAAAAAAACATCTGTATTTGAATAAATAGAATTAATCATTAAATTTAAAAGTTCTTTACTTTCTGCTTGAAATTCTTTTGTTTCTTTTTCCATTTTATATTCTCCTGCTTATTAGCACTCACATTAAAAATGTGCTAATAATAATATATCACTTTTTTTAGCACTTGCAATATTAAACTGCTAAAATATTAAATATTTTTATTTTTAATTAAATTTTAAGAATATTAGTATTAATTTAGTAAATATTTAGTTTTATTTAGATAATAAAAAAAGATGAATAAATTCATCTTTTTATAAACAATTTTTTAATTATTTTGAATAACTAACTTTATAATCTATAATTACAGCATTGTTAGTATTTACATATAAAGAAGTTAACATTGCGTATTGATTATAAACAATTGAAAATTCATAGTTTGAACCATCATCTTTAGTTGTTTTATATTCCATTGAAAATTCTTTTCCTGCTTTATAAACAACTCCATTACTTTCTCCATCAACCATAAGAGTAACACTGAAGTTATTGATTGTTGTAGCATATGTAATTCCTGTAATATCACTTGAATCTGCTACTAAATCTCTATCATTTAAAGTATAAGTATGATTTACATTAATAGAAACACTTGAAGCAGTAAATGTACCAGTAACACTTGCTTTAGTGTATGGAACTTCTAATTTTAAAGCTTCTGCAGTTTTTTCTTTAAATGTGCTGTAATCTACTTCTTTTGCTGAATTACAAGATACTAAAGTCATTGACATAATAGCACCTAAAGTTAATGTTTTTATTATATTTTTTCTCATTATTTAAATCTCCTTTTTAACAATAATTATGATAAATCAAATAATTTTTAAAGTAAATAAAAACTGCCTTAAATTATATTAAAGCAGTTATTTTTATTTAAATTATTTAATTAAAGAATTAGCACAAGTTCCTTTTTCTAAGAATTCATCTAAATTCTTTAAAGTAATTTCTATCATATCAATTAATGCTAAATCAGTAGCACTTCCAATATGAGGTGTAATTAATACTCTAGGATATAAATCAATAATATCTTGATGTATTTCATTATCCATCTTTGAAGAATCAAATACTTTATTAAATAATGTTGTTTCATGATCTATAACATCAGTTCCAAATCCTGCAATCTTATTAGTTTTAACAGCATCTAAAACAGCTTTAGTATCAACAACTTCTCCTCTTGCTACATTAACAAAAATTACTCCATCTTTCATTTTAGCAATTTTTTCAGCATCAATGAAATTGTCATTCTTTCCTTTAAAATACGCCATATGACATACAATAACATCACTTTCTTTTAAGAAAGTTTCAATATCTTTAAAATCTACTAAAACTTTTGCAGCATCAGATTCAAAAACATCATATCCAATAACATGAGCTCCTAAACCTTTAAATAATTTAGCAGTTGTAAGACCAATTCTACCACATCCTAAAATACCAACTGTGCATCCTCTAATTTCTCTAGAAAACATTTGATTTGTAACTTTAAAATTACCTGAACGAGTATTATTTGTAGCATATGCAGCATTTCTTAATAACATCATTGATAAAGTTAATGCTAATTCTGATATTGCATTTGGAGAATAACCTGGAACAAATGCAGTTTTAATATCAAAATCTTTGCATGCTTTTAAATCAATATGATTATATCCAGCAGTTCTTGTTAAATAATATTTTAATCCATTTTCATGTAATTCTTTCATATGATCATAATTAACAGGACAATTCCCTCTAACCATGACCATTTCATAACCTTTTGCTAAATTATAATTAGTATCATTTAAATATTCTTTAGATAATACTAATTCATAATCATATTTTTTACCTAATTCATTGAAATAAGGAACTTCATAATCTCTTACTCCAAAACATATCATTTTGCCTTTCATAAAATATTACCTAATTTGTTATCCTCCAACTGATGGGAAGAATCCAGTTGAAGAAATAACAGTTAAAATTAAAACCCAGAAAACAATACCAGGAACAGCAACTAATGTAGAAATAACACTACAATCACTTGCTAAACCTTTCTCTTGATCAAAATTAATACAATAAGCAACAGCTACAGTTGCAGGTGGAACCATCCACATCATACAAGAAGATTGAACAGTTTCAGCACTGATTAATTGTGGATATCCACAAGCTTTTGCGATTAATTCTACTACTACTAATAATCCTAAAACAATTCCTGGAGCAATAAATACTTTTAAAGCACTATAAATCCAAGCAAGTTTATCTGTTGCAGCTTCTTTAAATGAAGCTTTTCCTAATGTACAACCAATTGCTAACCAAACAAGTGGAGAAGATAAACTACCTAATGTAGAAGCAACTCCATAAATCCATGGTAATGTAACATCTACTCTCCAGAAAGCAACTTGACCAGTTGCACCTGTATTAGCTCCTAACCAATCTTTATTAACAGTTTGTACACCTGGAATAGCTTGTAATGCCCATAATAATAAACCAGCTAAAGTAGCAATAATAATTGGGTTTAAGAAAATTTTCTTTAATAAAGCACCAAATTTTAAATTCTCATCTTTTTCAGTTCTTGTTTCTTGTTCGCTTTCAACACTATCATTATTTTTAAGTGATGATATAGCGACATAAGCATAAGAATATAAGAAAACACGATATGCAATATTTAAAAGATTTGAATCTTTATAAGCTTGTGCACCATAAATTGCAGAAATTAATGGTTGTGCAAAAAAGGTTGTAGAACCAAATGCAAATAAGATACATAATACTGTTCTTTTCTTTTTATCTTTTACCCAAATAAAAATTAATTTGGATACAAAAATAAAGAAAATATAAATAATAAAGCCAAATACAAAATTAAAGATAGCATCAACTCCACCAGCAACAGAAAAATCATTCATGAATCCTGTGAAAGCTAAACATGGAAGAGCTACTGTCATAACAACTTTAGTTAAAACTTTACCTGTACCTTCTGGGAATATTTTTTTTCTTGTCAAGATAAAGCCTAAAAAAATGATTATAATTGTTTTTGCAATAGCTGTCCAAAGACTAGTATTGGTCATGGCTTTAAAAATATTATCGCCAATACTAGCACTATCTGCTAAGAAATTTATAAACATAATTTCTCCCTCCTATAAAATTATAATAAAAAATAATTTATTTATTTTCCATTAAAAATAAAGAAAAAATATTATTTTTTTTAATAAGATTACTTATTGAGAAAATTTCGCATTAAAATTATAAAATTTTATTATTTTTCTATGTAATATTTCTAAAAAAAGTTTATAATATAATTGTTTCAAAGGAGATATAAAATGATTAAAGAAGAATATTACGAAACATTTAAAGGTAAAAAATGGAAAGATGATATTGATGTACGTGATTTCGTTCTCAATAACTACACTCCATATGATGGAGATAGTTCTTTCTTAGCTGGACCTACAGCTAACACTTCTGCTCTCTGGGATGAATTACAAAAACTCCAAAAAGAAGAACACGATAAAGGTGGCGTCCTTGACATGGAAACAGACGTTGTCACAGGTTTAACTGCTTATGGTGCAGCTTATTTAGATAAAGATAAAGAAGTTGTTGTTGGTTTACAAACAGATAAGCCATTAAAAAGAGCTTTCATGCCTTATGGTGGTATTAAAATGGCTGAACAAAGCTGTGAAATGTATGGATATAAACCAAGTGAAAAATTACACGAAATTTTCACAAAATATCATAAAACACATAATGATGGTGTTTTCGATGCATATACTCCAGAAATTATGCACTGCCGTCACAATAAAATAATTACAGGTTTACCAGATACTTATGGTAGAGGAAGAATCGTTGGTGATTATAGAAGAATTGCTTTATATGGTATTGATCATTTAATTGAAAAGAAAAAAGAAGATTTAGTTAATACTGATGATGGTTGCATGTCAGAAGAAATCGTAAGAGAAAGAGAAGAAATCTCAATGCAAATTAAAGCTTTAAAAGAAATTAAAGCTATGGCTGCATCTTATGGTTTTGATATTTCAAATCCTGCAACAAATGCTAAAGAAGCATTCCAATGGTTATATTTTGGTTATTTAGCAGCTATTAAAACTCAAAACGGTGCTGCTATGTCAGTTGGAAGAATTTCTACATTCTTAGATATTTATATTGAAAGAGATTTAAAGAAAGGTGTTTTAACTGAAGAACAAGCTCAAGAATTAGTTGACCAAATGGTTATGAAATTCAGAATGGTTAGATTTGCTCGTATTGCAAGTTATAACGCATTATTCTCAGGCGATCCAGTTTGGGCTACACTTGAAGTTGGTGGTATGACTTTAAAAGGTGATAGTATGGTTACAAAGAACGATTTCCGTTTCTTACATACATTAGAAAATATGGGTCCTTCACCAGAACCAAACTTAACAGTTTTATATAGTGCACGTTTACCAAAAGCTTTCAAAGATTACTGTGCTCATATTTCAATTGAAACTTCTTCTATTCAATATGAAAACGATGATGTTATGAGAGAAGTTTGGAAAGATGACTATTCAATCTGTTGCTGTGTTAGTGCTACTGAAACTGGTAAAGAATATCAATTCTTCGGTGCTCGTGCTAACTTAGCAAAATGTTTATTATACGCAATCAACGGTGGTGTTGATGAAAAAACAGGTGAACAAGTTGGTCCTGCATATCAAGGATGTACTGGTGAATATTTAGAATATAATGATGTTATCAGTAAATATAAAAATATGATGGAATGGTTAGCTAAAGTTTATGTTAACTCATTAAATATCATCCACTATATGCATGATAAATATTATTATGAAGCAGCTGAAATGGCTTTAATTGATTCACATCCTGCAAGATCATTTGCTACAGGTATTGCTGGTTTCTCACATGTTGTTGATAGTTTAAGTGCTATTAAATATGCTAAAGTCAAACCAATCAGAGGTTCAATTAAAAATAAAGACGGTGTCGTCGTTAGAGATAATGTTGCTCTTGATTTCGAAATCGAAGGTGATTTCCCAAGATACGGTAATGATGATGATAGAGCAGATGATATCGCAGTTGAATTATTAAAAACATTCATGGGAATGATTGCTTCAAAGAAGACATATCGTAATTCAACTCCAACTACTTCTATTCTTACTATTACATCAAACGTTGTTTATGGTAAAGCAACTGGTTCATTACCAGATGGTAGAAAAGCTGGAGAACCATTATCTCCTGGTGCAAACCCAGCTTATGGTGCAGAACAAAATGGTTTAGTTGCTTCATTAAATTCAGTAGCTAAATTACCATATGAATTAGCATTAGATGGTATTTCAAATACACAAACTATTAACCCTTCATGTATTGGACACTCAAAAGAAGAAAGAGTTAACAATCTTGTTCAAGTTTTAGATGGTTATTTCAGCCAAGGTTCACATCACTTAAATGTTAACGTTTTCGGTAAAGAAAAATTAATCGATTGTATGGAACACCCAGAAAAACCTGAATATGCTAACTTCACAATCAGAGTCTCTGGTTATGCTGTTAAATTCATTAACTTAACAAGAGAACAACAATTAGATGTTATCGCAAGAACTTGCCATGAACATTGCTAATTCAATTACAGTAAACACAGATAAATTAGAAACTTTTGGTCTAGTTGATGGGCCTGGCGTTAGATGCATTTTATTTATAAGTGGTTGTCCATTTAGATGCATCTACTGCCACAATCCAGAAATGCAAAATCCAAATTGCGGAAAACCAATTACTCCTCTAGAAGCTTATAATAAGCTAATAAGATATAAACCTTATTGGGGTGAAACTGGAGGAGTAACTATTTCTGGAGGTGAACCACTTCTCCACTTAGATTTTTTAATCGAACTTGGAAAGTTATTAAAGCAAGACGGAATCAATTATTGTATTGATACTTCTGCTGCTACCTTCTCAACAGATCCAGAATATTTAAAAAAATTCGATGAACTTTTATCTTTAGCTGATTTATTCTTGCTAGATTTAAAAGCTTTAGATCCTGAATTACATAAAACAATAACAGGTAGAGATAATAAAAACGTTCTAGAATGCTTTGATTATTTAGCAAAAAAGAATTTTCCAATATGGGTAAGATATGTCTTAGTTCCTGGTTATACCGATGGAGAAGATACTCTTATTAATAGTTCAAAATTTTTAAAAGCTCATAAAAATATTCAAAGACTTGAAGTATTACCATATCATGCATTTGCAATTCCTAAATATCAAAATTTACATATGGAATACAAATTATTAAATACTAATATTCCTACAAAAGAGGAAGTTGATAGAGCTAATGAATTAATTGATTCAAAATACTTCGATGGTTACTTAAAAAAATAAAAGTGCTCATATGAGCACTTTTTTTAATTTTAATTATTAGGTATAAAAAAACAGCATATAAATGCTGTAATATTTAATTTGGTGACCTATACGGGATTCGAACCCATGAATGCATGCGTGAAAGGCATGTGAGTTAAGCCACTTCTCCAATAGGCCAAATAATGGCGCTAACTATAGGATTCGAACCTACAACCGATCGGTTAACAGCCGATTGCTCTACCGTTGAGCTAAGTTAGCATCCACATCGTTCATTACTGAACGCTTTAATAATATATCAAAGATTAAATAAAATTACAACTATTTTTTAAATTTTTTTAAATTATTTTTCTTTAATTAAATTTAATAAATCTCCAACAGTTTTAATTTTCTTAAAATCTTCGTTATCAAGTGTAATTCCGAAGTTATCTTCAAGATCCATAGCAAGTTCTACTACTTCTAATGAATCGATACCATAACTTGTCATAGTAGCATTCATATCTAATTTTTCTGTATGTAATTTTTCACATAACATTTTTTCAATTTTATCAATATCAACCATATAAAAACCTCGTATATAAGTATTATAATAAAATTGAATGAAAAATTAAAGAGGACATTAAAATATCCTCTTTAATTATTATTATTAGAATTTTAAAAGTTTATCATTTTCAATCATGAATTTATTTTGATTTGTTTGTTCAGTTGTTGTTTCTGGAGAAATTTTACTCTCTTCAGTGATTTGTTTTGCAATATTTTCTGCATTTGTTTTAAAAGCAGTTACAAGAACTGTTCCAATCGCACCGAAAATTGATAAAACTAATACAACTCCTAAAATTTGACCTTTAATTTCTGACATAATAATACCTCCCTTTCAAAAATTAATTATAAAAACTTATAACAGCATATCTTTTAATAGAAATTTCAATATCTTCATTTTTTAAAATAAATGGACGATAATTCTTTTTTAAATAATATTCATACGTATCACCTTTTTGATATGCTGTTTCATTATCTATTCCTTCAATAGTAATATTTTTTTCGTTACAATACTCTATTAAAGAATCACTAATTTTACCTTCTTTAGAAATCCTATAACTAACAAGCGTAGATATTGAATCTAAATTTGTATAAGATACTTGAACCATTGTTAAATCTACTCCAAATAGAAAACAATAAAAAATAATACCTAATGATAAAATTAATGCTAATTTATTACCCATTTATCATTCCTCCTAAAAGTGAAATTACACAAAATGATAAAATAATCATAATCATTCCACTTCCAACAACTGAAAATATGTTTAAATTTTCAAATAATTTCAATCTTTTATAAGATTTTTCTTTTTCTATTCTTGTTTTAAAATTTTCAAATATTTTATTAAATTGATTTAAATAAAGTTCATTAGATCCTCCATTAACAATTTCATATAAAGCAATCATTACTTCTTCTATTGTTTTATCTTCAAATTTTTCTGCAAAATTCATGTAAGGTTTAATGCTTTTATCTTCATCGATTTCTTTTATTAAATTTTCAATATGTGGTTCAATATCTTTATTAGCAAATAATAATACTTCTTTTAAAGCTTGATAAACTGTTTCTTCATTAGATAAATAGATTCTTAAATATGAAAATATTTCAATAAACGATTCATTTAATTTAATTTTATTTTCTCTCTCTAATTTAGAGTACTTACTTAATGAGAAATAATTAAAAGCTACTAATAATCCAACACATAAAATAATTCCAATTATGTTTATTTTTAAAATATATAAAACAACTATAGAAGCTAAAATTAAAATATTTCCACCAATTAATATTCCTAATTCTTTCTTAAAATTTAAAGAAAGTGATTCAATTCTATTTTTTAAATTATTCATTTTTATTTTCTTCCTTAAAATTAATAAAATTTAAATTAAACATGTTTGATAAAAATAAATATAAAAATAACAAAAATACAATAAAAAACATAAATATTGAAATTGGATAAAAACTCATTTTTAAAATTTGTTCATAAAATACAGACATTGAAAGTTGAATAATCACTAAAATTACCATCGTTAATGCCCACATAGAAGAAAATTCTAATAACTTTCTTTTAGTATTACTTTTATATTCATCTAATGAATTAGTTATTTTTCTTGAATCAAATAATAATAATTGAGAGATTTTAATAATATCTCCTCCTTGAAATTCATATTGATTTAATAATTTTAAAAATACTTCATATATTTTAAGATTAAAATATCCTTCTAAATTTTTAATTTTTTCGTCTATTGATAAATTATTACTATTTTCATCAATTAATTTTAAATCTTCATTGAAAGAACATTTAATTTGTTCATATGTAGTATTAATTGATTTATTAATACTTAAAGTAATTACAAAATTATTAATAAACTTAGAACACTCTTTTATCTTTTCACAATTTACTTTATATTTAAGGTATTTTCTTTCTACAAAAACAAATAATAATACAAATATTAAAAATAAAACTATTGTTAAAATTAAATGTCTTGTTGTATAAAAATATAATAAAGAAAAAATTAAACTTAAAATAAAATAATAAACATATCTTGTATTAAAATTGATTTTAATTTTTCCTTTTTTAATTTTATTCAGTTTTTTCATTTTCATTACTCCAATAAAAATTAAATTTATCAAATTCATCATCTGTTAAATTTAATTCTTTTTTAAATGATTCTGGTAATTTTATAAATGTATTTGGATAAGAATATAACTCATAATATTTATTTAAATTATTTGTTCCAATTTTATCAATATATCTAATAATCTTACCATCACTTCCTTCTTTTTTTGCTACATAAATAACTAATTTAAAATGATCATAAATATCTTCTATAATATTTTTAAATTTAATATTTTCATTTTTAAGCATACACATACGCCCCATTCTTTTAAACATAAATGGTGCACTTTTAGCGTGTAAAGTAGATATTGTTGGATGACCAGACATACAAGAATTTAAAATAGATAGCATTTCTTCTCCTCTTGCTTCACTAACAATTAACCAGTCAGGATTGCTTCTTAAGGCATTTTTGATTAAATTATCAAAATCAATATTTTTATTTAACCAAATTTGACTATCTACTTTATTTAAAAAATCATCAGATTCTAATTCTTCTACATTATCTAGAATAATCAAACGAGTATTTTCTTTCATTTTAGATATAATGTATTTTTGTAATTCTGTTTTACCACTACTAGTTTTGCCTCCAATAATAATTGATTGTTTGGCATTTAAAAATAAATCAATTAATTTATCAATTTTTTCATTTAAAAATTCACTATTTTTATTTATTTTTAAACTTTTACTTCCGATTCTTATTGAAAAATTAATCGCCTGATTTCTATTTTTTCTAGCAATTGAATAATGCACTGCGTTTATTCTATAAATATCATAACTAATATCTAATATAGGGGACGAAAATGAAAATTGTGTATCAGTTAAATTTGCGACATGCCTTATAAAATCATAAGCTTCTTTAGAATCGATAGAAATATTAGCTTTTTTTCTTCCTAATAAGTTGTTTTGATAATATACATCTTGCCCATTAAATGATATATCAGTAATATCAGGATCATTTATTAAATCTTTTAAAAATGAATTATTTAAATATTCAATTAATTCAGCCTTCATTGTAAATAATTCCTTTTTCAATATAAAATGAAATATAACTATTTATTTTGTAATTAAAATAATAATTACTAATAAAATGCATTTGAACTGCATTACATTTTTTAAAATCAACATCTTCAGTAATTATTTTTTCATCATAATTAAAAAAATTAAAACCTATTTTATAATTACTGACTTTGCTTTTTAAATTATTACTAAGATAATTTTTAACTTCTTCTTTTAAAGAATCTTGATCAAAATAATAATTTGTAATGATTTCATTATTTTCTTCAGTTTTAATAGATAAAACATTGCAATCTAAAATAGAAATAGGCATATTTAAAAAAGTCCTATTAACAAACATTCCATTAATTCCTAAATTAAATAAAGATAATGTTGTTAAAGTAAAAGTGCCTATAAAAAATAAAGGTATCTGCATCATAAATTAATATCCTCTAAGTTGTCATCTTCAACTTTTTGATCAATTTCACCAACGATATCATATTTTTGAATATAGTTATTTTTTACAAATTTAACTTTAAATTTATATGAAAAATAAAATTCTGCTCTTCCTAAAGCACTTAAACCAATATAAAAATAAGATTCTTTGAAATCATTATAATTAAATAAAGGAAAATAAATATCTTTAGTTTCAGTCAAATTATTATATTTTTTATATGAATATACACTGTTATCTTCTTCATTAATATAAAATTTATTTTCATTAGATAAAGTTAAAGTTTCTTTATTATCATTATTTTTAGTTAATGGAATTAAATATTTTGATTTATCAGGTTCAAATATTCCATCATTATAATATAAGAAAAAATTATAATCATGACTTAAATAATAATTTCCAAATTTATAATAATCATTACTTCCATAATATTCTCGATAAATTTCGATATTTAAATCATTAAAATAGAATGTACCATATTCATCAACTTCTATTACTGAAGGAACTCTTCTAATTTCAAAATAATCTCCATGCATATAAGTTTTGCCACTTGCTTGATTAACATCAATTTCTATAGGTGCGAATTGTTTACTGTTATAAATGTTTTCATTTCCTTCTTCCCACCCTAAAAATATATCAAATTCTGCAAATTTAGAAGCATATCCAAATATTGGAACATCTATTGTATAAATAGCGTGTAAAAAGCCTTGAATAGTAGTAGGAATACTTAATTCAAATTTATTACTTGTCTTATCAGTTTTCTTTTTTCTAAATTGCTGATGATAAGCCTCACTTCCATCTTGATAGTAATAAGAAAAATAAATATACAAGTTATTTCCGCTAGGCATGTTTGATAAATAAATTGTTTTTGTATAACCTTTTTTAATATCTCTTGTTGCTAAAGTAAAACTTCTTACATAACAATATGTTGAATCGGAATTAATATCATATTCTGCAGTAGTGTTACTAGTTCTAGTATAATTTGAAGCATTTTCGTATTTATTTACTTTAATTTCATTTACATATGGTTTAAAAGATAATAAACCTGTTATAAAAAAAGGTAATAATAAATAATGTTTTTTCATATTTCATCTCCTCTATATAACAAGAAGTAAATAAAAATAAAAATTATTCATTTTTTTTATAATTTTATTGTAAAATAATTTTATGATTATATTAATTGGTGCAAGTGCAAGTGGAAAAACAACTATTGCAAAACATTTAACTTCAAATTTTAATTTTAAAAAGTTTGTAACAACTACTACTAGAACTCCTCGTGATGGTGAAATTAATTCAATTGATTATAATTTTGTTAATCTAAATACTTTTAATGATATGATTAAAAACAATGAATTTATTGAATATACTTTTTATAATGGAAATTATTATGGAACAGAAAAAAAATCAATATCAGATAATTCTGTATTAATCGTAGAATTTGATGGATTAAAAGCTTTTAAAACATTAAATAACCCAAATATTATTTCTTATTTTCTAAAATCAGATGAACATAGTAGAATTCTTCGAATGAGAGAAAGAGGAGATAGTGAAGAAAACATTCAAAGTAGAATAAATCATGATAAATTTAAATTTAATGAAAATGATTATCTAAAATATATTGATAAAATTATTGAAACAGATAATCTTTCAATTGAAGAAATAACTAATATAATTCTTGAAGATTATAATAATAGCATAAATAAAAAGTAGTATTATTCTAAATAATACTACTTTTATTTAATTAAATTCTTCTAAGACAATTTCATTACTAGATAAAGTCTTTTTAACATTTATAATTCTTTGATTTTTACTTCCTTTGAAATTTAAATCCAAGGATTTTAATTCTTCAATAAATGGACCATCTACGATTGTATCAATTAAATTTAATAATTCTTTTAATTCTAAATTATTTTTAGACATTTCAATTAATTCTTCAAATAAGAAACCTGTATAACACATTAAATGGTAATTATTTTCTTTAATTAATTTAGCCATTTTTAATGCTCCACTAATTTGATAAAAAGGATCTCCTCCTGAAAAAGTAACTCCACTTATTAAACAATTATTTTTAATAATTTTCATTAGTTCTTCTTCTTCAATATCTTTTCCTAAATTAAAATCCCAAGTTTCTTGATTAAAACATCCTTTACATTTATGTGCACAGCCTTGAAAAAATATTGTAAATCTAATTCCAGGACCATCTACGATTGAATCATTTATATAATTTGCTATTCTAATCATTATTTAATATCTTTACCTGTTAAATGTTTAACTCTATCTTTTTCTTCATTACGTTTTCCGTTATTGAATCTATCTAAAGTTCCTACTAAATAACCAGTAATTCTTCTAATTCTTTCAAAATTTTGATTTCCATCGCCTTCATGTCTATGACAACAAGGACATTCATCATTAATAATTCCATTGTATCCACAAACAGGATCTCTATCAATAGGATGGTTGATAGCGCCATATCCAATATCATTATCATGCATTGCTCTAACAATCATTTCAAATGCATCAACGTTTTTACTAACATCACCATCAACTTCAACATATGAAATATGACCACCATTTGTTAATTTATGGAATGGACCTTCTTTTTTAATTTTATCAATTAATGAAATATTATAATAAACAGGAATATGGAATGAATTTGTATAATATTCACGATCAGTAACGCCAGGAATAATTCCATATTTTTTCTTATCAATTTTAACAAATCTTCCACTTAAACCTTCTGCAGGAGTTGCAATTAAAGAGAAATTTAATCCATATTTAATAGTGTATTCATCACATTTTTCTCTCATATGTGAAACAATTTCATAACCTATTTTATAAGATTCTTCACTTTCTCCATGATGATATCCAGTTAAAGCTTTTAAACATTCTGCTAATCCAATAAATCCAACAGTTAAAGTACCATGAATTAATACAGGTTCAACTTTATCATCATATTTCAATTTATCACTATCAAGCCAAATGTGTTGTCCCATTAAAAATGGAAAATTATAAACTTTTTTATCAGCTTGAATTTTATATCTTTCTAATAATTGATCTTTAACAAGTTCAAGAAGTTCATCAAGTCTAGAATAAAATTTATTTATATCATGATTTGAAGTAATAGCAATTCTAGGTAAATTAATACTTGTAAATGATAAATTTCCTCTACCAGTAGTAATTTCTTTATCTTTAATAACATTTCCCATTACACGAGTTCTACAACCCATATATGATACTTCTGTTTTATAATCTCCTTCTTTATAATAAGGTTTATTAAATGAACTATCTAAAAATGAGAAATTAGGGAATAATCTTTTTCCACTAACATACATTGCTTTTCTTAATAAATCATAGTTAGGATCTTCTTTATTATAAGAAACTCCTTCTTTACATTTAAAAATTTGAATTGGGAAAATAGGAGTTTCTCCATTTCCTAACCCTCTTAAAGTAGCATCAAGTAAAGCATTAACTATCATTCTACCTTCTTTTGAAGTATCAGTACCATAATTTAAGCTTGAAAAAGGAACTTGAGCACCTGCTCTTGAATGCATTGTATTTAAATTATGAATTAATGCTTCCATTGCTTGATGAGCTTCTTCATCAGTTTTATTTAAAGCATCTTTAAATACTTTTTTAATTAATTTATCGTTATTTTCAACATTATTAAATCTTTCTTTAACTAATCTAGTTAATTCTTCTTCAAATTTAGGAGCATCAAGAGATATTTCTTGAACTTTTTCAGCTTCTTCTACAATTGACTTAACTTCTTCATGAGTTAAATTCTCATCAAAAATAGAATAAATTTCATATAATACATCTCTAATTTCTTTACGATAAGTTTTTTTAATACCTGGAGCCATAGAGAAATCGAAATTTGGAATTGATTGTCCTCCATGTTGATCATTTTGATCACTTTGAATAGCAATACATGCTAAAGAAGCATAACTTCTAATACTTCCTGGTTCTCTTAAAAATCCATGTCCAGTTGAAAATCCACCTTTAAATAAAGGTAATAAATCAATTTGACAACAAGTCATTGTTAAAGTATAAAAATCCATATCATGAATATGAATATCACCACTACGATGAGCTTCTGCAAATCTTGGATCAATAACATTATTTAAATAAAATTCTTTTGCACTTTCGCTACCATATCTAAGCATACTACCCATTGCAGTATCACCATCAATATTAGCGTTTTCTCTTTTTAAATCATTATCTTTACTATCTTTAAAAGTAATATCATTTAAAGTATTCATTAAAGCAGTATGATTTTGTCTATATTTATTTCTTTCTGCTCTATATAAAATAAATGATTTAGCAACTTCTATTTTATTTTCTTTTATTAAAACTCTTTCAATTTCATCTTGAATATCTTCAACCATAGGAATTGAATTAGAGAACTTCTCATCAATATTTTTAATAACTTCTTCTGTTATATAGTTTGCTTCATTTTCATCTTGAGAAACGCTTTTAAAAGCTTTAGCAATAGCATTTACAATTTTATTTTTATCAAATATTTCTTTTCTTCCATCTCTTTTAATAATTATATCCATAAAATACCTCTATTTTCTTACTATTTCATGATGATGTCTACATCTAGGCTCATATGATTCATTAGCACCTACTAAAATAATAGGATCATCACTATTTGCAGGAACACCATTAATTAATCTTTGAGTTCTTGTAGCTTCTTTACCACAAATTGGACAAATTGCAGTTAATTTAGTGATTAATTCTGCTCTAGCTAATAAATTAGCAGTTACTGGGAAAGGATCTCCTTTAAAATCACAATCTAAACCTGCAACAATAACTCTTATTCCTCTATTTGCAAGTGTTTCAATAATATCAATAATACCTTCATCAAAAAATTGAATTTCATCAATACAAACAACTTCTAAATCGTTAGTAACATATTTTAATAAATCAATCCCTTTTTCAATAGAATGAGCTTTATATGCTCTTTTTCTATGAGAAACAACCTCTTCTTCACTATATCTATTGTCAATTTTAGGTTTAAATACTAAAAATTTCTTCTTAGCATATACTAACCTATTAATTCTTCTTAATAATTCTTCACTTTTACCTGCAAACATTGGTCCACAAATAACTTCAATGCAGCCTACATTTATATCATCAAAACCCATTTTTTTACCTCGATACATATAATTTTATAATAAATAATAAATTAAAAAAAGTGCTACTTTTTTTCATAATTCTAAAATTTGTTAAATACACTAAATCTCACTTAAATTGGATATCACTAATATACTAAAAATACACTAATTAAAATCTAAACTTTTAAAAAGTATTAAATAAAAATTTTTTTAATCTTTGTGGAACTATGTGGATTACTATGTGGATAACTATTTTTTATATTATAATTGTTTTCATTGAAAATTGATTAAAATAGTTTATTTTATGAACTTTTTTTGAATTAATTTTATTAAATCTTTTTTTAATCAAATAAACTTTATAAACGAAATTATTTACATCAAAAATTTTTATTTATTTTTTAATTAAATCAAAGTCAATTTAAAAAATAAATAGAATAAATTTATATTATTTTTAAAAAAATCAAATAATAAAATTTTTGTCAATCAAAAAATATATATTTTCAAATTTAATAACATCAATTATTTTATTTTTAAGTACTACTTCTATTGTTTTTTATCTTAGAATAATTTTAATAATTTTAATTTTTACTTATATTAATTTGTATTTAAAATAATTTTAAAATAAGAGTTAAAACTTTCATTATTTTTGATTTATTTTTTTAAAAACAATTCAAACCTTAAAGCTTAATATTTAATTTTAAATTTAAAAATTCTAAACAAAAATATCTAATTATTAGTTCTTATTCAAATTTAAAAATAAAGATCTATAAATCAAAAAATAAAATTATTATGTAATAATTAATTTATAAAAATACATTTTAATTTTTCTTAATCCATTCAAAGCACGATATATTTTATTTATTATTTTTCTAATATAAGTAATTCCTGGAACTTCTTCCATCGGTATTTATTTTTATCCTATTTATTTATCTGAATCTAATAATAAATTTTAAAATAATTTAATTAAATAATTTTAAAATATTTTTTTG
>CAVCSZ010000015.1:0-9833 GCA_963605025.1 bacterium | reverse complement strand
AAAAAATAATAAAAAATCTTATTATAAAAATTAAAAAATATATCTAAAAATAAGAGGATCTTTTTTTGCATTAATACATTTTTATTAAAATAAATTAAACATTTCTTTTAGAAGTTTTTAAATATATTATTTTTTTATCCTCTACTTAACTTATAGATGAATCACATTTATTTTTTTAAGCTTATTTAACTTTTATAAAAATTAAAAAAATGATTCCATCAGAACAAAAAAATAAAGCCAATAAAATTAGAAATATGATTTCGATAATCAATTAAGTTTATTTTTAAAAATTAAAAAAACTGTTCAGACTAATATAAATAAAATTAATTTTGATTAAAAAAATAAATTTTATTTTTAGAATAGCCAATTGCTTAAAAACAATCGAAAAATGTCAGAAAATTATTTTTTATGTTTTTTCTGAAAAATATAATTAAGAAATTTTTATAATTTTTTGTCAACCAAAAAACTAATTTCTTGATTTTTAAAAATTTAAAGGTGTCAGTTTTAAATTATTTTTCTTATCTTTAAAATTTTAATCTGGTTTTGATCCAGATTCACTAAAAGAAGAAGACTAGAAAAATGTTTAAATCAACTAAAAATCTACTAATACTTTATTTATGTAATTTTTACATATACTAATTAATTACTAAAATTTCTAAAAAATTAGTAAAAATAGATGAAATTTATAAATAAAACATTTAATGATAAAGTTATTAAAAATAAGTCATTTTAATAAAAATGTTAATAAAAAATCAAGAAAAGTCAGTTTAAAAATTTCGGTTTTGTCAGTGAAAAAATGATTTTTTTCTGATCTCTTTTTTTCCAGATTTTTGAGATTATTTTTAAAATTTCAGTCAGCGAAAAATAACTTCTTCTACTTTTGTGATTTTATCCAGCTATAAATTTATTTTTAATTTGGATAAAAAATTCCTCAAATTTCAGGTTTATATTTTTTAAATTAAATAAAAAATCCAAACAGCGTTTTTTAGTATTTTTAACATATTCTATTTTTTTCTTGTAATAATTACATAAAAACATTACAATAATTTTATATGAATATAAGTGAACGTTTTAAGCTTTTAAGAAAAGCTTCTGGATTTACACAAACTGAAGTTTGTAAAAGATTAGGAATAAAACAATATAATCTGTCAGATTATGAAACAGGGAGAGCTTCTCCTTCTATTGAAATATTATTAAAGATGGCAGATCTATATGAAGTCAGTTTAGATGATTTATTAAATCATAATGTAGATTATTTAAAGTCACAAACAGGTGCTAATATGGATGCATTTAATGAATACTTAACTGACCTTACAAACATGAAAATTTTAAAAAGAATTCAAAAATTAAGTGACACCGAAAAGAACATGATTTATTCTGCCATTGACAGTATGTGCAAGAGTATGTTTAATAAATAAGTATATGATTAAAAATTATTTTGGACATTTAAAAACAGTACTTCATCATAAGAATTTAGTGCTTATCTATTCTTTTAAAGTAGGTATTCCTTTACAAGGAATTACTCATGATTTATCTAAATTCAGACCTTCAGAATTTAATTTAAGTGTTAAATATTATCAAGGATTTGAAACTCCATGTTTAAAAGAAAGAAGAGAAAATAACAATTATTCAATGATTGCTGTTACTCATACAAATAGAAATAAACATCATTTTGAATATTGGGTAGACATCTTAAAAGGTAATTTAATTTTAAGAAAAATTCCTTTTAAATATTGTTTAGAATATTGTATTGATGGAATAAGTGCTTCTAAAACTTATTCTAAAAAAGCATTCAATTCTTCTTTTCCATTAGATTATTTTTTAGCTAGAAAAGATAAATATTTAATGCACCCTGCAAGTAAAGAATTTATTACTAAAGTCTATGAATTATATAAAGAATCAGGTTTTAAAAATATCAAAAAGAAAAAATTAAAATCTCTATATCAAAATGTCAATGAAAAATATTCTGATACATATGAAGTAAAAATTGATTTAGAAACTTCTTTAATTCCTATCGTCAATAAAAAAGAGTAGAACCTTAATTAGTTCTACTCTTTTACTTATCTTTTTTTATCTAATTCATTAATGTTTTTTACTAACTCATCATATTTTTCTTTATATGAAGAAATTTCATTTTTATAAATACTAAGTTCTTCTTCATATTTCTCTTTAGAGAAATTATCTACTTCTTCTTTTATTTTATCGTAATTCTCTTTATATAATTTATCAGCGTTTTCTATTTCTTTATCTATTTCATTAAATTTTTCATTAGTAACATTAGAAATTTCTTCATTTAATTTATTTAAATATTCTTCAATATAATTAACTATTTGATTCATAGAATTATTTAAATTATAAGTGGTATTATTATATTTAATTTCACTATAATTTAAATCTATAATAAGAAATTTAAATACTGTTAATTCTGGTATATATTTATTTAAATATTCTTTATATTCTTTAGCTTTATTAATAATCTCATTAATTTCTTTTAAATCAATTGTATTTAAATTATTTTCAATATCTTTAAGTTCCTGACGATAATTCTCAATTTGATTAAATCCATCATAATAATTATTAAATGTATTATCTATTTCTTCTTTAGATTCTTTAAATTCATTGTATTTAGTATTATAAATAGAAATATAATTATCTAATTCTTTTTGAATATTATTAGCTTTTAATTTATCTTCACTAGATAAATTACCAGGATATTTACAAATATCATCTATTAATTCTTTATATTTATCTAATTCAAATGAATCTACTACAATAGTTAATTCATCTACTTCATTTTTTAAATAATCAACATCATTTTTAATAGAATTTAATAAATTTTCTAAATCATCAAATTTAATATAATATTCATCAATTTTATTTTTATATTCATTATATTTAGAATAAACATTACTTTTAGATTCTAAATCTATTTCACTAACATAAGTTAATCCTTCATTACTTACTTTTTTTAATGAATAAATAGGAGTAATAATTAAAGATATAGAAATCATTCCCAATAATAAATTTGGAATAATACCAATTAATCTATAATAAAATTTCTTAGTTTTTTCTTTATAATTAACTTTCTTTTTTAAGAAATGATCAATTATTGAATAAATAATAATTGTTAATAATAATGAACCTAAATATGAAATTAAAGAATAAATAATAATTAACACTAAATTAATTAAAGAATAACTTGTACCTTCAATAAAAGTATTATTAATAATAGAATCATCTATTAAAGGTAAATTTAAATTATATTCATTACTAAAATTAGTAATTGTATTATTAAAATTATCTATAAAATCTTGAATATTAATACATACTTTTTCTATTAATTCTTTAATATTCTCATTATTTTGAATTAAATTCGGAGTAATAATTTTTAAAGTTATAAATATTCCTAAAAATAATATTAATTGAATTAACGCAAATTTATAATTTTTAAGTAATCCAAATAATAAAAATGTAAATAATATTACACCTATTGATATTTCTATAATTAATTTTATATCCATATAAATACCTCTTTATTTAAACATTTTAACAATAATAATATAAAAAAAGAAGTATTAACTACTTCTTTCTTTTATTATCTAAAATATCTTTTTGAAGATCTTTACTAGCTTTTAAATAACCTTTTAAAACATCTAAATAATATTTTTTATATTCTTCATTATTAATTTTCTTTAAATTCTTTTCTAACATTAAATTTTCTCTTGAAGAATCTAAAATAGGAATATTATTTTCTATTTTATATTCAATTACATCTTTAACTACATCTAATCTTTTTTCATATAATTCAATTATTTTTTCATCTATTGAATCTATTTCTTTTCTTAAATCATCTAAATTTTTCATAATTATAAAATCACCATTCCTAAAGGATATCCAATTAAAATAGAAATAACTATTGCTACTAACATTAATATAGATCCATATATTAACATAGTTTTAGTATCACAATATTCACTTCCTGCAATTATTGCAATATGAGGCATACTTGGAGGAGTTGCAAACGCAAAAGATGCATTCATTCCAATTAACGCTATAACACTTACTATACTTAATGAAGATGAAGAAATACTTCCTAAAACACTTGCAGCTATACTTGCTACTAAAGTAGCAGTAACCATATTAGAAGATAAATTAGTTTGTAAAGAAGCCCAAGCTATAAATATAATTAATAAAATAATTTCATTAACTCCATTTAAAGAATTTCCTAAAGTATTTTGCAATACATTTTTAATTCCAATTGAATCATTCATTAAAGCACTACCTAACACTAAAGTTGCTGCACACATCATTAAATTAGCCCATGGTACTCCATTTTTAAAAGCATCTCCAATTTCTATTAATGGTTTATTATCTATTCTAATTATAGATAATAATAATACTCCTAAAATTGGAGGCATAGCGGTGCCATATTTATTAATTGCATTATAAAAATCAATTGAAACATCTTTAAATAATGAAGGAATTATCCATAAAATAATAACTATTATAAAAATAATTAATGTAATAATATCTTTTTTATTTATAGGTTCTAAATCACATTTTAATTCTTCAATATTAACATTTTTTAATTTATTTTTATCAAGTTTAATCATTCTAAAAATTAAAAGCATAATAATAAAAATAATTAATCCAGTAGGAATAGCTACTCCCATATATAAAATAGGAGACATTTCTATATTTGCAGCATTAAATGCTAAAATAGGGAAAACATGTGCAATAGGAGTCATTCCAGATGATATAGAAATAGTAAATCCTAATCCCATCATCAATACTTTAGCAATTTTATCTCCTTTTTCGATATTAGTAAGTTCAAATATTTTCTTAAGAATAGGTAAAATAATAACAAATAATACAGTAGGAGAAATAAATAAACCTAATAGTAAAACTGCTATTAAAAAGAAACAAATAAATGTATAAGTATTCTTTTTAGCAATTTTTAAATTAATAAAAAATAAAGCAATTCTTTTAATTAATGATGTTTTACTTAATGCATATGTACATATAAAAGTAAAAATTAAAAATATCCAAGTAGAATTACCAAAGCTTAATTTAAAAACTTGAGTAAATCCTAATGTATCTAAAAATCCTAAAGAAAATATACATAATATACTAGGCCAATCAATTCCTATTGTTAACCATAAAATAAGAGAAGAAACAAATATGCAAATTACTCCCATTCCATCCATTGTTAAAACGTTATTAGTAGGAATAAATTTACCAAATAATGATAAAGCAATGCAAAGTGGAATAATAATCCATCTATAAATTTTATTGTCTTTTAATTTCATATTAATCTATTTTCTTCCTTAAAATATCATATTTTGTTAAATTATAAGGACATTTAACATATAATTTTTGTTTAACTTTTTTAGCTTCTTCAATTTTATTACCTTTTTCATCTAAAATTTCTTCAATAATAAATTTCTTATTAAAGTTTTCATTATTAGATAAAATTTCAATTTCATCACCTACTAAAAACTTATTTCTTAATTCAACAATTGCGTATCCATCTTTAGAATCTTCAACACACATTGCAATAAAATCATGACTTTGAGAAAGTCTAGAAGATTCAAGATAAGTTTTTTGATCACTTTTAAAATAAAATCCAGTAGTAAAACTTCTATTAGAAGATTTTTTAAGTTCTTCAATATAATTAAAATCAGGTTCTTTATTATTTAAAATATTATCAATTGCTCTTCTATAACAATTTATAACTGTAGCAACATAATAAGTAGATTTCATTCTTCCTTCAACTTTAAAAGAATGTATTCCAGCATCACTTAATTCTTTAATATGTTCTACTAAACACATATCTTTACTATTTAAAATATATGTTCCTCTTGCGTCTTCTTCAATTGGAAAATATTCATTTTTAATAGATTCTTCATTTTTACTAGTTAAAGCATAATTCCATCTACAAGCTTGTACACATTCTCCTTTATTAGAATCTCTTCCTACAAAATAATTTGATAATAAACATCTTCCTGAGTATGAAATACACATTGCACCATGACAAAAACATTCTATATCAATGTCTTCACCTACTGCATCTTTAATTTCTTTAACTTCTTCTAAAGATAATTCACGTGCTAAAACTAATCTTTTAGCACCTAATTTAACCCACATTTTAGCACTATAAATATTAGTAATATTTGCTTGAGTAGAAACATGTAATTCTAAAGAAGTATTTTCTTTAACTAATGAAGCAATTCCTAAATCACTAACAATAACTCCATCTACTTTAGAGTTTTCTAAAGATTTTAAATAATCTACTAATCCTTCAAAATCAGGATTATGTGCTAAAATATTAACAGTAACATAAACTTTAACATTATGATTATGAGCATAATCTACTGCATCTTTAATTCCTTCTTCATCAAAATTATTTGCAAAAGCTCTTAAACCAAATTTTTTACCTGCAAAATAAACAGCATCTGCCCCATAATGTATTGCGGCTTCTAATCTTTCTCTATCTCCTACTGGAGCTAATAATTCTATTTTTTTATTCATAATATAAAGATTTTACTTTAATTTTGATTAACTTTAAAGTTAAAACACTATTAAAAAATGAATTATTTACTATTTATTAATTTTTTTACAAAATAAATATCCGCAGGAGCAAATTCAAATTTATTAAGTTCATCTATTTTAACCCATCTTAAATCTTCATGTTCATTCATTTTTAAATGATTTCCTATATATAAAGAATTAAATGCAATTAATTTAATAGTTTTTTCAGGATATTCAAATATTTCTTCATCAAATTTATTTAAAACTTCAATATCCATATCTAATTCTTCTTTAATTTCTCTTTTTAAAGCTTCTTCATAAGTTTCATTTTTTTCAACTTTACCACCTGGAAATTCATATAAATCTCCTTGATCTTTAAGATGATTTCTTTTAGCAATTAAAATTTTATTATCATTATTTTTAATAATTGCAGCTACTACTTCTATAATCATATTTTATTTACCTCTGGTATTTCAAAATCAAAATAATAAGAACTTGGTACTTCATTATCTAAAATTATATCAAATAATAATGTATCATGAACTTTTCCTGTAGTTTTTTCAATAACTTTACTTTTTCTAGGATTAGAAAATTTACCTTTTCCAAAATACGTAAATGGAAGATCTATTCCATCTTCTTCATCCATTTTTCTTACAAATAAATGTATTTCTTTAACATTTAATAAACCTTTATTTTTTTCAAAAGTAGTGTCATTCTCACTTTCCCATTCAAAAATAAAAGAAGAAATAAATTTATCTTTATAATCTGTTCTTTCTTGTTTTGATTTATCTTTTTTTAATCCTACATAAATATAACAAACATTATTTTTATCAATATATGTTCCTTTTAATTTAATATTCATTTTAAAATCTTCATTTAAACATAATATTGATTGTTCTTTTGAATAATTATGATAAAGTAAAAATTTATTTTCTTTTTTAAAATTAATAAATTCAATATTAAATCTAGTAATTCCATATTCTAATAAATTCAATAAATATTCTTTTATATTATTAATTGAATCAATATTTAATTTATTAAAAGAATTTAAAATATTTTTATCTTTTAATAAATGAAGAGAAAAATCTAAAGATTCTTTATTAATATTATTATATTTTTTTAATAAATAAGAATAATCTATTGAATTATTCTCTATTAATTCTTGAATAATTAAATATTCTTCAATTCTTACTAATGGTAAAAAAGATTCAATATTATAAATAAATTCTTTTTCTTGATCATTAAAAGAATAGATACTATTTTCATCTATTGAATTTAAAAAATTATAATATGAAATACTTCTTTTACCATTAATTTTACTTTTTAAAAATCTATCTAATGAAGGCGCAATTTCACTTTCTAAATAATCTAAATGAGAAGGTATCTTCCCTAAATAATTTTTAAAATTTATAAAATCTTTTTTTAATAAATCTTTTTTATTAAAATTTATAACATTTAAATAATTTATTATTTCTTTTTTAGATAATTCATCAATATGAATTTCAATTCCAGGAATATCAATTTTCTTAAAATCTGAATTAATTAATCCTTTTAAATATGCTTTTTCAATATAGGAAGATTTACCTAAACTTCCTAACGCTAAAGCAATATAACTACTTCTTTGATAATCATTTCCTATAAAATCTAATACAGTTAAATATTCTTTATTTTCAAATTTTCTTAATCCTCTTCCTAATTGTTGTAAAAATATAGTAGATGATTCAGTAGGACGTAAAAATAAAACCATATTAATAGCAGGTATATCAATACCTTCATTTAAAATATCTACTGTAGTTATTATTTCTAATTCATCATATTCATCTTGAAGTTTATCAATATATTTTTTTCTTACTTCAATTGAATCATCACTTGTTAAACTAACACAATTATATCCTACATTTATAAAAGCTTCTTTTAAAAGTCTAGCGTGATTTTTAGTAACACAAAACGCTATACATTTTAATTTTTCACCTTTTATACGATGTTTTTCAATTTCTTTTTTAATAAATTCAATATTTTTAGATTCTACAATATTATGAGATATTTTATCATTATCTTTTTCTCCATAATTTAATAATTCATCTCTAATCCCATAATAATGAAAAGGAACTACTAAATTATTTAATATCGCATCTCCAAGTCTTAATTCATAAGGAACATTTGAATCAAAATAACTTAATACATCTTTATTATCCATTCTTTCTGGAGTTGCAGTTAATCCAAGCATAAAATTAGGATTAAAATATTCAAATATTTTATTTCCAGTATCTGCAACAATATGATGAACTTCATCATAACAAATATAATCAAATTCATCTTTTGAAAAATAATCTAAATGTTTAGATAACATTGAAGATGTTGCAAAAATAAAATCACAATCTAAATCTTGTTTATTACCTGTAAATAAACCTAATTTTTTTGAATTTTTATATATTTTTTCAAAACTATTTTTAGCATCTAACAAAATATTTTCACGATGCACTATATATAAAAGTCTTGTAGCATCAAAATTTTTAGAATCAAAAGCCGCTAAATATGTTTTTCCACTTCCAGTAGCAGATACAATTAAACATTTTTTAACACCTAAATCTCTATTTCTTCTTAATTCTTTTAATGCTTTTTGCTGCATCTTATTAGGTTTAATTTCAAATTTAGAAGGAATTACAAAATCCATATCCCATCTTTCAATAGAATATTCTAAAACTAATCTATATTCTTTAATTAAATCTTCATTCAATAATAAAGTTTTATCCCATAAATATTTAAAATTATCTAATGCATCTTTATATGAATTATTTTCATCTTTACTAATTAAAGAAATATTCCATTCAATATTTTTAAGTAATGCAAAACGAGTAATATTACTACTTCCAACTATAATTTCATAAGAATCATCATATTCAAAAATATATCCTTTTGAATGAAATCCATTATCATTAAAAGAATTATAATCTAAATGTATTTTAAAATTAGGATATTTTTTCATCCAATTTAAAAATGTATTCAAAGATTCAATATCAGTAAAATTTTGATAAGTTGAAGTAATAATTTCTCCATTTGCTCCTCTTTTTAAAGAATCTTCTATTTCTTTTTCAATTAAAATTAACCCTGCTTTTTTAATAAAACTAACTGAAAGATAAAATGCTTTACATTTAGAAAAAGATTCTTTAATTCTTTCTAAAAAAGTAATATTTGAATAATTAGTTAAAAATAAATCTTTCATTAATTTATTATACTAGCTTTATTTAATTAAAAACAGATCTATATAAAATATTTACCCCTTATTTAGGGAAGTATAAATT
>CAVCSZ010000014.1:0-33607 GCA_963605025.1 bacterium | reverse complement strand
AACAATTTCTCTAAACTTAACATTTTTAATAGCTGTATTATTCAATAATTCTTCTAAAGAATCATATATATATCTATTATAAGTTTGTTTCATTTTAACCTTTCATCTATTATTTTATAAAATTCATAACTTTTATAATATAAATCAATATTTATTTAATATTATTTATTTTTAGGTTTATCTATTTTTACAATAAAAGAAATTATAGTTAATGTAATCGTAGATAAACTCCAAGTAAATGGATAAAACCAAAATATCGTAGTAACATCATTATTAATATATTTAAGTGCTACAGGAATTAAAGTTATTCTAATTACTACCCAACATAAAATCATTACTATCATAGGAGTTTTAGAATAACCTGCTCCTCTTAACATTCCACTTACTCCATGAGAATAAGATAATAAAAAATAAAAAGGTGCAGTTATTTTAATTTGAGTAATAGTAGCATCTATTACTTCAGGAGTATTAGTAAATAAACTTACTACATATCTACCTAATAAAATTATTAATAATCCTAATAATTCAGTAATTAACATAGATATAAATAATCCTTTATATCCACCTACTTTAGCTCTTTTATATTCTTTAGCACCTACATTTTGACCTACAAAAGTAGAAAGTGCCATTGAAAAAGATCCACTAGGTAAAGTAGCAAATCCTTCTATTTTAGAATATGCTCCAAAACTAGCACTAGCAAGTTTACCAAATGTATTAACTTCTGAAAGAATAAAAGTATTAGATAAAGATATAATACTATTTTGAAGTCCAGTAGGTATTCCATATTGAATTATTTTAATTAATTCATCTTTATGAAATTTAATCTTATTAAATTCTAATTTATAATCTTCTTTAGATTTAAATAATTGTAAAAAAGTTAAAAAAGAAGATATTGCTTGTGCAATAATAGTAGCAACTCCTACTCCTATTATTCCCCAATTAAATACTGCTACAAATAATAAATCTAGTACTATATTAATAACACTAGAAATAATTAAATAATATAAAGGTCTTCTAGAATCTCCTACTGCTCTTAAAATAGAACTACCAGCATTATACATAACAGTAAAAATAACACCTATAAAATAAGTATGAAAATAAGTAATAGAATTAGGTAATATATCTTCATCAGTATTCATTAATCTTAATAGAACTGGTGCTAAAAAATAACCTAAAAATGATAAAACAATACCTAATATAAAAGAAAATAATGTAGTAGTATGAATAGCGTTAGACATCTTTTCTTTATTTTTAGCACCAAAATATTGTGCTATTACAATTCCAGCACCTACTGATATTCCTTGTACTAATCCAATAAGTAAATTAATTAAAGATCCACTAGAAGATACAGCAGCCATTGCTTCATCTCCTACAAATTGACCTACTACTGCACTATCACATATATTATAAAGTTGTTGAAATAAGTTTCCTAAAAGTAAAGGTAAAGTAAATAAAATAATTACTTTAATAGGATTACCTTTAGTCATATCTATGTTCTTAGATTTCTTTTTAATTTCTACTTCTTCACTCATAATAATTATTATATCAATTAACTTTAATTTTAATAATAAATTAGATTATTTTTTTATATTTATTAATTATAAATTAAATGTTAATATATTAAAGTTTATTTATGATATTATCTTTAATTACTTTTATAACTACTATATTAATAATGATTATAATGATAATTTTTAAACCTACTTTAAAAATTAAAAATATATCTATTCAATCATTTTGGATTATTACTTTAATAGGAGCATTAATTGTAATATTTACTAATCAAATAGATTTATCTTCTTTATATAATGAATTAACTAGTAATAAGATGAATCCTATTAAGATATTAATTTTATTTATATCATTATCTATGATATCTATTTCATTAGATGAATTAAATTTCTTTAATTATTTATCTAATAAAGCTTTAAAAATATCTAAAGGTAGTCAATATAAGATATTCTTTACTATTTATTTTTTAGTAGCGATTCTTACTATCTTTACTAGTAATGATATTGTTATATTAACTTTTACTCCTTTTATTATATTATTTTCTAAGAAATCTAAAATAAATCCATTACCTTATTTAATATGTGAATTTGTAAATGCTAATACATATTCTATGTTACTTTCAATAGGTAATCCTACTAATATCTATTTAGCGAGTACTCAAGATATATCTTTTATTTATTATTTATCTAAAATGTATTTACCTACTTTATTAAGTGGTATTTCTACTTTAATAGTAATATTATTAATCTTTAGAAAAGATTTAAATAAGAAAATAGAAATAATAGAATTAGAAGATATTAAATTAAATAATAAATTATTAGTAATATTAAATTTAATTATTTTATTAACTACTACTTTAATGCTTGTAATATCTAATTATATTAATTTAGAAATGTGGTTAATATGTTTAATTTCTTTATTAATATTATCTTTTATTTTATTAATTTATAGTATTAAAACTAAAGATAAAACTTATTTATTTAATACTTATAAAAGATTACCTTATAATTTAATACCATTTATTTTATCTATGTTTATTTTAGTATTATCTTTAAAAGAAAATGGAATTATTAATTATTTAGAATCTTTCTTAGATTCTTTATCTATTAATAATATTTCTTTAGCGTTTACTTATTCAATAAGTTCTACTTTATTTGATAATATTATTAATAATATACCTATGTCTATTTTATATTCTTCTTTATTAGAAAATAAATCAGAAATAGCATTATTCTCTTCTATTATAGGATCTAATATAGGAGCTTATTTAACTCCTATTGGTGCTTTAGCAGGTATTATGTGGATGAGTATTCTAAAGAAATATGATTTAAATTTTAATTTTATATCTTTTATGAAATATGGAATTATTTTAGTACCTGTTTCTTTAATATTTTCTACTTTAGGTATATTAATTACTTGTCTTTAAATAACATATAAATAAACACTTAAAAATTGTAATACTACTCCTATACTTACAAAGATATGAAATACAGTATGAAACCATAAAGATTTTTTCTTTCCTATTCCATATAATATAGCACCTATTGAATAAGATATACCTCCACTTAAAAGTAAAATAAATCCATTTAAAGATATAACATTTATTAATTCAATAGGATTAATAATGATAAGCCAACCTGCTAATAAATAGATAATCATTGATAAAGTACCATATTTTTTAATATTAATAGAATTCATAGTAATTCCAAGCGCTATTAAAGAATACACTAAAATAAAAATAACCCATCCTGAAAAGTTAGAGTTTTCTATTCCCCAAAAAGAAACATTTCTTAAAGATATTAAACTATAAGGAGTGTAAGTACCTGCTACTAAAAAGAAAACAAAATCATGATCTAATATTCTTAATACTTTCTTACCATTATTCTTTTTTAATGCATGATAAATACTACTTATAGTCATAGTAACTATAATACTTACTCCATAAATAGAACACGCTATTAATGCATAGATAACATCTATTTCATTATTTAAATGAGATTCGTTAGGTAAATAAATATTATTAATTTTAAGTAACATTAAAATTAACGCTACTACTCCAAATAGTGCAGTTAATCCATGAGTTATGGAATTCCATAACTCATGTGATAATTTATAATCTGGTAATTTAATATCTTTTAAACTCATAATACTAACTCATCTAGTTTTAATAACTAAAAGAATTATAATCAATAACTAGAATAATGTAAATAAAAATATTTAATTATTATTAATATTATTTTCTAAATTTCTTTTATTAAATTCTATTAAATTATCATCACATTTTTTCATCCATTTCTTTCTTAAAATAAAATAAGTAATAATAGATACTAAAAATGATAATATCCATGAAATAGGATAACATAAATATAATAATCCTAAAGAATGATATGGAGAATTAATATCACTAGAATAAATACATAAATCCCAAAATACTCTAAATCCACAATTAAATAAAATAGTGTATATAGTAGGTAAAATAGAATAACCTACTCCTCTTAATACTCCTCTTTCAGTATCCATAATTCCACATAAGAAATAAGAAAATAAAATAACTTTCATTCTTTCAAAAGCATATTTTGCAATATCTTCATTATAAGAACTACCCATATACATTTTAAGTAATGGTTCTTTTAATAAATAAGTAATACTTCCTAATACTATTCCTATAATACTTACTAGTATTAAAGAAATAAGATGACATTTCTTAACATTATCTTTAAATCCTCTTCCATAATTACTACTAATAAAACTAGGAGTAGCATTAAATACTGCGTACATTGCTATATAAGTATAATTCTCTATATTCCCTGCATTAGTATTCGCACTTACTATCATACTAGGCCATTCATTTACACTAGCTTGTAATAATACATTAGATATAGAAAATAGAATACCTTCTATACCTGAAGGTAATCCAAATCTTAAAATATCTAATAATTCTTCTTTATAGAACCTTAATTTCTTAAATCTAAAATTACAAAAACCTTTATTAATATATAAAGATAATAACACTAAAAAAGCACTTAAAGATTGAGAAATAACAGTACCTAATGCTACTCCTACTTCTTTTAAATCAAATGTATATACAAATAAATAATTTAATAAAACATTTACTATTCCTGAAATAATTAAAAATACTAATGGTTTAAAACTATCTCCCATTCCTTTAAATGCACTAGCACCAAAATTATAAATCATAATTCCAGGCATAGATAAAAAATATATTTTTAAATAATTACTTGCTATATCTAAATAAGAATTATCTACTTTCATTAATATTAATAAATTTTTAGCAAATATAAATCCAAATATACTTAATATAATTCCACTTATAAATGATAATAATAAACCAGTATGAATACATTTAGAAGTAGCTTCTTTATCCTTTTTACCTACATTTTTAGCTACTACTACATTTAATCCACTAGATAAACCTAAAAAGAATTGAGTAATTAAAGCTACTAAACTTCCATTACTACCTACTGCTGCTCCATATATCGCACCATTTTTCTGTTGTACTATTATTAAATCAAATGTATTAAATAATAATTCTAATATTCCTACTAATAAAATAGGAATAACAAAAATAATAAATTTCTTAATTAATGTTTTAGTGTCTCCACTTGTTAAATCCATCTCAGATTTATTAATAATTTTATTAATTTTAAACATACATAATATTTTATTATTTAATTATTAATAATTAAATTATTTTAATAAAAATATGCATATAAATAACTTATATGCATATTTTTAATTATCTAATTACTTCTATTTTATGAGTAACATTTCTAACTTCATCATTTGCTCTATAACCTAAGGCAATAGATGCTACAAATTTATAATTACCTTCAATAATATTATATTCTTTAAATAATTCAATATTTTCAAATAAAGGAATAAAAGAACATATCATAACTGAATCAATGTTTAAGTCTTTAGCTTTTAACATCATATTCTCTCCAATACATCCTACATCTAATCCATTTAAAATTAAATGTTCTCCTTTAGAATAAATTAATATTAATTTATTAGAATTAAAAGAAACATCTTTATTTAAAGTTTTTAATAATTTATCTCTAAATTCTTTTAATTTCTCATCTTCTAATACTACTATTTTAATATTATCATATCTTCCCATTGATACAGGAGCATTCATTCCTGCTTTTAAAATTTCGTTTAAATCTTCATTAGATATTTTTTTATCTAAATAACTACGATAACTTCTTCTTGAATAAATTACTTTATCAAATTCCATATAATCTCCCTATTTAAGTAAAAAATAAATAATAATATTAATCTAAACCCCCAAATCTTTTTATTCTTAAATATCTATCTTTACATGCTTTAAAATTCTTTTCTAATAATTTTTCAGCATCTAAAGGATTAACCTTAGATAACATATTATATCTGGTTTCTTTCATAATAAATTCTCTGATCTTAGTAAAATCAGGTTCTTTAGAATCTAATTCTAAACAAGGTTTACCTTCCTCTTCTTTTCTAGGATCATATCTAAAAGTAGTAAAATAACCACATTCTACTGCTTCTTTTTCAGTTTCTATACTATTTACCATTCCTCCTTTAATACCTTGATTAATGCAAGGTGCATAACAAATAATTAATGATGGTCCGTTATAGCTTTCTGCTTCTTTAAATGCTTTAATAGCTGCTAATGGATTAGCACCTAAAGAAATTTGAGCAACATAAACATTACCATAACTCATTGCCATTAATGCTAAATTCTTTTTATTTTGACGTTTTCCACTAGCAGTGAATTTAGCAATTTGACCTGCTTGAGAAGATTTAGAAGCTTGTCCACCAGTATTAGAATATACTTCAGTATCAAGTACTAAAATATTAATATCATCTTCACTAGCAAGAACATGATCTAATCCTCCATATCCTATATCATAAGCCCATCCATCTCCACCTACTATAAAGATTGATTTATCTAATAAGTCATCTTTATATTTTAAGACTTCTTTTATTTCTTCATCTTTACTAGATTCAATAGCGTTAATTAATTCAGGAATAATAATTCTTTCTTGATCTTTATTTTTAATATTTTCTAAATAAGAATCTATTAAAGATTTTAAATTATCTTCAATATCTCTTTCTTTAGCACTTAATAATAAAGAAGAAATAACTTTTAATTTATAATCAGTAGCAAGTCTCATTCCATAACCATATTCTGCGTTATCTTCAAATAAAGAATTACTCCACGCTATTCCATTACCATTTTTATCTTTAACAAATGGAGTTAATGGAGTAGAACCATTATAAATAGAAGAACATCCAGTAGCATTTGCAATTAATAAATCTTTACCAAATAATCTAGATAATAATTCATAATATGGAGTTTCTCCACATCCTGCACATGCTCCACTTACTTCCATATATGGCATTAAAAATGATACACCTTTAATAGTATTTAAAGGGAATTTATTAGCTTTATATTCTACATGTTTAAATAAATAATCTGCATATATTTCTTTATCAAATTCAGTTTTAGAATCTACCATTTTTAAAGCATAATGATCATTATGTAATCTTTCTGCAGTCTTATTACCTAAACATTCTTTAACACATAATCCACAACCTACACAATTTTTACTAGATACTTGGAGAATGTATTTAAATTCTTTAACATTATTACCTAATGCAGGTTTAGTTAAATTTTCTAATCCTTCAGGTCCATTTTTAATTTCTTCTTCTGTTAATAAGAATGGTCTTATAGTAGCGTGAGGACATACAAATGCACACTCATTACATTCCATACAATATTCTTTATTCCATAAAGGTACTCTATCTGCAATTGATCTTTTTTCTTTAAAAGTAATATTAGGTAACATTGTACCATCTAATAATTCATATTCTTTAAATTGAGATACTGGAATATCATAACCATCTAATGAACCTACTAAATCAACATAATTATCAAAATAATCATCATTAGAATTATTTCTAATTCTTTTGTAATCTAAATTAATCCATTCTGGATTAATTTTAATTTCTTTTAATCCTTGAGTACCTAAATCAATAGCTTTATAGTTAAGTTCTACTATTTCTTGTCCTTTTTTAGAATAAGTTTTATCTACTAATTTTTTCATCCATTTATTAGCGTCTTCATAACTCATAATTTGAGGATTTAAATAGAAAAATGCAGATTGTAAAATAGTATTAGTGTGTCTTCCCATTCCTATTTCTAATGCTATTTTATTAGCATCTATAATAAAGAATTTAGCGTGTTTACTAGCAAGTTGATATTTAATTCTATTAGGTAATGATTCAATTAATTTATCTTCATTCATACTTGTATTAAGTAAGAAAGTACCATTATTATTTAAATTCTTTAACATATCATATTTTAATAAATATGAATCTAAAGAACATGAAATAAAATCAGCGTCTTCAATATAATAAGTAGAATGAATTACTTCTTTTCCAAATCTTAAATGACTTCTTGTTACTCCTCCTGATTTTCTAGAATCATATGCAAAATAAGCTTGAGCATATTGATGAGTAGCATCTCCAATAATTTTAATAGATGATTTATTAGCGCCTACTGTACCATCACTTCCAAGTCCATAAAATAAACAAGAAGTATATGAATGTTTAATTTTATAATTATCATCTATTTTTAAAGATAAATGAGTAACATCATCATTAATTCCTATTGTAAATCCATGGAATTCATTACCTGTTAACATAATATCAAATACTGCTTTAATATGTTTTGGTTGAGTATCTTTAGAAGATAATCCATATCTTCCTCCGATTACTTTAATATCTTTTATTTTTTCAAAATTTAAAGCACTACATACATCTTCATATAATGCTTCTCCAACACTTCCTAGTTCTTTTGATCTATCTAATACTGCGATTTCTTTAACAGTTAAAGGTAAAGAAGCCACTAAATCTTTACTACTAAAAGGACGATATAATTTAACTCTAATCATACCTACTTTTTCACCTTTAGAAATTAAATCATCTACTACTTCTAAGATAGTTTCATTTACACTTCCCATTGCAATAATTACTTTAGTAGCATCTTTTGCGCCATAATATACAAAAGGAGCATAATTTCTAGAAGTTAATTCACTTACTTTTTCAAAATATTTTTTAGCAACTTCTAAAACATTATTAAAATGTTCATTTTGAGCTTCTCTTCCTTGAAAATAAATATCATCATTTTCTGCACCACCTCTAGTAACTGGATGTGAATGAGGATTTAATGCTCTTTTTTTAAATTTCTCTACCTTATCCCGAGGCATTAATTTTTTCCATTCTTCATCTTCTAAAAATTCAACATTTTGAATTTCATGACTTGTTCTAAATCCATCAAAGAAATGACAAACTGGATATTCACTATCAATTGCTATTAAATGAGCAAGGCTTGTTAAATCTGCTACTTCTTGAACACTATCACTTACTAACATAGCAATTCCTGTTTGACGAATTGCATAAACATCTTGATGATCTCCAAATATAGATAAAGATCTAGTTGCTAAACTTCTAGCACTTACATGCATTACAGCAGGTAATAATTCTCCACACCATTTATAAATATTAGGAATCATTAATAATAAACCTTGACTAGCAGTATATGTAGTAGCAAAAGCTCCTGCTTGAAGTGCACCATGAAGTGCTCCACTAGCGCCTCCTTCTGATTGCATTTCTGCTACTTTTACTTCGGTATTAAAAAAATTCTTCTTTCCTTCTGAAGCAAAAACATCTACATGTTCTGCCATTGGAGAAGATGGAGTAATAGGGAAAATTGAAGTAACTTCTGTAAAATTATAACTCATTAAAGCACAAGCAGTATTACCATCAACACTTATCATTTTCTTTTTAATATCATTCATAATATACTCCTTTTTTTACTCAATATTATTTTAATTTTATTTTTAAATGTATTCAATATAAAGATTTTAATAAGAAAAAATGCGTTAAAAACTTAACACATTTAATCAAGTTTGTTCATTAATTCAAAATATTCACTTTCAAGAGTATCTTTTTGGTCTTGTAATTCTTCTATTTTTTTATAATCTTCAAAATCTTCATTTAATAATAAATCTATTCCTTCTATTTCATCTTCTATTTCTTTCATTCTAGATTTAATTTCATTTATTTTATTATTAGATAATTTTTCTTTAGTTTCTATTTTATCGTACACTAAATCTTCTTTTTTAGATAATTTAGATTCTTTAATTTCATTATTTAAATTATTATCTTCTTCTAATGATAATTTTAAATCATCATAATTACCTTCCATAAATAAATTCTTATCTTTAGATAAATATAAAATATAATTAGATAAAGCATTAATAAAATATCTATCATGAGAAATAAAAATTATAGAACCTTCATAAGTTTTTAAAGCATTAATTAAACATTCTTTAGTAACCATATCTAAATGGTTAGTAGGTTCATCAAGAATTAATACATCATAACTAGATAACATTAAACTACATAAATTTACTCTCATTTTTTCTCCATTAGATAAAGTAGATGTATTTTTAAAAACATCTTCTTTTCTAAATAAGAATTTACCTAAAGCAGTTCTTAATTCTTTATCTAATTTATTAGGATATAAACTTCTTAAATGTTCTAAAATAGTACTTCCTTCTTTAAAAGAATAATCATTTTGTTTTATATAACCATATACTAATTTTCTTTTTTCTTTTATTTCTCCTTCTAAAGGAAGTATTTCTTTTAATAATGTTTTAATTAAAGTAGTTTTTCCTATTCCATTATCTCCTACTATTGCAAGATGATCTTTACCATAAACACTAAAATTAATTTTAGGTAATAAAGGAATATTATCATAACCTATTAATAAATTATTTACTTCAAATAATTCTTTAGATTCTAAATTACCACCTTTTAAATTAAATTTAATATTATTATTTACTTTTTTAGGTGCTTCTATATGATTAGCTTCTAATTTTTCTAATTTATGTAATCTATCTTTAGCACGTCCTACAAAACGAGGTTTAGGCATATAAAATTCAATGAATTTTCTTAATTTTTCCATTTCCTCTTCTTCTTTTTTAGATTGTGCTAATAATTGATTATAATTATTTTCTTTTTCTATTAAATAATTATCATAATTAGTATTATAAGTAGTTACTTTTTCATTTTCTAATTCTAATATTTTATCTGCTAAAGTTTCTAAAAAATATCTATCATGAGATATAAAAAATATTGTGCCATTATAACTTTTTAAATATTCTTCTAACCATTCAATAGTAGATATATCTAAGTGATTAGTAGGTTCATCAAGTAACAATAAATCATGTTTATTAAGTAAAATCTTAATAAATGCTATTTTCATTCTTTCTCCACCTGATAATTCTTTTATTTTTTTAGATAATATAGATAATGGGAAAGAGAATTTAGACACTAAAGTTTCTATTTCATTTTTATAAGTAAATGATCTAGATTCTTCTAATTTTGATAAATATTTTTGATATTTATCTAATAATTCTTCATTAAAAGGATCTTTAGATAATTCTAAAGATATATTATTAAATTCATTTTCTAATTCTTTAATTTTTTTAAATGGTTCTTCTAATTCTTCTTCTACAGTATTTTCTAAATTGTTAATAGCATTTTGAGATAAATATCCAATTGATAATCCTTTAATAATTTGAATATCACCTACTTTATCTTCTTTAGGCATTAAAGTAGGTTCTATTTCTTTTAAAATAAGTTTAAAAATAGTAGTTTTACCTGTTCCATTATCACCAATTAAAGCTACTTTTTCATTTTTAAATATATTAAAAGATACATGATCTAGAATCATTTCATTATTAAATGTTTTAGATACGTTAGAAAACGAAATTAATGACATAACTTAATTATTTTATCTAAAAATTAATTAAATATAAAGAATATAATAATTTTATTGTAAAGAAAATAAATCTATTTTATATTTCATATCTTTTAATTCTGTTCCTAATAAAGAACCACATAAAATATATTTATAAGATCCTTGTTCTACTAAAAATTTAATTGCAGTTAATACATTAGAACTAGTTTGAACTTTATCTAAAAAAATGATAGTTTTATTTTTAATTAATTTTTTATTAGATAATGCTGTTAATCTAAATAATAAATCTTTACTATTCTTAGAATTATCAATTATCTCTTTAACCTTTTCACTTTCAAAAAGATTAAATTCAATATAATTTTCTCTTATTAAATATCTAATAAAATATTTTGTCCGTTTTTCCAACCATATTTAATATCATTTTGTCCGTTTTTCCAACTTTTAATATATTTTAAAATTAAAAATAAGAGAGTTACAATAAGTGTCTGTTTTAGGATTGTCTTTGAAAAATATAGCAATATGAAAGTCCACTTTCAAAATTACAATAAAATTTATAAAAAATCATAAATCTTTATAATTAAATTGTCTAAAAATAATAAATTTAATGAAACAAATGAAATTATTGTTCTTATTAGTTGTACACCTGATTATAATCAATCTTTTAAAAAAGAAAAATACAATTTAGACTTTAACTTATTAGTAGACTAAAAATAAAAACTAAAATTTTCTTTATAGTTTCAAAAAAGTTGATATTTTAATTAAATATCAACTTATATCAATTATTTTATAATAATTTTATCTCTTAGTTTTATCATAAGGAATACCTTCAGATTTAGGAGCTTTACTCTTTTTAGAAGTAAAGATTAATAATATTAAACTTGCTACGAATGGTAACATTCTAAATAATTCACTAGTAACTCCATTTTGATAAGTTAAAGTAATACCAAACATTGCTTCAAATATACCACTATAAACAAATGATAATGAGAAGAATAAAGAGAATATAATAGAAATAATAGATATTCTAATAGGTTTCCATTGTCCAAATATCATAATAGCAAGTGCTAAAAAACCAAATCCAGATACTCCACTTACACTATTCCAGAAACTTTGAGTAGGAATAATATAGGCAATACCTCCTATTCCTCCTAAAGCACCTGAAATTAATACTCCAGCATATCTATATTTTTTAACATTAATACCTACACTATCACTAGCACTAGGATTTTCTCCACAACTTCTTAATCTTAACCCAAATCTAGTTTTATATAATACAATCCAAGAAATAATAATAGTAGCTATACCTAAAAATAAGAATATATTAATATCAAAATCACCTATTTTATATACAAAATATTCATTAGAAAAATTAATAGATGTAGATACTCCATTAGTTAATTCTTTAGTAAAAATTAACGCAATAGCAGTAGAAAATAAATTTAAAGCAGTACCTGCTAAAGTTTGATCAGCTTTAAAATTAATAGTAACAACTGCTAAAAGTAATGAATAAAGCATACCTGAAGCTATTGAAACTAAAATAGTTAATAAAACACATAAGAAAGGATTAATATTATTTTCCATTAAAAACTTTAATGTTAATATACCTGCAAATCCTCCAATAACCATTATACCTTCAAGACCAATATTAATAACACCACTTCTTTCAGAAAACATTCCACCTAAAGCTACAAAAGATAATGCTATAAAATAAACAAGTACTAAAGATAAAAGTAATAATAATTGTGCACCCATATTTATTCATCCTCCTTGTTATTAATTTCATTATTATCTAATAATTCATTAGAATCATCTAAATTATTATGTTTATTTATTAACTTTAATCTAAATTTCTCTAATTTCTTATTTTTAAATCCATTTTTAAAAATTAAAACTATAAAAGTAGATAATCCAGATAAATAAACAATAATACCAGTTACTAAATCTGCTATTTCTGAAGGAAATACATTTTGAGACATGAATTTAGCACCTTCTGAAATAAAAGCAATAAAGAATGAAGAAATAATAGTAGCAATAGGATTAATTTGACCAATAAATGCTACAACAATTCCATTCCATGGTACTCCAGGAAGAGAAGTAGAAATAGTACCTTCCCATTGAGTAATACCACTTAAATAATATAATCCACCTGCTAAACCCGCTAAAGCTCCTGCAATAGTCATTGATAAAATAACATTTCTTTTTTCACTCATTCCAGCATATCTAGTAGCGTCTTTATTTAATCCACTTGCTCTTAATTCAAATCCTAATACTGTTTTATTCATAATAAACCATACAAGTATTGCAATTAATAAAGCAAATATAATAGTAATTGATAAACTAGTTCCATTACTAAAATCAATTGTAGGAATATGTCCTTCAGTATTTAAAATAGAATATGTTTTATATCCTTTTGTGCCATCTAAACAATCTCTTAAATAAGTTTGCCAAGAATAATTAACAAAGAATAAGCCTATCCAATTAAGCATAATTCCACCGATAACTTCACTAACATTAAAGAAAGCTTTTAATATACCTGGAATTGCACCCCATAATGCCCCAAATAAAATAGACATTAAAATACAAACACTCCAATGACAATTAAATTTTAAAGCAAATAATAAACCACCAAACATACCCATTACATATTGTCCAGCAGCACCAATATTAAACATACCAGTTTTATACGCAAAACAAATAGATAATCCTGCACATAATAAAGGAGCAGTTTTATTTAAAATATTAAATAATCCTTGAATGCCACTAAACTCAATTCCACCAGTTAACATTACTTTAAATTCAGTAAAAACATTCTCACAATTATTAGGAATATCAATAAATATTAAAACTATCAAACATATCAATAAACTTGCAATAACACAAAGTATCGATGATATAAATTTAATAAATCCATCTCTTTTATAAAAAGGAGTTGCTTTTCTATTTATATTATTTTCCATGTTTAATTATCTCCTTTTTCTTTAAATTCATAATTATTTTTACTACCCGCCATATAAAGACCTAATTCTTCTCTAGAAGTAGTTTTTGGATCAAGTTCTCCTACTATCTTACCTTTAAACATAACTAATATTCGATCTGCTAAATCAAATACTTCATCAAGTTCATAAGATACTACTAAAACTGCTTTCCCTTTATCTCTTTCACTAATAATAGCATTATGAATATTTTCAATAGCACCAACATCTAATCCTCTAGTAGGTTGAACAAGAATTAATAAATCTGGATCTCTATCAATTTCTCTTCCTACAATTGCTTTTTGTTGGTTACCACCACTCATTCCTCTAACAATTGAAGAAGCACCTTCTCCGCTTCTAATATCATATTCTTCAATTAAATCTTCTCCATGTTCACGAATAGAATTTTTGTTAATAATGAATTTAAAATATTTATATCTATCCAAATAATAATTTTCTAATACTAAATTATCATCAAGTTTATAATCTAGAACTAATCCATGTTTATGTCTATCTTCAGGAACATGAGACATACCTAATTCATTTCTTTTAAAAATAGAATATTTAGTAATATCTTTATCTTTAAAATTAATAGATCCTGATTTAATTTTCTCTAAACCTGTAATCCCATAAATTAAATCACTTTGACCATTTCCATCAATTCCTGCGATACATACAATTTCTCCATTTCTTAAATCAAAAGAAACATTATTAACTATATCTACACCTTTATGATTTTTATCAATCATAGTTAAATTTCTAACTTTTAAAATTGTATCTCTTATAACAGGATCTTTCTTTTTAGATACAAAAGAAACTTCTCTTCCTACCATTAATCTAGATAATTCTTCTTTAGAAGTTTCTTTAGTATTTAAAGTTTTAATTAATTCACCTTTTCTTAAAATACTAACTCTATCAGAAACTTCTAAAATTTCATCTAATTTATGTGATATAAATAAAATTGATTTACCTTCATTTGCTAAATTTCTCATTATTTTTAATAAATCATCTATTTCTTGAGGAGTTAAAACTGCAGTAGGTTCATCAAAAATTAATATATCATTATCACGATATAACATTTTTAAAATTTCAGTTTTTTGTTGTGCACCTACTGTTATATCTTCTATTTTAGCGTCTAAATCTAAATCAAATTCATATTTATCACATAATTCTTTAACTTTCTTTTTAGAATTCTTTAATGTTAAAAAACCAAATTTATTAGGTTCTACTCCTAAAATAATATTTTCTAGAACAGTAAATACTTCTACTAATTTAAAATGTTGATGAACCATTCCAATACCTAATTCATTTGCTTTTAAAGGCCCATCAATTTTAACTACTTCATTATTTACTAAAATTTCTCCTTCATCTGGTTCATAAAGTCCAAATAAAATACTCATTAAAGTAGATTTACCTGCACCATTTTCACCAAGTAAAGCATGAATTTCACCTTTTTTTAAATCTAAAGAAATATCATTATTAGCTTTAATTCCAGGAAATGATTTAGTTATATTTCTCATTTCAATAACTATTTCTTGATTCATATTTAATCTCCTTTTATAAAAAGAGGGCTTATAAAATAGCCCTCTTAAACTAATTAAGAGTAATTTTAATAATTAAATTAATTAGCAAATTTTGTTTCATATGTAACTTTTGTATGAGATGAAACAGTTGGTTCTTTACTAGTATCATTTGATACAGCTTTTTTGCCATTTTTAACATCACTTACTAAAGTTTCATATTCACTTGTAGTAAATTTAGAGAATCTCCAAGCTTTACTAGATGTTGGTAATTCAACATAATCTTTCTTATCTAATTTACCAAATTCACTTGCTAAACCTAAATTATATGATTGACCACCAATATCACTCCAAGAATTATTTAAATAACATTCTAAAGATGAAGTAACAGCAGCTTTTAAACCTTTTGTAGCACTTGTTAAAACTTTATCACTAACACTTGATTGATCAACGTCTACTCCAATCCAAGTTGCACTAGATTTACCAGATTTAATACCTTCTACTACTGATTGATAAACTTTACCACCACAAGCAAATACTGTATCAATATTTCCTGTATACCATGTTTTCATTTTAGCAGTAGCTTCATCTGTAGCTTGGAAAGCACCAGCATAATAATATTTAACAGTAACATCAACATTTAATTCACTAGCAGCAGCGTCAGCACCTTGAACAAATCCACTTCCAAATCTTTGAACTGCTGGAACTGCCATACCTCCACAGAAACCTAAATCTCTATTTCCTTCTTTAACAGCAGCATAACCTGCAAAGAAACCTGAAATTTCTTCTTGGAAAGTCATACCTACAGTATTATCTTTAGTTTCATATGTAAGATAATCTTCTGTATGTGGATTACCATCTAATAATACAAATTTAACATCAGGATATTTAGTTTGTGCCTCATATACTGGTGTTTCAAATAAATAACCAGGACAAATAACAACTTTAGCACCTTTTTTAACAGCTTGATCAATAGAAACAATTCTAGCACTATTTGAATCTTCAGTAGGTCTATAATAATTTACTGTTTTATTATTTTTTTCTGCAAATTCTTTTGTAGCTTCCCATGCAGTTTGATTGAAACTTTCATCATCGATATCACCAACATCAGTAATTAAAGCATATTCATAAGTTTTAGAATTACTTTCTCCACAACTTGCAAGACCTGCAACAGATAATAAAGCTACCATAGAAATAGCAATTTTAGTTTTCTTCATATCTATTAAAACCTCCTATATAAAGAAAAATCGGCACATCTCCTTAATCCTTATGCCGATATAGTTAATTCCTTATACAAAAAAAGTTAAATAATAATCAATGTTTATATGAGGCAGTCCCTATACTTTGGCTTCAGGCTGGAAGTGATTCACCATTTTGAATCGATATACCCCGATATTTTTAAATATCAATTAATTATAATACAGATATTATTAAGATAGTATTAAAGTTAAAATATTTTAATCTTTATAATCACTACTAGGATTTATTTTAATATCAAATATTATTTTAGATTCATTTAAACAATCATTAATATCTCTATAAATAAAATCTTCTTTAATAATTAAAGGATCTTCATAATTACCTGTAAAGATTACTTTTTTATTTCTTTTAGATATATTTTTAATAGAATCTAATATTTTATTAAATTCTTCTCCTTTAAATTCATTTTCTAAATATAAAAGTTGAGTGTAAAAATTAGGTTCTATATAGAAAATAGAATCTTCATATAAATAAGAAGATGAATATTTATCATATAATTCATCTTTATTTTTCTTTAATTCTTTAAAATATTTATATTCCATAATAATTAATGATGATAAGATTCATGATTTATTATTTTAAATGCTCGATATATTTGTTCTAATAAAATACATCTAGTCATTTGATGAGTAAAAGTCATTTTAGAAATAGATAATTTAAAATTAGCTCTTTCTCTTAATTTTTCACTTACTCCTAAAGTTCCTCCTATTGCAAAAGATATTTTACCTTTTCCAGTATCAATTAAAGAAGAAATTTGAGATGCAAAATCTTCACTACTTATTATTTTTCCATGTAAATCTAATAAGAAAAGATATTCATCTTTTTCTATTTTCTTTAATATTTCATTACCTTCTTCTTCTAATATTAATAAAGGATCTTTATTTTGTATTTTACTTTCTTTTAATTCAATAATATTAACTTTTGAATATTTAGATAATCTTTTTAAATATTCATTTATTTCATCTATCATGTATTTTTCTTTTATTGAACCTATTACATATAAATTTATTTTAATCATAAATATGTAGCCTCATTTTGTTTACAACATAATATTTTAATATTATTTAAATATTTATTATTTTTTAAGATATCTAAATAAGTAGATAACGCTATATCAGGTGAATTACATTCATGAGATAAATGTGCTAAAAAAATATTAGAAGTATTTATTCCTATTAATTCATTGATATATATCGCACTCATTGAATTAGATAAATGTCCTTTAATTCCTATTACTCTAGAAATTAATTCACTAGATCTAGAAGATTCAATTTCTAATAATTCATCATAATTACTTTCAATATAATAATAATTTAAATTATATAAATATTTTAATGTTTCAAAAGGTATATAACCTGTATCAGTTATATATCCTAATGAATCATTATTAATTAAATCTATAATTAATAATCCCATTATATTATTACTATCATGAGATAATTTTAAAGGTATTATTTTAAATGATTTAAAGATATATTCTTTAAATTCTAATAAAATATTATTAGGATTTAAATCATTTAATACATTATTTAAAGTATATATTTTATTAATATCTATTCTTGAAATATTTTTAATATGATCATAATGTTCATGTGTAATAAAAGTAAAATCAATATCTTCTACTTTTTTATTTAATTTTTTTAATTCTTTTTTTAAAGCATTAATTCCACATCCAGTATCTATTAAAATTAAAGTATCATCATTATAAATTAATGAAGAATTCTTACTAGAACCACTACAAATATTAATAAATTTCATAATTAAAAATCACTATCTTCATCAGGATTATCAAAAGTACCAAAAGCAGGGAAGAATAATAAATTAACTTCTCCTTGAGCACCTTGTCTATTTTTAGCAATTATAATAGTAGCTTTTTCACCCTCATTATCTTTAGCTTCATAACTAGAAGTATTTTCTTCTTCATTTCCTTCTTGTTCGTTTTTAGATTTTAAAGAAATACCTTGTTTTTTATAATAATTAGTACGATATAAAAGTAATGCTTTATCACAGTCATTTTCTAAAGATCCTGAACCTCTTAATTGAGAAAGTTCTGGTTTTCTATAATCAGTTTCATCTGCTTTTCTATTAATATGACAAACTAAAATAATAGGGCAATCAAGTTCCATTGCTAAAACTTTAATTCTACGAGAGAAATATCCTATTTTTTCTTGATCACTATTAAATCTATGTTCACCTTCTTGAATAATACCAATGTGGTCGATAACAATTAAGGCTAAATCTTTTTTATCTTCTTTAAGTTTCTTACTCTTTAAACAAATTTCATCAATTGTTAAAGCAGTAGATTCTTCAAAATACATATCAGTATCTTCAATTTCTCTTTGAGCTTCTTGAAGTGCTAATTTATCATCTTTTGATAAAAAACCAGAATTTATTTTTCTTTGAGAAGTACGAGAAGAAATCGCAAATAATCTCTTCATTAATTCAACATTACTCATTTCTAAAGAAAAATACGCAATAGTAGGTTTTCTTCCATTTACTTTTTCATTTCGTGCAACATTATAACAAATATTTAAAGCAAGTTGAGATTTACCAACACCTGGTCTAGCAGCAATTAAAGTAACTTGACCTTTACCTAAACCATTAATCATAGTATCAAGTTTATTAAATCCAGTTTTTAAACCTGTAACTTTTTCTTCTCCACTAGCTCTTTGAAGTTCAGCACCTACACTTTGAGCTAAAGAATCAGCTCTAGTAAAATTACTTACTCTTCTTTTAGAAGTAATATCATTAATATCATTTTCGGCTTTAGTTAAAAAATCACTAATATTAGGAACTGCTTTACTAGTTCCATTAGTAATAATTTCATTAGCTTTATCCATTAATCTTCTTAATAAAGTTAAATCTTTAAGTTTATTAACGTGTTCATCAAAATTAGCGCTACTAGAAAAAGAATCAAGTAATTCATTTAAATATTCTAATCCACCAATTTTTTCAAATGTTTTATCTAATTTTAATTGAGTAACTAAAGTATTAGAATCACAAATTTCATTTCTATAAGTAATTTCTTCTAATGCTTTAAATACACTTCTAGCTTCAAAATCTTCAACATAAAAATCATCTAGAGTAAGCATTTCTACTCCATTTCTTGCTATTTTAGGATCACTTATCATTTCTCCTAATATAGTTTTTTCTAGAAATTCATCATGAAGATTTTTATAGTCCATTATTTTTCCTCACTAACGTGAACTTTAATAACTCCAATTACACCTTTGTATAATTCAATTTTTAAATTAGTATAACCAAAAGCATTGATAGGATATTTTTCTACAAATTTTCTCTTATCAATTGAAATATTATGTTCATTTTTTAATTTTGCTTCTACTTCTTTAGTAGAAATAGAACCTGCCATTTGACCTTTAGCTTGCATTTTAGCTTTAAATTCTAATGTAATAGATTCTAATAATTCTTTATTTTTAATAGCTTCAGCTTTTTTAGCTTCTTCTTCTAATCTTTTTTGTTCATTTTCTTTTTCTAATACTTTTAAGCTTTCTTCAGTTTTTCTTACTGCTAATTTCTTAGGAATTAAAAAGTTATTAGCGTATCCATCATTAACTGATTTAGTTTCACCTTTTTTTCCTATTCCTTTAACATCACTTAATAAAATAACTTCCATTATTCTTCCTCCGTATTTTTAATATCATTTTTTAAAGATTCGAGAGCATTAATTAATAATTCATTAACTTTTTCTACAGATGTATTCATAAATGTAGCAGCTGCTGAATTAAAATGTCCTCCTCCACCTAATTTTTCTGCAATTAATTGAACATTTATTGTTCCATTACTACGACAAGAAATACCTACCATATCAGGACCAACTTTACCAATTACAAATGAAGCATCAATATCTTTTAAACCAATACATTGATTAGCGGCTTTTGCTAAAGTTGCTCGATCATACATTTCAATATTATCACCTGAGCAATAAACAATACCATAACTATATGTTTTTAATGAAGCTACTAAAGTATTAACTTTAATGTATTCTTCATATTCATCTTTTAATAATAAATCAGCTTTTTGAGAATCTGCTTTATATTCTTTTAAAATAGTACATGCTTCAAATGTTCTAACACCTACTGTTTTAGTTTTAAAGAAATTAGTATCTAATGAAATACCACTTAACATAATAGTAGCACTTCTAGGATTAACTTTAATTGGAGGATATTTACTTCCAAATTTAATTAATTCTGCAATAATTTCACTAGCACTACTAGCACTTGTATCAATAATAGAGAAAATATTATTTTCAGGGAAATTATCACCTCTACGATGGTGATCAATAATAATAATTTTATCTGTTCTATCAATTAAGTCTTTAGACATACATTGATCTGGATTATTAACATCTACGATGATTAATAAAGTTCCAGGATTACACATTTTATTAGCGTCTTCAACTCCAATAAATTTTTCTTTTAATTCATTAGGTGTAAATTCTGTTTGAATAGCACCTCTAGTTTTCTTTTCTGTTAAATTAGAATTATATACAATTCTTGATTTTTTATTTTTAGATTCACATATTGCTTGAATACCTAATGCACTACCTAAAGCATCCATATCCATCATAATATGTCCCATAATTAAAATATCATCATTTTGTTCAATATAATTTAATAATGTATTAGAATCTGCTTTTACTTTAACTTTATTATGAGATTCATTAGCTTCAGTTTTACCACCAATAAAAGTTAATTCATGATTAAGTTGTGCAATACAAACTTGATCTCCACCTCTAGACATAGCAACACTAATAGCGTTACTTGCCATATCATTTAATTGATTTAATGTAGGAAAATCATATGCAAAACCAATAGATAAAGAAGTTTTAAATTCTAAATCTAAAGATAATCCTCTAACTTGATTAATTAAAGAGAAACCATCTTTTTTCATTTCCATTAAATCTTCATTTCTACAAATAGCAAAATAAGTATCATTTTTATAACTTCTTAAAACTACTTTATATTTTTTAGCGTATTTATTAATTAAAGTTTTAATAGAAGGAATAACTTCATTAATTTCTTCATTATTATTAGCAATATCATTATAGTTATCAATTTGAATAATACCAAAACATGTAGCGTTTCTTTGGAATCTTAAGAAATCTGCTTCATATTCAGTAACATCTTGGAATAAAAATAAATTAGATTCTTTTAATAATTTAACTCTAAAATATAATCCATCAAATTCAAATATTTTAAAATCTACTTTAGAATCATTTAATTCTTCTAATTCTTTTTTCCATCCATAAATATTATGATTTAATACATTAATACCTTTAGCTTTTAAAATTTCACTTATAAAAATAATATTATTTGAATTATCTACAAGAATATATCCTATCGCACCAAATTTATAAATAGATTCTAAGCTTCCACCTACTATATCTCCAGTTTTAATATCATTTCTTTGTCTATTTAAATAAACAATAAATAATGCAATCCAAATTAAAATAATATTAGCAACAATAAAAGCAAGAGTAATATATCCTAAAAGATTTAAACTAATTACATTTTGGAAATCAAAAGTATTAGATAAATATAAACCAAATAAAACAGCAAGGATAATTAATTCTCCTAAACTTATATATAATGCAATTAATTGAATACGTTTTAATAATTTTTTCATAAATTCTCCTTATATATTATACAATAGAAAATTAATAGAATAAATAAAAATGACTAAACATAAATTAGTTAATAATTAATAAATTAAATATTCTATTTTATAAATATATTTTCTTTAAAATATAAAAAAATGACTAATCAATTAAGATTAGTCATTTTAATTACTATTTTTTTAAAAATTAATCTTCAACGTATGGAAGTAAAGCCATATAACGTGCGTTTTTAATAGCTTTTGCTAATTCTCTTTGATATTTAGCACTTGTACCTGTTAATCTACGAGGTGAGATTCTTCCACTAGCAGAAATAAATTTCTTTAAAAGTTCAACATTTTTATAATCAATATATTTGATTTTATTTTTTGTAAAATAGCAAACTTTCTTTTTACTTCTTTTTTTAACGATTGCCATAAGTTTCTCCTTTAAAATGGTAAGTCATCATCTGCAATATCATCTGTTCCAAAATCTAAACTTTCGTCATTACTAGGAACAAAATCATTTGAGTTATCACTTACACTATTAGATGTTGATTTAGATCCAAGAAGTGTAATATTATCTACAATTACTTCGGTTACAGAAGCTTTAGTGCCATCTTTACGATCATAAGATCTTGTTTGTAAACGTCCATCAACTCCAAGTTGACTTCCTTTTTTACAATATTTTCCAATAATTTCAGCAGCTCCATTCCAAGCAACACAACTAATAAAACTTGCGCCAGCTTCTTTTTCTTTACCAAAACTTGGATTATCTACAGCAAGTGTGAAATTTGCAACTGCTGCGTTTGATGGTGTTCTACGAAGTTCAACATCTCTGGTCAAACGACCAACTAATACTACACGATTAATCATTATTCTATCTCCTTACTATTCGTGATCAACAGTAATTAAGAATCTTAATACATTACTATTGAATTTTGTAAGACGAGTGAATTCATCTAATGCTGCTTTTTCAGCTTCAACTTTAGAGACTACATAATAACCTTTCTTTTCTTTCTTAATTTCATAAGCAAGATCTTTAAGGCCCCATTCGTTTACTTTTCCAACTTTTGCACCATTACTAGTTAAAATTCCATGTAATTTTGAAATTTCTTCTTTTCTTGCTGCATCATCTAAAGTTGGTTTAAGTATGTACATAATTTCGTACTTTTTCATTCTTTTTACCTCCCTTTGGACATCTGACTCATTTTCATAATGAGTAGAGAAGAACATATTTTTCAATATGCTTAGGTATTATACTAAATTGTAACCAAATTAGCAAAATAAATTTTCGTCTTCATATATCAAGAAGTTATTAAAATATAAAATTATCCTTAAAAAGAAAAAAATCTTACAAAATTGTAAGATTTTTATACTTTTTATTTTAATTATTCAGCACTAATAAGTTGAACTTTACTTTCTACAGTAATTTTTTCACCTTTAACATCTTCTACCATAGCTTTATATTCATCTAATGTTGAAGGTGTTTTAATGTAACTTGGAACAAAGTATTGGAAATCGTATAAATAAAATAAATCATAACTTCCATCATTATGAATCCAATTTGATCCATAATCACTATATTTAAATGTATAACTAAATACATCATCTTTATGATTAATTGTTAAACCATTTCCATAATAATGAGTCCAGTTAGTAAAATCAATATTAACGTATTTACTTATTTTATCACCTAATTTAATAGAAACAGTAAATACTAAATCAGTTTTATCATCACTTATTTCATTTTTATCATCACTGAATTTATAAACACCACTTAAACAGTTAGTATAATATTGACTTTTATTTCCCCATTTAGCTTCTCCAGTAAAATAAACACCTTTTCCTTTTGAATTTGAAGTTGAAGAAGGTTGATCAAATACTAATTCTGAACTATAACTTTTAACAATTTCACCAATTTCTGCAGCGTCAGTAACTTCAATTTGAACATTTCCTGATTCATTAGCAACTGTATTATTATCGAAAATCCATAATGCAAAACCTGAACCAATAACACTTAATGCAGCAACTGAAGGTACAATTGTTCCAACAAATAATTTCTTTTTCATAATAATTTCCTCTCTAAAATATAAATAAGAACTAATATAGCAAAATTCGCTATCCTAAGTATTTTAACAATGCGTAAATAAATGTCAAGTATTTATTTAACATTTTTTTTAATTAGGTTAATTATTTATGCAAAGAAGATTTCTTCCTCATCTTCTTCAACATCTTCATCTTCTTCAATATCATCATCTTCTAAATCATCTTCATCTAATGAATCAAGACTAATTGGAGTAGGGAATTCTAAAATACTACTATATAAAGGATTAATATATTCTTCATTATCATTTTCACTAGCAATAGTAAGTATTTTTTCTATTACTAAATATTCTTTACCTAATTTATTTAATTCATTTTTAATTAATTCAAAAACATTCTTAACTCTACGTTCTTTAATAATAGGATCAAGTTTCTTAATAAGTTCTTTAGCGTAATAATAATCTTTACTAAAAGTGTAATTATTTACTATTCTAGTAATATAATTAGATTCTTGAAGAATATTTAAAGATGATAAAACTTCTTCTTTATTTAATTCAGGTAATTCATTTAAAATTTCATCACTACTAAATTTAAAATCATATTTATCAATAATACTTAAAACTTTATAAGTATTTTCATTACTAAATAATAATACATTTTCTTTTAAAGATGATGGTAAGAATTTAGTAAATTCTTTTCCATTTACTTCATAATCTTCAAGTAACTTACGTATTAAAAATCCAGTAGCAATATATGCTTCTTTTAAAGAATTCTTTTTAATTTTCTTAGTAAAGAATGTTTTTAAATGATATTCACGATCCATATAAAAACATTTACCTTTAAATAATTCATAAATAAAAGAAATTACAAAGAATTTATTTAATGACATCATTTCTACTAAATAAGATTTCTTATCAATATCTTCTATTACTGATTCATAATTTTTAAAAACATAATTTATTAAATAAGAATCATCTAATTTATTTACTAATTCATTATATTTAGAATAATTATTAGATTTATCTAATATAAATAAATGTTCATATGTAGTTTCAATTGTTATATTATCTTTTTGATATTTATTTAAATTATTAATAATATCTTCATAGAATTTAATATTATTATTAGTAATATTTCCTTTATCAAAAGAAAGTCTACTATTATAAAGAATAACTGAAGATTCTAAATACATTCTTCCTAAATAATAATTAGAAAAAGATGATATTAATTCTTTATTTTCATTAAACATTCTAGAATCATTTAAACATTCATTTAATAAATAATTATTAAATTCTTGATATTTTTTAATATCTCCTTCAATATCTCTATGATCTAAAGATAATTCTTTACGGAAATTATTCATTTTTTCTTCTATTTCTAAAGAATTAGAGCTTTTCATCTCTTTAACTGCATTTAATAATTCTTCTTTAATTTGTTTTAAAGCTTCTTCTTTATTATATAATTTTTGATCTTTATAATCTTTATTTAAATCAATACCTGTAAAAATAATCCTTTTAGCAATATAAGGATCATAAGGATTAATTTCTTTAATTTTCTTTAATAAAGCTACTAAATCATTATATAATCCTCCAGTTTCTTCAAGTTTTTCTAATTCTTTATAATATTTATTTAATTTATAATAAATAGAATTTTCATCATTTAATTTATTAATTACTTTCTTTTTTATTTCCATTGTTTTAAAAAAATCATTAGGATTATCTAATCCTTCTTTTTCTAAATAAAATAGCATTAAATCTTCGTCTTTTATTTTCACATTATCTCCTTTTTAGAGTATTAAATAAAAATACCCTCTATATATTAAAAAGTTATTAAAATAAATTGTTTGCATAAAATATCAATATTTTATGCTCTAAATACAAATAAATTTTATATTTTTAAATACATTATATCTTTTAATAATATATCATAATTTTTAGTTTTATTCTTTAAAATTATAATTTAAATTAAAAAAGATCTATTTAAAGATCTTTTTAATTTATTTATGTTTATTTAAATCATTATATTCTTTAGCAATTTTAGCACCTAATAAAGCATTAGATAAAATTAATTCAATATTAGTTTCTAAAGATTTACCATTAGTTAATTCTACAATCTTTGAAAGTAAGAAAGGAGTTTCATCTTTTCCTTTAATTCCTTTTTCTTCCATTTCTTTAATAGCTTGATCAATTACTTTATTAATTTTATCTTCATCTAAAGAATATTCTTCACTTACTGGATTAGTAATTAATATTCCTCCATCTAAATGATTATCTCTTTTAGCTTTAACTATTTCTGCAGCGTCTTTAGGATCTTTAAAATTATAATCTACTTTAAATTTACTAGTACGTGTAAAGAAAGCAGGTAAATAATCTGTATTATAACCTAAAACTGGTACTCCTTTAGTTTCTAATATTTCCATAGTTAAACCTAAATCTAAAATAGCTTTAGGACCTGCTGAAATAACACTAACATTAGTTTTACCTAATTCTTCTAAATCTGCTGAAATATCAAAAGTTTCATTAGCTTTTTTATGAGCACCTCCAATTCCACCAGTAACAAAGAATTCAATATTAGCTTCATGAGCTAAAATCATAGTAGCAGCAACAGTTGTTGCTCCCCACATCTTTTTAGCGTATACAATAGGAAGATCTCTTCTAGAACATTTAACAATTCCTTTTCTTTTACCAAATTCTTCAATTTCTTCTTCACTCATTCCTATTACTGCTTCTCCATCAATAATTCCAATAGTAGCAGGAATAGCGCCACCTTCTCTAATTTTACTTTCTACTTTTAAAGCACATTCTACATTTTTAGGATAAGGCATTCCATGACTTATAATAGTAGATTCAAGCGCTACTACTGGTAATCCTTTTTCTAAAGCTTCTTTAACATTTTTACCTAATCTCATATTATTTACTCCTTTATAACATTAACCATTAAATAAAATACTAATTCATTCTTTCTATAAGCATATAAATAATTTAAATTATCTTTCTTAATTTTATAAAGACTAATTAAATCTCCTTTATATACTTGTTTAACATATTCAATTTGAAATGATTTAATTATATCTAATTCATCATTACCATATATATCTAAATAAAAATCTAATGCTTTAGTGTTATTTAAATGTTTATTATGATCAATCATTGATTCAGTAATTAAAACATCTTTTATTAAATTATCTTCATTAACTTGAATAATAGGTAATTTTTTAATTCTAAAATCAAAGACATCTTTTAAGTCATCATTTTCTAATTCTTTAAAATTATCCATAATAACTTCTTTAGTTTTTAAATTATAAATCATCCATATACTTTTACCTTTTATAATTTCTTCATTATTTTCATTATAAAAGATATAGTTTCTAGGATATTCTAAAAACTTATTTTTAGTAGGATAAGTCATAACTTTAACTACTTCTAAATCTTTAGTAGGTTTTAATATTTCAAAATAATTTCTTACTACTACCCATATTAAATCTTTTTTAATAAAATCATTAAAACCTATTTTTAATTCATCAGCGTGTTTACCTGCTACAAACTGAGAATAATCTAAAATAGATGATAATTTTAAATTATCATTACTATCTAAATCATTAGTAGTAACTATTAATTCTTTAGAATAAGTACTCATTAAATTACAAAGTCTCCATCTTTAAATATTTGATGTTTATTATTATTTTCATCAATACCTATAATATCTAAATCTTTAGTGCCTATCATAAAATCTACATGTATATTAGATTTATTAATACCTAATTTATCTAATTCTTCTAAAGTATATTTTTCAAAATCAGGATAAAGATTAGAAAATCCCATTCCAAGTGCTAAATGACAAGAAGCATTTTCATCATATAATGTATTTAAAAATACAGTATTTAATAAAGATATTGGAGAATGATAACTAATTAATGCACATTCTCCTAAATACATTGAAGAATCATCTGCATAAACTATTTCTTTTAAAATATCTTCTCCTTTTTTAGCGTGTATTTCTACTACTTTTCCATTTTCAAATCTTAAAGAAAAATCTTCTATTAAATTACCATTATAAGATAATGGTTTAGAAGAATAGACTATTCCTTCTGCTTCACCTTTAATAGGAGTAGTAAATACTTCTTCACTAGGAATATTAGGATTAAAATATATCTTACTTAAAGAAGTATATTCTCCTCCTCCTTCCCATTTTACTAAAGGATTTAATTTAAGAGTAAAATCAGTACCATTAGAAGATTTATAAATTAATTTAACTAATTTTAAAGAATTTAATTTATTACTTAAAGAAGTTAAATTAGAATCATGTAATTCCCAATTCTTATTAGGATCATTACTATCTACTCTTGAAACATATAATATTTCTTCTAATAATTTATTAAATGCTTCATCATCATTTAATTCAGGATGTACTTTTTTAGCCCATTCTAATGAAGGAAACCCAGCAATTACCCATTGATATTTATCATCCATTTCATCTCTATATTTTCTAATTTCACTTCTTAAAATTCTACTAGTGGCACTCATTTTCTTACTATCACAACCATTTAAAGCATCTGGAGCATCACTTTCAATATAAATTAATACTGGTAAATTTTTAATATTATATTTATATTCTTCTTCTTCAAAACTAGTTAAATGAGATAAAGTTTCTTCATTTTGATATTTATAATGTAATTTAGTTAAATTTGGATCACTCCATTTAAATCTTACTTTTTTAGCACCTAATTTATAACATTCTTCAGTTAATAAAACTATAAAATCAAAAGCACTAATAGAAGCATAAATAACTACTTCTTGTCCTTTTTGAATATTAGCACCTGTTTTAGCAATTAAAGAAGCATATTTAATTAATAATTCTTTATTTATCATTTTCTTTTTCTACTCCTGTTAATTCTAAGAAATGAGGAAGAGTTTTACACCAATCACAGAAAACATGCCATTCTTTTAATTTATGATATTTTCTTTGATTATACATTGTTTTAAGTTGTTGATAATTAGTAATCATAGTAGCACTTAAACAGAATCCACAAGGTAAAGATGCTACTAATTCTCTCCATTTTTCTTTTTTAATTTCACTATCTTCATCACTAATAGAATTATATTCATCTTTTAATCTATTTAAAATACTTAATACTTCTTTATTAGTTTCTTTAACACATTGACTTTCAATATCAAATTTTAATAAACAGTGCATAGTAGATTGAGAAGAAACAAAATTAAAGAAATGATATCTTTGAGCTTGTTTCCACCAATATAAAGGAGCAGTTATATCAAATTCTACATTGATACCTTTTAAATAATTATCATGTCCTTCTCCACTTTTACATGAACCTAAAATAGATCCTCTTTTTAAATCTTTTTCACTTACTTCAGTTCTATCTAAAACTGTACGCATTGGATTACCACTTGCTTTTAAAGCAAAATCAAATCCATAAACTTCATATTTTCCTATACTAAATTCCATTTTTATATAACTCCATTAAATTTTTAAGTAATGCTAAACGAGTAAGTAAACCTACTCCTTTAGGAACTGGAGATTGAAATTTAACATCTAAATCTCTTTCCATATCTCCAATTAATTTATTATTTTCATCTCTATTAATACCTACATCAATTAAAATAGCGTCTTTTTTAATCTCATCTTTTTTAGTAATAGTATTAACTTTACCTACTGCTGAAACCACTAAATCAGCGTGTTTTAAATAATAATTTCTATCTTCTATTTTAGTTTTAGAATGAATAATAGTAACATTCATATCTTCTTTTAAAAGTAAATCATGAAGTGGTTTACCTACGATATTACTTCTACCTAAAATTAAAGCATTTTTACCTTTAAATTCAAAATTATTATCTTTTAAATAATCTACTATCCCTTTTGGAGTAGCAGGTTTAATTTTACTTAAAGGATGAAATCCATCTGCGTCTTTTAAAGGAGATATAGAAAGTTTTATTTTCTCTTCGCTTATTGATTTAGGTAAAGGAAGTTGAACTATAATACCTGTAATTTTAGGATCATTATTTAATTCATTAATTAATGATAAAATATCTTCTTCTTTTGAAGAAATATCTAATAAATAATGTTTATATTCAAATCCTACTTCTAATAAATCTTTTATTTTACCTTTAACATAAGTATTACTAGCGTCATTTTGATTAACTTGAATAATTGCTAATGTAGGTTTATTTTCTAAAAGATTTATTTCTTCTTTTAATTTATTTTTTTCTTTATCTACATAATTTATTATTTCTTCCATTAATTACTCCTTTAATTCTAAATAACCATTTTCTTTTTTATTTAGAATTTTCTTTCCTTTTATTCCATATTCTATTGATTCATTAATAGCTTCATCTATCTTTTTAGTTTTAACTTTAAATCCTAATAAATTAGATACTTCTTTCTTTAAAGCATTTTCTTCAATAGATATTTCATTTTTAATTACTTCTTTAATACACACTAAAATCTCTTCTTTAGGTACTTCTTCTATTTTACGATCTTTTAAAGTTCTATAATATTCCATATCAATACTAGAATGATCTTTAAAATAAAATGGTAATCCATAAGAGTAAGTAATATTAGTTTTAATTTTACTTAATAAATTTTCTATTACTTCTGTATTAGCTTTATTTTTTCTAGGTATATCAAATAAGTCATATATTCTTCTTATTAAACATGATTTAGAAATAGGAGATTCTATTTCAATAATAGATTTAATACATCCGAATACTTTTTCTTTATTAGAAGGATTTAATAATAATTTCTCATTATATTTATGATCATATCCTCTTGAAATATATTTTCTTTTATAATTATATCTTTCTTTTTCTTTTTTAATAAAAGTAATAGATTCAAAAGAAACTTCATTATTTATTATTTCTTTTTCTTTATTTAAACATTTTTCTATTTCTTCTACGATATGATCTATTACATGAGTAGGAGAATCATAATAATCTAAACTCCATATATTAATTAAATTCCATCCTTTAGATTTTAAAACATTATATTCAATAATATTTCTATCTTTAGATGTTAAATTATTATTATAAGAATAAGAATCTATAATAATACCTAAGATATAACTATCTTTAGTAATAGGATTTAATATCGCGATATCTATTTTAAATTTAGAATCTCCTAAATGTAATTTAGATTCATATCCTCTTAAAGATAAGTCTTTAGCAATATAATATTCTATTCCATTTTTAATTAATACTGTTTCATTATTATTAGAAATTAAAGATTTTCTTCCATTTTCAGCGTATTCTAAGAAACTCTTTAAATATTTAACACCTTCTGAATTAGTTTTATTTAAATCAATATCATTATGAGTAATACTAGAAAACACTATCATTTCATTTCTACTTCTAGTAATTGCTACATTAAGTCTTCGATATCCTCCATTATTATTAATAGGTCCAAAATTATGTAAGAATTTACCATTTTTATTTCTTCCATAACAAATAGAAAGTAAAATATTATCTCTTTCATCACCTTGAACATTTTCAAGATTCTTTACAAAGATATCTTCTTTTAAATTCTTTATTTTTTCATATAATAATGAATCATTTTGAATTTCTTCATCTAATAAATCTTGAATTAATTCCATCTGACGAACAGAGAAAGTAATAATTCCAAAAGATTCATTATTAGGATTATTCTTAATTCTTTCTATTAAATATTCTATTAATCTTTTAGCTTCATCTTTATTAGTAGCACTTCTTCCTGAATCATAAATTCCATTTACTAATTCAAATTTAACTTTACTTTCTAAACTTAAAGGAGAAGGGAAAGTATATAATGAATTCTCATAGAATTTAGAATTAGAGAATGCTATTAAAGATTCATCTTTACTTCTATAATGGAATAATAATTTATTAACTTTAAATGATAAAGTTAAAGCGTCATCTAATAAACTTTCTAAATCTTGTAATCTTAAATCTTCTTCATCATCATTTATTTGTTTATCAAAGAAACTAGTAGGTGGAAGTTGTTTATCATCTCCTGCAATTACAAAAGAATCACTTCTTCCTATTACTCCAATTGATTCTCCAAGTGATAATTGACTTGCTTCATCAAAAATAACAATATCAAAATGATATAAAGAAGGATCTAAATATTTAGTAACACTTAAAGGAGACACTAAAATACAAGGAGTTAATCTTAAAATAGTATCTCTAATATCATTAAATAATTTTCTTAATGTAATACCTCTTCCATTACTCTTAATAGCTTTTTTTAATATTCCTACTTCACTACTATTGATATTAGAAGAATAACTAGAAGGTACATTATGAGTTAATTTAGATACTACTTCTTTAATTACTTCTTCTTTATATTTATTATCTATTTTTCTAAATTCTTCTATTAAAGAATCAATATTAATACCTATAAAGTTTTCTAATTTATTTTCTTTAATTAATTTATCTACGATAGATTTATATAAAGATTTATTAAATATTAAGAAGAATTCTTCAAAATTAATTCTATTTAAAACATATTCTTTTCTAATATTATTTAATCCATATAAATCTAATTCATTAAAGATATTATTTAAATTACTCCATTCATTAATTAAATCAATGTTATTATAAATACTTCTTAAAGATAAAATAATATTATTAATATATTTATCTTTATTAATATCTTTAAAATTAAATTTATAATTAATTTCTAAATAATCTAATGTAATTAATATTTCTTTATATTCTTCTTTATAAGAGTTAATTAATTCTTTATTAACATTATTTTCTTTTAATTCTTTTAAATATCTTGCAATTATAAATGAAGATAAATTCTCTTTAGATATTTCATTTAATTTATTATTTAAAATTAAAGAATTATTTAATTTATTT
>CAVCSZ010000013.1:0-35984 GCA_963605025.1 bacterium | reverse complement strand
ATATAGGAGGGATTAATTATGTGAAATAAAATAAAAATTAAACAAATAACAATTTAATTAGATGATCATAGATAATATTAAAAATTTTTATAATATAAGAAAATTAGAATTTGCACATATTTTTAAAACTGAGAGGAAATATTTTGTTCAACCTATTAGAGTTAGCAAATATATTAAACATATGTAAAATTTTTTTACTTAATCAAGTTTCAAGATATGATTTAAGATAAAGAAAAATTAATTCAAGAATTAAGATCTTTAAAAATGTATATAAAAAGTATTAATTAATAAATACGATGGTAGTGATAAATATTGATGAAAACGAAATACTTCATTTAAATTTATTTGATTTTCTTCTTAATGAAAATTCTCTTGATTAATTTTAATTATTCAAAAATTAATATAAAAAATTCATCTTTAACTAAAGATGAATTCTTATTTTAATCTTCTATTTTAATAATAAATTTACGTTTATATTTCTTTCTCTTTAAAAGATATTCTTTATGAACTTTACTTCCCCAAGAATCATCTCCACCTACTCCTTTTTGATCAGAAATAGTAAGATAATTAAAATTATTAACTAATTCTTCTTTACGATGCGCTAATTCTAATTCAAATTCATTATAAGGAAGGTATTTAAAATTAAAAGATTTTTCTAAAGGAATAAATGTTAATTTTTTATCATTCATAGGAATTTCTATCTTTTTAGAATACATATGATTACCACATTCTTGAGGAATAGAATAATTTACATATTCTTTATCTACATTAGAAGAATAATTACCCATGTAATTTCCTTTACATTTATCAATATAACTTTCTTCATCTCCTAAAGCAAAATAAGAGAAATCTTTAAATTCTTTATCAAATTTAAATCTTAAACCTATTAAAGGAGGTGTACACATAAATAAAGGAGGTTTATATTCATATTCTACTTTTATTTCGTGATATGAATTAACATAATAATTAACTTTAAAGAAACTTACAAAATGAGTTAACATGATATAAGTAAAAGATATTTTCATTTCTTCTTTAGATATCTTTTTATATTTCATTTTAAATAATTTAGAAGAATTTAAATATAAAGGATATAAAGAACTAGATAAATAATTTTTATAATGATATTTTTCTATTAATCTATCATTATCAGTAGTACTTCTAAATAAAGTTGGCATTACTAAATAATGTAAATATGGTTTATCTTTATAATAAATAGCTTCTAATCCTCCATATTCACTATTTAATCCAGTAAATATTACTTTTAATTTACCTGTAGTAATAGTTAAATGATTATTACTAGTAAAATAATTTAAGTCTCCTAAAGTGATATCTTTAGATAATTTATAATTACTTAAAGAATAATCTCCTTTTAAATATTTCTCTTCTTTAAAATATGAATAACCTTTTAAAGCATATTCTTCATCATTTTTATAAAGAACTTCTACGCTTGCTAAATATTCTTTATCTTTTAAGAAAGGTTTTAAATCTATTTTAACTTCTTTAGAAGATGAAGCTGCTACATTACATTCAAATGATTTAGTAAATATAATTTTATCATCTTCATATAATTTATAAATAAATTTAAATTTAGAAGTATTTTTAAATTTAAAATTATTATGAATTATTACTTTATCATTAAATATATCTATTTTAATATTTGAATAATAATATTTTACTAATTTGATTTTACCTCTTTCTAAATTATCACTAGTTAATAATCCATTAGCATTGAAATTATCATCATTAGGATAATCTTTAAAATCTCCTCCAAAGTAATATTTATTATTAATGAATAATCCTTGATCTTTGTAGTCCCAAATAAAACCTAATAAAAAGTTTTTATATTTATCTACTAAATTAATATATTCATCAAAATTACCAAGTGAATTACCCATCGCATGCATATATTCACAATTCATTATTAAAGAATTAGGTTTATTAATTAATAATTTTTCTAAATCTTTACTCTTAAAATACATTCTTGAATAAATATCGCTATATTTAGAATCATTATTAAATCTATGACAATTTTCATAATGAACAAGTCTTGAAGGATCTAATTTTTTAATTAATTCATATAATGATTCTAAATTCTTACCTTCATAAGATTCATTACCTAAACTCCAAAATAAAATAGAAGGATGATTAAAATCTCTTTTAACCATTGCTTTTCCTCTTTCTAAAGTAAAATCTAAATATTTGATATTACTTCCTGGAAGAACTTCTTGTTCATGATTTTTATTATCATCTTTATTAAAATATGTTCCATGAGTTTCAATAGGTGCTTCATCCATTACGATTAATCCTATTTCATCACATAAATCATAAAAATAATTATCATTAGGATAATGACTTGTTCTAATACTATTGATATTATTTCTTTTAATTAAATATAAATCTTCTTTAATTTCTTCTTTAGATAAGCTTCTTCCATTTAATGCAGAAAATTCATGTCTATTAACGCCTTTTAAAATTAATCTTTTACCATTTAAAAGTAATAAACCATTTATATTTTCAAGTACTCTAAATCCTAAATTCATTCTTACTTCTTCTAAAGTAGATTTATTTTCTTTTAATTTAATTTTAACTTTATATAAAGAAGGTTCTTCATCACTCCATGAAGCAACTTCTTTTAAAACATCTTTTAAATTAACACTTGGAGAAGTTAATTTAATATTTTTAGAATAGACTTTCTTTTCATCTTTTTCTAATTCAAAATTAATACTTAAATTATCTTTAAATTCATTAATAATAAACTTAAAATCAATTATTCCATCTTTGTAATCTTTACTTAATGAAGAATAATTAATAATATCTTTAAAATGTATTTTATTTAATTTAATCAAATTAATATTTCTAGAAATACCAGATAATTCCCACATATCTTGATCCATGTAGAAACTTGAAAAAGAATATTTAAATAAAATTAAAGTAATTAAATTATCTCCTAAAGATAAATAATCATTAATTTTAAATCTAGAATTTAACATACTTTTAGAAGTATAACCTACGAATTTATTATTAATGTAAACATATAATCCACCTTCTAATCCATTAAATTCTAGATAATAATCACTATCTAAATCACTTATTTTAACTACTTTAAAGAAAGTAGCATTAGGATTAATTGAAGGTACTTCATTAAAAGAAAGATGTTCTTTATTTTCAAAAGAATATCTTATGTTATTGTAAATAGGTTTCCCATAACCTTTTAATTCTAAATTACAAGGTAATTCTATTTCTTTTAAATCTTGATATTTATATTTTTTATCCAATACTATTTCATTAAAATTATCTTCATTATAATAAATATACCATTTCCCATCTAAAGATGTTCTAGAAGATTTTTTATTATTAAATGATTCATAATAAGATGAATCTTCTTCTAAATTAATACCTGTTATAGGTTCTTTTAAATAATCTAAATTTATTTTATTCATATTAAGTATTTTAACAAAATTAAAATCAAAATTATACTTTTAAATGTCTATGAAAGAATAACTTGAAATCATAATATTTTGATACTTTATTTAAATTTGGAGTATAACTTCCATTTTTCTATAAAAATTATTCTTATATAAATTAGATTGTAAAAATTAATTTTATAGAATAAAGTTTTATCAAAAAAACTAAAATGAATCATAAAAAAGTTTCTAATAATTAAATAAAATTGTAAATTTAATACCTAAATATAATAATTCAGATTTAAAAATGAGATTACCTGATTTAAAAAATATTATAACTGTTTCTAAGTTTGGTTATAAAAGAAATGATGTAATTTATGTAATTCCAATTGGATATTTAAAAAACTAAATATTTATTCTATTTTTATAACTTCAATTTAACTTCAATGAAATAATGACCTAATTTCAATGTAATTTATTTTTTCTTTTTCTAATAAAATAATTAATTAATAAATAAATTAATGAATTTAAAATAATCATTATGATTAAACATAAATAACTATTTAAATTAAAAGATTTAAAAATATTAAAATTAAAAACACCTTTAATTAATAAATCTATTTGATCTTTAATAGATGTAACACTACCTAAATAATTACTTTCTAAGAATAAAGGAGGTATAAAAATAAGTAAACTAATAGATAAAATAGTAACTCCTACTAAACATATTCCAGAATATCTACTAGAAGGAATAATTATATTTAAATAAAGAATTAATCCTTCTAAAGTAATTATTAAAGTAGATACTCCAAAACTATTACCTATTAAATTAATATTAACATTATTAATAATAGAAATAATAAATACTGGTAAGAATAAATAAACACCTGATAATAAAGCTTTTAAAGATACTCTTTTAATAAAATTATCTTCTTCTTTTTTAGGTATATTATTTTCTATTGATAAGAAGAATCCTCCAAGTGCTATTACAATCCATTCAAAAATATAAATAGATTCAATATCTATTAACATACCTTTATTAAAGAATAAAGAAGTCATACTTGCTAAAAAGAAAAAGATATTTTTAGTTAAGAATAATAAAGAAGATCTTTCAATATTATTAATAACTCTTCTTCCTTCATAAACAATCTTATTTAATGAATTAAAATCATTATCTAATAAAATAAAATCACTTACATTCTTACTAGCACTACTAGCATTTTTAAAAGATATAGAACATGTAGCAGTCTTTAATGATAATAAATCATTAATTCCATCTCCTATATAACACACTTTTTTATTATTCTTTTCTAATTCTTTAATAATAGCTTCTTTTTGTTCTGGAGTACTTCTTCCAAAGATATCATATTGAAGTGCTAAAGAAGATACTTCTTCAATAGATTTATCTTCTAGTGATATTGATCTAGATGTATCTATTCCTACTTGATTAGCTATAAACTTAACAGTATCTAAATTATCTCCACTAATAACTTTAATATTAATATTTAATTTTTTAAATTCATTAATAGAATTTTCTATTCCTAAAGATATCTCATCACTTAATATAAAAAGTGCTAAATCTATATCATTTTCTTTAAATAATAATACTCTTTTACCTTTATTTTGATATTCTTTACCTAAATTTATAGTACTTTCATTCTTAGTAATAAATTCACTAGCACCTAAAGAATAATAATTATCATTAATAAATAAAGAAGAAGATTTATCTTTACTAGAGAATTCTTTAATATCTCTAACATTTAAATTACTTAATACTTTAAAATTATTATTTAATAAATATTCTTTAATACAAATACTAGTTTTATTATCTTCTTTAAAGAAAGATAAATAAGATAATAATATTTCTTCATTAAAATTATCATTTAATTTAATAATATTATCTAATTTTAAATTACTAGTAGTAATTGTACCTGTTTTATCTAACGCTAAAGTATCTACTTTAGCAAGATTTTCAATACTATAAAGATTTTGAGTTAATACATTTACTTTTAATAATTTAATAACACTATTAGTTAATGTAATAGAAGATAATAATATCATTCCAATAGGAATCATTCCTACTATAATAGTGGCAGTTTTAGTAATTACTTCTTTAGATAAATTCCATTCATTAACACTTAACATTTTTAAAAAGATAGTTAATGAAGCAGGAATCATTAAAATTACCATAAATAAAATTAAAGTATTTAAGTTTCTTTCTAATGGAGTTTTCTTTTTTCTTATTTTAAGTAAAGATGATTTAATTCCATTGATATAAGAATCTTTACCTACTTTAGAAACTTTACCAATTATAAATCCATTAATTGCACTACTTCCTCCTAGAATTAAATCATTTTCTTTCTTTAAAATAAGATCACTTTCTCCAGTTAAAATAGATTCATCTACATTAATAGATCCTTCTAATATAAAAATATCAGAAGGAATTACATCTCCTCCTTTTATTTTAATAATATCATCTAAAACTATTTCCTCATCATTAATTAATATTTCTTTATTATCTCTAATTACTAAATATTTAGATTTATTTATTAAATTTAATTTAGTTAATTTTCTTTTAGCTTTTATATTAGTAAATAAACTTATAAAAGCATTAAGAAAAACTACTATTAAAAAACCATATTTAGAAATAGGTATAGAATCTTTTTTAATAAGAGAATAAGTAATAAAGATAATTGCTACAAAATATAAAATTAAGTTATAAAAATTAAAAAAAGAATTAAAAAATATTTTAAAATAAGATTTAGATTCATTATTTTTGATCTTATTTATTTTATTTTCTTTAATTCTTTGATTTACTTCTTCTTTTGATAACCCTTTATAATCCATAACTAAAATTATATCAAATAATAAAATTATTCTTTAGTTAAATCATAAATATTATAATTTAATACTTTTTCTAAGGATTCTTTATTTAATTCTACCTGAAAACCTACCTTTCCACCTGAAAAAAATATTTTATCTATATCTAAAATTGATTTATCTATTACTACTTTAAATTCTTTTTTCATACCTAAAGGAGAGCATCCTCCATGAATATATCCTGTTAATGGTAATAATTCTTTTTGAGGAATCATTTCTATATTTTTTTCATTTACACTTAATGCACATTTTTTTAAATCTAATTCCTTATTAACTGGTATCATAAATACATAATGTTCTTTACTTTTAGCAATTGTTACTAATGTTTTAAATACATATTTAGGATCTTCATTTAAATATTTAGCGATTTCTTCTCCATTAGTATAATTGAATTTAGAATAATCATATACTTTATATTCTATTTTATTTTTATCTAATATTCTCATTGCATTAGTTTTAATCATATTTATTATTATAAAACTTTATTTAAATAATATTAATTTTAATTAAATATAGTTTTTATAAATCAAAAAATATAAAGTGATTAAGATAATTTTTTAATAACTAAAGATATTTTTAAATTCTTTTGAAAATTAATCTTGTCTCAAAATACATTTAGAACCCTATTGATAACAAGGAGGTAAAACATGATAGATTTTTCAATATATCCAAAAACTAATACTTATTACGGAGGAACAGAACGAAAATTTGGAATAAATATTAATGGTTTTGAATATATGATTAAATTTCAAAAACAAAGTAATTTTGGAGTAAAAAAATTTAATCATATATCAGAAGTCATATATTCAACATGTTAGGCTTTAAATCACAAGAAACTTATCTAGGATTATATAATGGAGAGCCTGTGGTAGCTTGCAAAAATTTTTTAAATGATGATTATCAATTCGTTCCATTTAATGATGTAGGTGAAAGTTCATTAGAACAAGATAAAGAAGTGTATCAATATTCTTACCAAGATATAATGCAAATGTTAGAAGATAATGTGAAACTCACTAATGTTTCAGAAACTATCGATATGTTTTGGAATATCTATGTTGTAGATGCTGTACTTGGAAATTTTGATCGTCATGGTGGTAACTGGGGATTTTTAAAGAAAAACAATCATTATTCTATAGCTCCTATTTTTGATAATGGCTCATGCCTTTTTCCACAACTTATAGATGATTTTACCATGAATAAAATTATGAATTCTGAAGAACTTACAAACGAGCAAATATATAAATTTCCTACTTCTCAAATATTACTTAATGGTAAAAAAAGTTCATATTTTGAAATAATAGATTCACTAAAATTTAAGGAATGTAATGATACTGTTATAAGAATATATAATAAATATTCCGAACTAGAAATTAATAATTTAATTGATTCTACTCCATTTCTAAGTGATGTTCACAAAAAGTTTTATAAATATATAATAAAGCAAAGATATGAAAAAATATTACTTCATGCATATCAAAAAATAATGAGGTTAAAAAATGAAAAAAATTAACACAACTGCATTAATTTGCATCAAAGATAATTATGGCATATTATACAAAATATCTAAAATTGAATATAATGAGTACGAAAATGGTGAATTTGAATATATATTTACCCCTTTTTATAATGTTATTGATTTAATTCCTGATTCAATTTTTCAAGGAATTCCTGGACTCGATTTATCACTTAGAAAAGAACAATATTTTAGAAAAAACATAATTCCTGTTTTTATATCAGAACGCACACCTAGTGAAAATCGTGAAGATGTAAGAATTCTTTTAGAAGAAAACAATATGGAATCATTGAATAGACTTGAGTGGCTTATTAGAACAAAAACAAAATACTCTGGAGATAATTTACAAGTAATAGAGTATAAAAATAACGAAATCATAAAATATAAAAAGAATTCGATATACGATCTTGTAAAACGTTCAGATAATATTGTTAAAGAACTTTTATCCATTATTTGTGCAGGAGATTATTTTTATAGTGATGATATCATAATAGATGATTCTACTAGATCTTTGTATTATCGTCTTCTAATTCAAATATATTCAAAAGAATACGATTTAAGAAAAAAAGCTCAAAAAATAGGAATTGAAAACGCAAAGAAAAATGGCACATATAAAGGACGTAAAAAGAAAAAAATAGATACTCTTTTATTAGAAAAAACATTGAATGACTATAAAGATAAAAAAATATCTTTAGAATTTGCAATAAAACAATTAGAAATAAGTAAAGCAACTTTTTTTCGTAGATTAAAAGAAGAAAAAAATAACATAATCTAATCCTATAATTTAAAACAATATTAAAATAATATCTAAACTAAATATATAAAATATAAAAAGAGTGTTTGAAACACTCTTTTAACTTAATTAATTTTCATTGTACAAGCAGGTCTTATTCCACCTTGATTACCATCAGTAGCACCTGTAAATCTATCATAAAGTTTACCATTTTCATCACAATACCAAGCATAATTATTAGATTTAGCATATGGACTTCTAGTCCAATACCATTTAGAAGCTCCACTTGTTATATCTTTACATACTCTAGTATCACTATTAGCTAAAGGAGTAACATCAAAACCATATTCAGGATTAATATAATCTTTATAACTTAATAAATATAATTTATCCATTGTATTATCACAACAATATGGATTGTTATTATCTTCAGTAGTAGATGCAGTGTTATCTACTGTTACAGATAAAGGTTGATCATCTACATTTTTCCATATTTTAGATAAATAATTATTAGTATCAGTTATAAGTAAAGATCTAATTTTACTATTTTTATAATTGTTACTACTTTGATGATATACAGATTCTCCTATTGAATAAGAAGATACAAATTGAATATTACCATTACTATCTTCTGAAACATATCTCCATTTAATAGCGTTACTTTTAATACCTAATGATGTAGGTATATTATTTACTACAGTTTCAGGATATACTCCATTCTTTGAAAGTGATATAGTAGATGTTTTAGCAGTATATTTAACTTTACAAGTAGTACTATTAACTTCTACTATTTCTTTATTCCATCCTGTCCACATAGTAACTTCATCATCACTAGTGTCACTAGTATTTTTATCATCTACAGAATAATATTTATTTACTAATTCATCCCAAGAACCATCATAATAAGATAAGCTACTATCTTTTTGAGTTAATAAATTTCCTTCTTTATCATAATATTCATATGTTTTAGAAGAATATTCTGATTCATCTATCTTTTCTTTTTTAAATGAAGCCTTTACTACATAACCATTTTTAACCATTGTAGTAGTAAATTGATTATTTATTAATTCATTTACTTTTTCTACTCCATTTAAAATAAAAGAACTACAAACATAATTAGAATCACATACTACACTAAAAGTAATTTCTTCATCAATAGAAGCACTACCTTTATCTAATGTTACATATCCATTAGAAGAAGGTAAAATAGTACATCCATATGTTTTAGAATCTTCATTATTTACTTTAATATCTATTAATTCTTTCCATTCATTTACATTATTATCTTCATTTAATAAATATTTATATAATTTACCATTAACTGTATCTAAATATAAATCATTAACTTTATATTTAGAATTATCTATAGAAGGAACATCTTCTCCTGTATAAATATTTGAATTATTATTAGAAGAATTATTTTCTTTAAAACATATTCCATCACTCCATCCTGAAGATGATTTAGTGTAATAACTAAAACTATCTAAATCAATGTAAGAGTCTCCAACTTCTCCAAGTTCACTACTAGGAATTCCTTTTCCAGTTAATAATGAACTTCCATTTTTACCATCATTACCTTTTAAAGTCATTAATTCATTCCAATTATTTCCATCATATGAATATAATTTACCATTTGAAGTATTAATAAACATATCTCCTTCTAAATAATTAGAATCACTAGGTAATGTAGTACCATTAAAAATCTTATTACCTCTTTCACCTTTTAATGAATAATCACTACTAGTCCAGTTAGAATTAACTTTATTATATGTATAAATTTTACCAGTATCTAAATCAATATAGATATCTCCATTATTTAAATTAGTAAATGATTGATTATTAGGATTACCAGTTCCTGTATTTATTTTATTACCACTTAAAGATACATTTAATGAATTCCATGATCCATTTTCTTTAGTAAATAATTCTCCAGTTAATGTATTAATACAAGTATCTCCATTACTTCCTAAAGAAGAACTAGGTACTCCATTACTAGTTAAAATAGAATTACCATTATCTCCTTTATCTCCTTTTAAAGTAAAGCTTAATTTAATAAAATCTGTACCATTAAATTTATAAATTTCACCTGTAGATAAAATAAATAAATCTCCATTTATATAAGAAGTTTTATCACTTGGTAAATTATCTCCTGAATAAATACCAGTTCCTTTTGAACCTGAATCTCCTTTAAGAGTAATTCCTTGATTTACCCAAGCTCCATCAATTTTTTTAAATAAACTTCCATCATTTTTAATCCAAATATCATTATTATTACTAGAAGTAGGTTCAGTATCTCCTACATAAATTTGACTTCCATTAACTCCATCTTGACCTGGATCACCTTTATCACCTTTAATACCTACTCCATTTAAAGTAATAATAACTTCCCATCCATTACTTGTTTTTTTATAAAATTTACCACTTTGAGAATCTAAATAGCAATCTCCAATTATACCTAAATCACTTCCAGGTTCTCCAAGTCCTGTTAAAATAGAAGTACCATTTTTTCCATCACTTCCATTTGATCCATTACTACCATTAATACCATTACTACCTTTAATATTGCCTTTTTTAATCCATCCAGATTCTTCTTTTACATAATAATCAAATGAAGTTGTATTAATATAAGAATCTCCAACTTCTCCAAGTTCACTAGAAGGATCATTAGTACCTGTTAATAAAGATGTTCCATTTTTTCCATCACTTCCATCATTTCCATCATTTCCATTTAATCCATTATTACCATTAATACCATTACTACCTTTAATATTACCTTTTTTAATCCATCCAGATTCTTCTTTTACATAATAATCAAATGAAGTTGTATTAATATAAGAATCTCCAACTTCTCCAAGTTCACTAGAAGGATCACTAGTACCATTTAATAAAGAATTATTAATTTTATTATTTACATTATTAAATGATTTAACATATCCATATTTAGTTAAATGAGAATAACCTATTCCTCCTAAACAACCTACTAAACATATTAAAGTTATAATATTTAAAGTTAAATTAAGCTTATTTTTAGATTTCTTTTCTTTCTTTTCGTTCTTTATTTCTTCTTTATTTTCCATATAAACTCTCCATAAATATAATTGTTTTATAGTCTATCAAAAATAATTCAAAAATAAAGAGATATTTTACATTTTTTAGAAAAATAAACCTTTATCTAATGATTATTAAATAAAAAATCAACACCTATTAAGATGTTGATTTATTAAATTATTTAATTTCTTCAATATTATTATATTCTTCTTTTGGTTCGTTATTTTCTACTTGTTCTTCGTTTTCTTTTACTTCTTCATTAGAACCTTCTTCTTTTGATTCTACTTCTTCATGATTACAATTACATTCTTCACATTCACATTCTTCATCATTACAATGACAGCAATCACAATCTTCATCCATATAAATTTCATCAAATAATGAATCTTCTGCTTCACTTACTTTTTCATCACTTGCGTCACAAATCATTAAGATACCAGGAATAATATTAGCAAAGAATAATACTAAGAAACCTGCTAACATGTAATTAGATGCATCTTTATGATGATTAACTTTAACTAATCCATAAATAGTAAATGCAAGAGGTAATGCATAAATAAAAATTGAATATAAGAATATAGAAGCAATATTTAAACATAAAATATATTCTTCATGTGTAGTAGCACTATAAGTACCTGCTACTCCTGCTAAACCAATAGATAAGTGTAATAATACACAAATTCCAATGAATACTAATTCTAAGATTAATAATACTTTACTTGCAATTTTCATAATAAATTCTCCTTAATTTATTATATTTTAATCTATAATAAATATTTAATAAAGAAATTTTAATTAAAGATAAAAATAAAAATTGCTAGTTTTCACTAGCAATTTCATTATTTTCTTCTTTTTTTGATGAATTATTAATATTTTCATAAACTTCATTATTACCTATTTTAATAATTCTATTTTTAATTAAGAAATATACTAAATTAGGTATAACTACTATTTGAATTAATATTCCAGGCCATCCTACAATAATATAAGAATTAACAAACATAGAGAATTGATATCCGCCTTCACCAGTATAAAGTAAGCTAGACATAACTCCACCTAAACTTCTTCCTATAACAATACCTAATGCTACTGCTATATAAAGAAATGGATATAAATGTTTAAATTTAGTAATTTTTAAGAATAAATAAGGAATAATAGAATAAATACTAAGTTCTACTAACATTCCAGGAAGTGAACTAACTCCTGGCATTCCAGTAATTAACATAGATAAAATAGGACCTGCTAAAGCACATAATAATCCAAAGAAAGGTCCACATATTAATCCACATAAGAATACTGGTAAGTGCATTGGAGAAAATATCATTCCTCCTTTTGGAATTGAATGGAATGCCATAGGTAAAACTACACATAAAGCAATACACATTGCTGTTATACACATGTTTTTAATTAATTCTCTAGTTTTTGTTAATTTAATCTCTTTCATATTTTAGTTTCCGAACTTTTATTAATAAATGTATGATAATTATAAATAAATAATTATAAATTATCAAGAATTAATATTAAATATGTATTAAAATAATTATATGGATAAAAGAGTTATTAAAACTAAACAAGATATTAAAAATGGTTTTTTAAATTTATTAAAAATTAAAAATTATAATGATATTACAATTGAAAATATCTTAAAAGAATCTAATGTTGCTAGATCTACATTTTATGAACATTTTAAATCTAAAGAAGATATTTTATCTTCTTTAAGTGAAGATATTTTTACTCATATTACTTCTATTAATTTAGAAAAAGAATTACATCATGATTTTTCTAGTAAGAATAATTTTAAAGATTTATTATTACATATGTTTTATCATTTCTATGAAGATAAAGAGATATTAAAAATTATCTTTGAAAATGAATCTAGAGGAACATTCTTAAAATTATTACATCATTCTATAATAGATTTAATGAATAAATACGATAAAGAAATAATAAATGATTCTAAAATACCATTTTCTTTATCTAAGAAAATAATAATTATAGATTTAATGAATCTTATTAAGTGGTGGATAGAAGAAAATAATTTTAATGAATTACCTCCTTCTATTTATAATTATTTTGAAATAATATCTAAAGAATATATCAAATAAATATTTACTTTAATCATAATCTTTTAAAAATTTTTTAATTAAAAAAGCACAAAAATAAAGAAATGTATAAATATTAATATAATTTATTATCTATTAAGAATTTAATTACTCCATCTTCATTATTATCATGTTTAGTAATATATTTAGATAATTCTAATACTTTAGGATTAGAATTAATCATAGCTACTCCATAATAAGCTTCATTTAACATACTAATATCATTTAACTGATCTCCAAATGATATAGTGTTTTTATCATTAATATTATATCTTTCTTTAATTAATCTTAATGCATTACCTTTATTACCTTTAATATTTCTTATTTCTATTCCATATTTAGAATCATATAAATCCCATATAGTAATATCTAATAAATCTTTATATTCTTCTTTAATTATTAATATATCTTTTAAATATTCTTCTTTTAACCATATATTAATAATTAAAGGATTAATTTCTACTATATCTTCTATTATTCCATCTATATTAGTAATATCATTTAATTCATTATGTTTTAAAAAATCAGGTACTTCTTTATAATTAAAAGAATAAGTAATCTTTTTACCAGTTACTAATAAACTAGAAACATATTTATTTTTTAATTTAATAAAGATATCTTTTACTAAATTAATATCTACATCTATAAATATAGATTCATTATTATTTAAATAAATACTACATCCATTATCACATATTAAAGGTAAATCTCTATCTATATCTTTATAATAATTAATACATCCTTGATATGGTCTTCCTGTACATATACAAAATAAATTATTAGAATCTATATAATTTCTAATAAAATCAATAGATTCATTAGAAATAGTTTTATCTTTTCTTAATAAAGTATCATCTAAATCACAACACACTAAAAAATTATACATATTAATTATTTTACAATATTTATTTAAAATATTGTTAATTAAATGATATAATTTAAACCAAGGAGGATAATTTATTATGATGAAATGGTTCAATTCTTTACCAAGATTAGTTCAATTCTTATTATTATTAATTCCTGTAGTAAACTGGGTTATTGAAATCTTAGTTCGTGTTAGCGGAGTTATTGAAAGACCTTCAGCAGGTAACATTTTAGGTTTAATCTTTGGTATTATCATTCCAGTATTTGGATGGTTAGACTTAATTTGGGTATTAATCTTCAAACACTTAATTCTTTGTAAATAATATTAATAATTAAAAAATGGAATCATTAATAATGATTCCTTTTTATTTACTTAAAAAAAGACTTTATTATTTAAAATAAAGTCTTTATTAATTTTTAATTATCCTTCTCTTATATATAATACATAATTTCTATTAAGTTTAAATGTATTAGAATTAAATATTCTATAATTAAATACTAATCCAGTAGACATATCTACTAGTTCTTTACCCCAATAAGAATAAAGTACTTCATATAATGTTTTACCTCCATTAAAAGTAGTTAATACAGTAGACATATTAATAATAGTGTCTTCATCATATGATCCAGAACATACATAACTATCAAAATTAAATATCATATTATAAGAATTATAATATGCTCCTGCAAAGTTAGATGATTCACCTACTTTATATCCACATATTGTACATTCATTATTAGTATTAAATGTATGTTTTTCTTCACCTATATGATCACATTCTTTAACACTAGAAGATAATTCACTAGTCCATAAAACACCACAGTTTTGACATCTAGCCCAATGTGCTTTATCATCATAAATATATTCATAACCTACTGAATGATCACATGGATTAACTCTAGATGTAGTTCTTTTAGAAGGATCACTTAAAACAATAAATTTATATTTACGAGGAACTTCTTTATAAGCAATATTAATAGATTCAATATTATTTCCTGAAAGAGTACCTCCTCCACTATTAGTACTATCAACATTAATACCACTATTAGTAGAATTTTCTTTATAAGTAATAGTAAATAATAAAGAATAAATACCATCTTTACTAGAAATAAATGATTTCTTATTATCACTTTCATTAATAGAAATAGGTGATGTTATTCCATCAGTTCTATTAATAGAATAATAAGGAGTTTTATCACTAGCATACGATGAAGTTAAATAAGTATTAAAATTACTTATATATTTATCTTCCATAGCACCTGTAGAATAAGATACAGTTGTATAATCATTATTATCAGGTTCTTTATCTAAGATAGTAAACTTTTCATCTTTATATAATTCAACATTTTCTACAAAGAAATAACCAGTTAAAGAACTAATCTTTTCAGTAGTAGCACTATCACTAGAAGGAGAATATTTATGATCTGCTAATGGTAATCTTCTATAACCACTACCATCATAATCACTAATATTACCATTTAAATTATCTCCAGTTAAATGATGTTCATTTTGTTTATGTAATCCTATTACATAATAAAATGAAACACCTCCTATAGTTTCAGAATAAATATAAGGACAATAAGCTATAGTTTTTCCATCAGTTAAAGTAGTATAAGCAGTAGAATCTCCACTAGTAGAATGAGAATATAATATAGCATCAAAATAGTTAGCTTCATAATAAACTTTAAATACAGTAGCACAATCTCCAATACTACTTCCACTAGCGTACCAAATACATAATCTTATATCATAATAACCTGATTCTAATCCTAAACTCTTTAAAGCACTATCTGATATTAAAGTCGGCCAATTCGCTCCATAACCAGCATAAGATTGAGTATAACTAGTTTTAGTACCTTCAGTACTATTAATAGCCATATCTATTCTATTAACAGTAGAACCACTAAAATCTAAATAATAATCAGTAATAGAATAATTATTCTTATATAATGCACTACTATCATATCCATCATAAAGGAAATAACGAGTTAATCTATTTTGAGAATAATCTATTTCATCAGATTGTTTAGTTTGAGGAGCACTACCTGGATTTCTTCTAAATTTAATTAAATTATGATATTCACTTAATCCTGAATTTTGTTTAGCACCAAATACAGGATATAAATAAATAACTTTATCTCCTACTTTACTTCCATCAATACTACTACCACTATCACTAGTATAATTATCTATATATTGTAATGAAGTAGAATCAGAGAACATCTTAATATCACTAGATCTTCCAAAATTACCATATTTATATTTAGTACCACTTCCACTTCCACTAGAAACATATCTTAATGTTCCTGAAGTATCTCCTTTAGTAGGATCATCACTAGTAGTATATGTATAATTATTACTATCACTAGCAGCTCTTGAAGTACTACTAGAAAGAATTCTAGAAGATACACTAGCTTTATCATAACTCCAACCTACAAATTCAGGTCCAAATCCCCATGCATCTTTATATTCACTAGTAGCAACAATTGAAGTTAATTGACTAGCAGTTATTTGACCTTCTACTACTATTGAATAATATGTATGTGTTTTTTCAATGATTAATCCTGCATCATTATCTTTATTTTCACGAATATATCCTGTAAAATCAGCTTTCTTATAAGGAGTAACGGTAGCACTTCCTGCACTAGTTTGAGAAATACTTTTCATAGGTACCCAAGTATAATTTCCACTACTATATTGGAAATTAGATTGAGAACTATTACTATATTGACTAAATCCAGTCCAATAATCAGTAGTAGTATCATTATATGGATTATATTCACTATCTGCTATAGCTTTAGGATCAGTTTCATCTGTACTAGAAATAGTATTTATATCAGAATCACTATGACCTTCAGTTATATTACCTCCAGTAGCATAATAAGGAGATGCAAAGAAATAAATTCTATAATAATCAGAATCTACTCCTGTAAAGTTAACTAAATTAGAAGTAGTTTGAGTACCTTCTAATTCAGCATTTTTATCATTATATACAAATATCGCATAACTTAATGAACTTAAACCTATTACTCCAGTTAATAATAAAGTAATTGACACTAATATTTTTTTAAATAATTTCATATATCAATTCCTCCTTAATTTTTACTTGTTAAATGAAAAGTAAAATAGATATCTACTTTAGAATTCATTAAAGCATCATAAATACCTTGGGTAACACGTTGTCTAACACTATCTACACCATCTTTTTTACTAGATCTATATTCACTAGGTCTAAAAGAATAACTAGTAGAACTATCAGTATCAGTATAAGTTTTATAATCTAATTTAATCTTAAATGGATAACTTAATAATGAATTAGTAGCGTCTTTATCTCCTATTTTAGATAAATCACTACATACAGTAGCATTATAAGTAATATAAGTAGCGTCTTCTATAGATCCATTATTATATGTAGTAGCACTAAATTTACTAATATAATTCTTACTAGTAACTCCTTCACTAGTAGTAATATTATCACTACCTAAATCATAAGTAGTATCTAAAAATTCTATATAACTAGGTTCTACTATATCAAGTAAAGATAATGAAGTAGGATAATTACTAATGCTACCATCTGTTACTCTATTATCATGAATATCTACTTCTCTAGGATCATCATCAATAAATGTCATAGTACATGATAAAGAAACAATATAATTATTCCATAAACTTTCATTTTCTAATTTTTCAAAATAAATAGCAAATGATCTTTCTTCATACATTCTATAATTTTGTACAAAATAAACTTCTTCAGTATCACAAAATAAACAAGTAATAGGTACTACTGTTAAAGAATCATTATTAGATTCAATAACATATTCAGTATCTTTACCTTCATCAGTTAATGATTTAAACATTAATTGAGCAGTTCCTACTTTACCACCATCTTCAATACCAATATTAACTTTATTATCTAATTTAGAAGCACTAGAACCTAAATTAAAAATTGCATACCCTGTAGAAATTACACAAGGAAGTGCTATTAAAGGTAATAAAGTTAATATTAATTTAGTTGTTCTCTTCATTAACTTCACCTTCTATTACATTATTTTCTAATGCATTTCTTTCAATAACAAGTTCTTCATATCTCTTATCAAATAAATCAAAAACATGATTAATTAAGAATAAATAAATAATAATTAAAATAAATGCAGTACAAGATAAAATAATACCTACTTCAGATTGCATATAAAGAAAGAATTTACCTAATCCATAATTATTAAATCCTTTAAAGTTAGATGAACTATAAACTCCTATTATTTTATCTTTAGTAATTCTAGTTTCATTTACTAAACTAGAAGGATTAGCGTCTCCTCTAAAAGTATAAACTTTTCCTCCTTCTACACTAGAATCATTATTAATTTCAATAAGTCTATGTACTACAATAATATTCTTATTTAAAGTAGTATCATACATTTTAAATGCACATACATCATAAACATTAATATTATTTAATACTTCTTCACTCTTATTAATAGTAATAAATGAATATGTTCTTATTCTATCTTCATCATTACTTTTACCATTTTCATCAAATAAATAAGTATTAGATTTATTAGCAGTTTCCATTGAATTAGTTTGAATAATTAACATTGCAGTATTATTAAACCACATACAATTATCACTTTGATTCTTAACTCCATAACACATACCTATAAATACAATAAGTACTGCATAGAAAATACTAAAGAATACTGTAGAAACTTTACCTAAAACAGATCTATGATGTTTCTTTTTATTATAATGTTCAAAGAAATCATTCCATTTCTTTCCTTTCTTAGTATATTTAGAATCTAATTCATCATTTATTTCTTTATTAATTTCAGGATCATCTAACTTATTATTAATAACTTTCTTTTTAGCATAAAAATAAAATAAAGTAATACCAATAAAAGCAAGAGCATAAAGAATAACAACACATATTGCTACTATATAAACTATTGTTTGTTCACTTAATCCAGTTAATACAATATTCATCATCTTTATTACCTCCTTTAATTAATATTATTTAACCCATCTATATGCTTCATATAAACAAGTTGAATTAGTAGATTTATCTACAATTTCTTTTAAAGCATTATAAGCATCTAAATCTCTAGGTTCCATTAAAGACTTATAAGAGAAGCTAGCATATGACCATTTCCAATCTACTTCTCCATAAGTTTTATTAGTCCATGTATAAGTAGTTAATCCTTCTTCATTACTATTAATTACTACATCAGACCAATTATTAATGTTACTTCCATTTACTTTAGATGTTTCAACATTTAAATAAGCCGCTAAATCAGTAGATAATGTTAATACCACGTTAAAAACTTGACCTACTAATGGGTCACCATTTTCATCTTTACTATTTTCTGGATTAGTATAAACATTATCATCATCATTAGAATCATTAACATAATTAACTTTAGGATCAGTTACATCACTAGTGTTATAACTAGTAGTACCATCACTATTAGTACTAGTTTCAGTTTTACTGAAACTTAAATAAATTCCTTTAGCACTATCATTGACATTACTACCACTTTCATTATTCTCAGTAACTGTATCTCTTTCATCACTAGTTTGATCAAATGTAATTTTAAATGTATCAAAGTTTGTTGTTAAATAAGCCCCTCTAATTAAATTAGTAATAGAGAGGCTTATATTTTCAGATTTTACACTAACTGTATTATTAAAATTCCAGATAGCATAACCAGAGCCTATAATAGGCATAGAAGCAAAGATAGGTAATATTATTTTTAATAAAAATCTTTGTTTCATATTTATAATTAATTTTTAATTATTATTATTTAACACTTCTATATGCTTCGTATGTTGCAGTAGCAGTAGGATTATCAGTAGCTTTAAGAGCATCACTTAATTTTTTATATCCAGCATAATCAGTTGGTTCTTTATCACTTCCATAACTAAATGAAATATTACTCCAACTCCAAGTTACTGGATTATCACTAGTACTCCAATTAGTATTTTTAAATTTCCATGTTGTAGTTTTAGCAGTAGTATCTGCTTTAGGATAATCAGTTTCTATAGTCCAACCTGTACCTAAACTTGTAGTACTAATAGAAATATATTCAGCAACACTTGTAGGTAAACTTAATGTAACAGTAAATACTTGACCTACATTACCACTATCAATTGTAGGAGTAGCATAACTAACATCGCTATCATCAGTATTAGTAACTTCTTTATAAGTTACAGTAGCATCAGTAACTGCAGTTTCTCCACTTTTAGCAACAAAACTAATTCCATTAGCAGTTTCAGTACCATTTTCAGTAATAGTAGAACCTAAAGAAGTATTTTCAGCAGTATTAACATTTCCTCTACTAGTTTCTGTTTGATCAAATTCTAATGATAATGTATCAAAATTCTTTTCTAAACTAGCACCTTTAACTACACTAGTAATTGATAAACTCATATCACTAGTTAATTTACTAGCAGTATCATTAAAATGCCAAATAGCATAACCTGAACCAATAACTGCAATAGCAGCAGCTGCAGGTAAAATTGTTCCTAAAATAACTCTTTTTTTCATAATTAATTCTTTCCTCTTTATTTAATTTTTATATATATATAACTAATATGCTGTAGCATTTTTAGCAATATAACCATAATATGTAACTTTAAATTTTTTATCTTTAATTAAAGTTCTTAATTCATCTAATTCACTTGAATTCTTTGGTTCAGTTACATAACTTATTGTAACATTAGACCAATCAAATGACATTGATGTAGCACTATTTGTACTTTGTGTATAATAATAACCATTTCCATTAGTAGTATTATTTGTAATAGCACTTAAAGCAGTACTATTATAACTAACACTAATAATATCTGATAATTTCTTACCACTAAGTGCTGTAGATGATGTAGTAACACTATTACTTCCAAAATCAATAACTACATCAAAATAGACATTATAATCAGTAGGCTTATCAGTAACTTTAGTATCACTAGGTGAAGTATATGTAGCTACTTTAGTAGGAGTACCGCCCCACTTTAATGAAATACCATTAGCACTCAAAACATCTGTATCATCTTTACCATATGTTGCTTTTCTACCATCTATAGTTTGATCAAATTCAATACTAAAATCACTTGAAGCAGTAATATTTCCTATTTTAACTTCTTGAGTAACATCCATAGAATATGATTCTTCTTTTTTAGTACTTATATCATTAAAATGCCAAATACAATAACCAGAAGCAATAACTGCACTCATCATAAATGTAGGAATTACTGTTCCTAAAATGTGTTTTCTTTTCATAAAAAACTCCTTTTTAATTCACATTATTTTAATCTTCGTTAAATTAAATTGCAAGTTATTTAACATATTTATAGTTTCCTGTTAATTTATTTTCTTACTAATTATTCTTTTTAAATCTTATTCTTTCTATGATATTTTTAATCTATTAAAGATTTTAAATAATGATACATAATTCAAATAATTAATTTAGATATATTGACAATATTAACAAATAATATTAAAATGTTTCTATATAAAGAAACACAATATTTTAATTTGTAAATAAGGAGATAGAATGAAAAAGATAGATATAGAAAATAAAATTACTAATGCTTTATTAGAACTAATGAAAGAAGAACCATATGAAGATATATCTATTACAGATATTACTTCTAAAGCAGGTTTATCTAGAGCAACTTACTATAGACATTTTAATAGTAAAGAAGATATAGTAATTAAATATTTTGAAAATACTAAACAAAGATTCTTAGATTCTTTAAAATTAAATAATGATAATAAGAAAGTAAATAATGAAATAGTAATTTATTCTTTATTCTTATTCTTTAAAGCTAATATGGACGCTAATAAATGTTTAAGAAATGCTAAATTAGATGGAGAATTATTAAAATTCTTATCTAATGAATTCTTAGATAATTTACCAGTTAAATTAGATAAGTTTTTAGCGTATTTCATCGCAGGAGCATTATTTAATGTATGTATTAATTGGTTAGATAATGATTGTAAAGATCCTATTGATGAAGTAATTAAACCATTTATTACTATTGAAGAATCATTAAAAAATAATGTTAAATTGTAAATACACGTTTAGTAATGTCAATTCTTTCGTTTGTACTATAATATCTTTTGTAATTTCATTATAAAAGATAGGTGTAAAAATTTCTTTAAGTTTTTTGATTCTTTTTTAATAAATCATTGTCTACTTTTAAGTTACCACTTCAAGTTAAAATTTCAATAATTAGAAAAGCGTAAATTTTGATATATATTTTTATTGGAAAAGCGGATGATAATATGTATAGAAAGATATCAAAATATATTGAAGAATATTTAATTGGTAATGAAGAAAAAATATTATGTATAGATGGTGCAAGACAAGTTGGTAAGTCATATATCATAAGAGAATTAGGAAAAAAATATTTTGAAAATTATATTGAAATAAATATGGCAGATGATAAAACTGGTGATCAGTTATTTTCAAATGTAAAAACTATTGAATCTTTTTATATCGAACTTAGTGTTGTTGCAGGTGATAAACTTAAAGATAGAGAGAATACATTAGTTTTTATTGATGAAATTCAAGAATATCCTGAATTATTAACATTACTTAAAGCTCTTAAAACTGATAATAAATATAAGTATATTTGTTCAGGATCAGAATTAGGAATTGCACTTAGAAAAACTACATTAACACCAATGGGTTCAATCATTGAAAAGAAAATGTATCCTATGGATTTTGAAGAATTTTTAATTGCTAATTCGATAGGTCAATTAGTGATATCTGATTTAAAGGATTCTTTTAATAATAGAACATCAATTGATGAATCATTACATAATAAGATATTATATTTATTTAAAACATATCTATATGTTGGTAGAATGCCTGATGCAGTTAAAACATTTGTTGAAACTAAAAATGTTTTTAAAGTTAGAGAAATACAAAACGATATTATTAAATTTTATTCTGAAGATGCATCAAAGTATGACATTAAAAACAAATTAGTAATTAAAAGAATCTATGATATGATTCCTTCTAATATTTAAAACAAAGTAAAAAGAATACAATATAAGCAAATTGAAAATATTGATGATGTAAGATATACAAAATATAGTAATGAATTTGAGTATCTTATATCATCTGGTATCGCTTTAGGATGTAAAGCTATCATAGATCCAAAATTTCCATTAATTCAATCAAGTAGTAAAAATTTAATTAAGTTATACATGAATGATGTTGGTTTATTAACTAATATACTTTATAAAAATAATATTAATGCTATCTTAAATGATAAAACTGGTATTAATATGAAACTGTGGTAGCATCTGAATTAAAGGCACATAACTATGAGTTATATTACTATGATAGAAAAAAGGTTGGTGAATTAGATTATTTAATTGATAATTATGATTCACTTAATGTTTTACCTATAGAAATAAAATCAGGTAAAGATTATAGTAATTTTAGAGCGTTACCTAAATTATTAAATGATAATAATTATAAAATGGATAAAGGATATGTTTTTAGTAATAATAGAGAAATAAAAAAAATAGGAAAAATTATATATTATCCTATTTATTTAATAATGTTTATTTAAACATAATATAATAATTTACTATACAATCTAGAAAACATTTATAGTTCTCTTCAAAAAGATAATTATTATTTAATTAATATTATATTATAATAATTTATATGGAAAAGAAAAAAAGAAAACATTTAGGTTTATTTATTACTTTAGGAGTTATAGGATCATTAGTAATAGTATCTTCTAGTGTATTTTTTATTTATGTAAGTGATTATTATCACGCTAGTGAAGATGCTTATAAATCTTTAATAAAGATTTAAACATTGACTTCTATGGAATACCTGTGGAAATATATGTTGAAATGGAGTAATCTTATGTTGACTTTGTTAAAAAATAAGTTGTATAAAATTATTACAAAAATAAGAGGTGTTGAGTATGAAATTAGAAAAGATTAAAACAAATAACAATCAAGTAAATGAAAGTAGAGATTTAGATAAAGAGTTTGATGAAAGATTCAATAAGTATGTTGGTAAGCCAATGTCTTTTGAAGAGTTCTATAAATTAATGGATGAGATGGAAAAATTTTATGAATAATAAGATAATGAAGAAACAGGTATTATATTTTATCCAGGTGGTAAAGTAGAATTTAAAGCATACGCTCCTTTAATGAAGAAATTAAGTGATATAGGAATTAGTACTATATTAACTAGAGCTCCTTTTAATTTAGCAGTCTTAAATTATAATTTAGCAGATTCTAAACAAGATTTATTTCCTAATGTTAAATCTTGGTATATAGCAGGACATTCTCTAGGAGGATCAATGGCAGGTAAATATTTAGAAACACATGCTTCTAGTTATAAAGGTTTAATACTATTAGGAAGTTATTCTACTAGTAACTTATCTAGTTTTACTAATTTAAAAACAATATCTTTTCTAGCAAGTAATGATAAGATTTTATCTATTGATAAATATAATAAGAATAAATCTAATCTTCCTAATTTAAAAGAATTTGTTATTGAAGGAGGAATTCATTCTTATTTTGGAGATTATGGATTACAAAAAGGAGATGGAATACCTTCTATTACTAGAAATGAACAAACAAATATTATTGTCTCTTATTTAAGTACATATTTAATATAATCATTATAAGGAGTTAATAAAATTATGAATAAACCATATATTATGTGTTATATGATGATGTCATTAGATGGAAGAATAGATTGTAAAATGACTGAATCATTACCAGGAGATGAATATTATGATATTTTAGAATCATTAAATATTAAAAATAATATTAATGGTAAAACTACTTCTTTAATAGAAATATCTTCTTCTAAAGATAAATTTATACCTAAAGATAATTCTAAAATAGAAAAAGAAACATTTTATAAAGTAAATAATTCTAAAGATTATTCAATTATATTAGACACTAAAGGTGAATTATATTATGATTCAAAAGAATGTAATTATTTAATAATTACTTCATTAAATGTATCTAAAGAATATCTAGAATATTTAAGAAATAATAATATTTCTTACATTGTAGCAGGTAAAGATAAAATAGATTTAAAGAAATCATTAGATATTCTTTATAATGAATTTAATGTTAAAGAATGTTTATTAACAGGTGGAGGAAATATTAACGGTAGTTTTTTAAAAGAAAATCTTATTGATGATATTTTAATTCTTATTGGAAGTGGTATTGATGGAAGAAAAAATATGACTAGTGTCTTTGATGGATTAAATAATGATTCTAAAGTTACTAAATTAAAATTAGAGAATGTAAAATCATATCCAAGTGGATCAGTTTTATTAAAATATTCTATTAATAAATAATTTAAAATTTAAAAAGACGATAATTATCGTCTTTTTTATTTTTTAATGTTGCAAAATGGCGTTGAAATGACAAAATGAAAGTTGCAAAATGGCGTTGAAATGACAAAAAGAAAGTTGCAAAATGGCGTTTTAATTATTATAATTTTAAATAAAGGATATAAAAATGTTTAAAAGAAAGGCTTATCAAGAATTAGTTAATTGGAAAAAAGAAAGTAATGGAAAAAGTGCAATATTATTAGAAGGTGCTCGAAGAGTAGGTAAATCTACTATCGCTATTAATTTTGGAAAAAATGAATATAAATCATATATACTAATTGACTTTTCTAATGTTAATAATGAAATACTTTCACTTTTTGATGATATAGATAATTTAGATTTATTTTTCTTAAAATTACAAGTAATTACTAATAAAACATTATATTTAAGAGATTCTTTGATTATCTTCGATGAAGTACAATTATTTCCTAAAGCAAGACAAGCTATTAAGCATCTTGTAAAAGATGGAAGATATGATTATTTAGAAACTGGTTCTTTAATATCAATTAATAAAAATGTTGATAAAATATTAATTCCTTCAGAAGAAAGAAAAATTGAGATATATCCATTAGATTATGAAGAATTTTGTAACGCAATAAATTACAATTATTCTAATTTAAAAAAACTTTATGATTTTCATAATTCTATCGGAGAAAGCACTAATAGAACACTAATGAAAATTTTTAGATTATATGTTGCAATTGGAGGAATGCCTCAAGCAATTGAAGCTTATTTAAATAAAAGAAATTTTAATGAAATTAATCAAATAAAACAAGATATTATAAATTTATACAAAGAAGATCTTAAAAAAATAGATAAATCTGGAAGATTATCTACTATGTATGAATCAATACCTGCTCAACTTGTATCTAATAAAAATAAATTTTCTTTTGGATATGGATTAGGTAAAAAAACTCTTAAAGATAATGAAAGACTTTTTGATTTATTAGATTCTAAAATAGTTAATATATGTTATAATTTAAAAGATATTTCACCTTCTTTATCAATGTATACTGATTTTTCTAAATTTAAATTATACGTTGGAGATACAGGACTTTTTGTAACTATGTTATTTAATAGTGATAATAAAGATCACCAAGATATTTATAATAAATTATTAAGTGATAAATTAAATTTAAATTTAGGTTATTTATATGAAAACGTTATATCACAATTAATAATAAGTTCTAATAGAAAATTATATTATTATTTATATGATAAGGAAAATTCAACACATAAATATGAAATAGATTTCATATTATCTAATAAGAATAAAATAATACCTTTAGAAGTTAAATCTAATAAAGTTAATAATCATAAATCAATTGATGATTTTTCAATTAAATATTCTAAATTAATCTCATCTAAATATTTAATTTCTTCTAAAGACTATTTTAAAGAAAAAGATTTAATTAATATACCTTATTATTTATTTCCATTTTTATTAGATGATTTAAATTCAAATTATTAGGAGTAAAGTATGAAAAGAAAAATAGTAGAAATAGATGAATCTAAATGTACTGGATGTGGATTATGCGTTAAAGGATGTCATGAAGGCGCTATTCAATTAGTTAATGGTAAAGCTAAATTAGTTAAAGAAGATTATTGTGATGGATTAGGAGATTGTTTACCTCATTGTCCTAGTGACGCTATTAAAATAACTTTAAAAGATGTAGCATCTTATGATCATAAAGCAGTTCAAATTAGACAAGAAATGTTAAAAGGAACTATTGGAGAATTAGAACATAAACCTACTTCTTTAAAGAATTGGCCTATTCAAATAAGATTATCCCCTATTAAATCTAAATTCTTTGATAAAGCACATCTTTTAATTGCATGTGATTGTGTAGCGTATTCTTATGCTTCATTTCATAAAGATTTTATGAATAAAAGAGTTACTTTAATAGGTTGTCCTAAATTAGATAAAGTAAATTATACTGAGAAGTTACAAGATATTATTGAAAATAATGATATTAAATCAATTACTTTAGTAAGAATGGAAGTTCCTTGTTGTGCGTCTATGGATGAATATTTAAAAACTGCTATTAAAAATAGTAATAAAGATATTCATTATTCAATAAGAGTAATTTCAATAGAAGGAGATATTCTAGAATGTTATTAGAAGAAAATAAAAATGTATTATTTGGAAAACTTATAGGTTTAATAAATGGATTATATGATGAAGAAGATGAATTAGAAAAAGTTAAATTAGATATATTAGATTCTTTAAAATCTTTAAAGAATAATGAAAATATAGATTTAATGATATCTAAATTAATAAAAGATAAAGAATTATATTTACCTAATTGTATTACTTGTCTTTCTCCATGTGGAAGAACTAACGACTATTCTATTAATGATAATGATGATTCTATTAGAATAGAAAAGATAAATAAATTAAATAATTTATTAGATAATTATGAATCTTTAGAATATAGAACATTACAAAAAGAAATCTTAAAAGTAAGTTATTAAAATTAAGATTATATTTAAAAATATTATTACTAATTTTAAAAATTAAATAACACTTGTATAAATTCATAATTATTAAATAAAAACCTTCTTAGTTATTTCTAAGAAGGTTTATTTTATAATTATAAATTATTTATTTTTATATCTTGTAACTCCATCCATAATAGTTTCATGAATTTTAACATTATGAATTGTATATGGATCAATTTCAAATAAGTTTTCTTCAAAAATAGTTAAATCAGCGTATTTACCAACTTCAATAGAACCTATTTTATCTTCAAGTCTCATTTCATATGCATTATTAATTGTATATGCTTCAATTACCTCTTCTAAAGATAATCTTTCTTCTACTTCACTTATAGGAGCATTTCTATCTCCTAAAGGTTGACGAGTAATAGCAACTTCAAAATTAGGAAGAGGTAAGAATGCAGTCATATCAGTAGGATAATCTGAACTTAATGATATTCTAGCACCTTTATCTTTAATAGATTTTATAGGATATGATTTAGCTTGTGTAATGCTATAAACCATATCACTAGCTTCAGGTGGAGTTGCAGAGAACCAGCAAGCAGTAGAATTAGCGATAACATCATATTTAGCAAATAATTCTAAATCTTCTGGGAATACATATGCTGAGTGAGAACATACAATTCTCATATCTTTATAACCTTTTTTACGTAATTCACCTGCTGCTTCAAGTAAAACATGAACTGTAGATGATCCAATAGCGTGAACATTAATATCTAATCCTGCTTTAGCACATTTTTCACCCCAATAAACAAGTTGATCTTTTGTAAAAGTAGGTTGAATAGTTTTTTCTCCTGGATATGGATTAGGACATGCTGCAGAGAAATTTTCTAATGTTCCATCATTTAATAATTTAAAGAATGTAACTTTTAAATTATCACTCTTAAACATTTCTTTTAATCTAACTGATTCATTAAATGCTTCATTAGCGTTAACACTATTACCAATTAAACCACATGCACAAAGTCTAACAGGACAATCTGGATGTTCAATTTCTCCTCTTAAATCTTCATTCATAACAAATTCAAAGAAATCATAATTACCACAATCTACTAAAGAAGTTAAACCAATACTTGCACATTTCTTTCCAAGTTCAACAGCAGCTTCTCCAATTAATTCAAGTGGAACAAATTGTCCTTTTGATAAAATCATATTTTCACAAATTGATTCTTTAACATAACCTGTAGGATTCCCTTCACTATCTCTATAGAATAAATGTCCTCCATCTGGATCTGGATCTTTTGTGTCTTTTGTAATATTTGCAATTTCTAAAGCTTTTGAGTTAACCCATGCACAATGTCCACTAGCAGATAATAAAACCATAGGTTTATCTTTACAAATAACATCTAAGTCTTTTTTATTTGGACCTTGTTCTCCAAACATCATATCACTCCATCCCATACCTAAATAAGCAGGTAAATCAGGATGTTTATCCATATATTCTTTAACAATAGAATAAATTTCTTCCATTGAATTAGAATGAGGGAAAACAATAACACAATTAAATAATGCAGCACTTAAAGCATGTAAATGTCCATCAATAAGTCCTGGAGTCATTAATCTTTTATTTAAATCTTCTACTTCAGTATCTTTATCAATAAATTTTTTAGCGCCTTCATCATCTCCAACATAGATAATTTTTTTACCTTCTGTTACTACTGCGCTAGCCCAAGGCATATTTTTATTTACAGTATAAATTTTTCCATTAATAAATGCTCTTTTTATATATATCTCCTTTTTATTAATTTATTCTACTTTTAAATCAAATGTTAAATTTGGATCTTCAAAGAATTTAACTCTTAAAGTTCCTTTATTACAATTAACTACACTTTGATATGCTGAATGCCATGCAACACCTTCTTTTTTCTTTTCTTCTAAGGTTTTTGCTAAGTCAATTTTACCAGCTTTTCTTAAAGCATCCATAAATAATTCTTTATTTTCTTCTTTAAAAGCTTCTTTAGTAGATAAGAAACCTCCAAAATCTTTAAATAATTCAGGATTAATATCTGGTAATTCTCCTCTAGGATCAAATGTAGATGTATCAGGATCTAAACTTCTAGTGTATCTAACTAAATCAATTAATTCTTCCATTCCTTTTTGACTATTAACTTTATCATAATTAGCCATTAAAGTATTATATCTTCCAAGTCCTAATCCTATTACACATCTATCTTTATATTCTTCATTAATATAGAAATTAGTTTGACAAATCGCCATATCATTCCAAATTAATTTATTATCACATAATTCTAATACACCATGATGACCTGTTTTATCTGCTAAAAATAAACCAAATCCCCATTTTAAATTACCATGTACTAATCCATATACATTAATACTTCTAGCAATTTCTAAAGCTTCATCTACATTACTAGCTCTTTCTGCTAAATATCTAATTAATGCACCTGGAGAAACAGATATTTTACTAGATGGATTAGTGCCTCTACAATCTTTTAATTTTGAACATTCAGGTTGAGAAGGTCTCATATTTCCTTCAATATATAATCCTTTATCATTTAAAATATCAGTAGTAAAGAAAATAGATCTTAATGCATCATCTTCTGTTACACCTTCTTTTTTACTTATTTCATAATCAGTTCCACTAAAAGGAGAATAAGAAACTCCTACTGTTTTATTAAATCCAGGTACTGCTGTTCTAATAATGTAACCTGATTTAAATGAATAATTTAAATCATATGATCTTGCTACAATCATTTCTCCATCAATTACTTTCGCAACCGCAGAACATCCCCAATGACCAAATAATTCCTTATCTAATTTTAAGCCTTTATCATAATCAATTGAGGTAAACGTAGGTAATTCAATTACCCAATCTTTTAATACTTTTCCTTTAATGTTCATGTATTAATCTCCTCATAATAGGACTTATAAAAATACAAATATTTAAATAATGTTCTATTAAATTATACCACTTTATAAATTTAAAAGAATAATTTCATAATATCTAATTATTTCTTATAAATAATAATCTATTATCTTTAAAGTAATTCTTAATTAATTTAGAATTACTTAAATAAGATAAATAACTTCTAATCGTAGATAATATTAACATATATTTATTATATGTTATCTTTAAATTATAATAATTAAAGATATATTGAGTGCATTCTATTGAATTATGTTCTTCTTTTAAGAATTCTAATAATAAATTAATAATTTCATTTACTTTATCTTTATTATAATCTACTACTTTAGAGATATGAGTAGTTACTTCATTATGTGAAGGGATTACTATTTTATTTTCTAATGATTTAACATAATCTAAAGATTCTAAATATCCTTTTAAATCATATATTAATAAAATATGTTCTTTATCTATTAATTTAATGCTACCTAATGTATCTGCTACAAAATAACAATCATCATTAGTTTTAATACCTATCATTCCATAATGATGTCCTTTAAGATGAAAATATTCTAATCCATTAGGTATTTTCTCTAATCCATATATTTCATCATTTTCTTCTATATGCATTAATTTACTATCATATTCATCTAAAGGATACCCTCCATAAAGAAATCCTATATCTAATTTAGGATCTCTAAAAAATGCTCTTTCTACTTTACTTGCTATTAAAATAGGATGATATTTATTAATTAAATAAATAGAACCTCCTGAATGATCAGCGTGAGAATGAGTAAATATGATATATTTTAAATTAAATTTATTTTCTATTATTATTTTATCAATATATAAAGAATCTTCTTTACTACCTGCATCTATTAAACATATATCATTAGAATTATTTAAAACATATAAACCTATATTAGTAGGTCCATCTATATAATAAGTATTTCCTTTTAAATGATGTAATTCGTACATAAAGATATTATATCTATTTTAATTAAATTATTCATTTAATATTAATCTTTTAATGCTGTAATAGGCACTACATACACTGAATCTTCTCTTTTATAAGAAGCATTAGTAAGTCCACATATAACACATAAACTTTTAGCGCCTTTACCTCCCTTATTTTTAATATAATTATTAATTCTTATTAAATTATTACTAGCAGCATCAATTTGATTAGAACCTAACTTATTTTTAGTATAATCCGACACTTTTAATATAATAAATGATATTTAATAAATTTTTATTAATATTTTTTAAATTAAAATATTTATTTATCACTTATGATATAATTAATAAATAAAAGGAATAAAAATTATGAATATAACTACTAACAAAATTAAAAAAGGAATAACATCTATCTTATTATTTGGAATATTAACTTCATGTAATAATTCTACATTAATACTTAAAGATATTAATATTTCTCAAAATACTAAATATGATTCAATAGATGTTAATTATAAAATAGAAGATTTTAATAATTATGGTTTTACTCTAGGAGATAGTGTAGATATTAAATTTAGTAATGGTAAAGAATTTTATGATATACCTTATTATAATGGGTATTATGTAAGAACTGGAGAACCTTTATTAATTAGTTATCCTTCAAGAGAATATTTATCATTTACTTATAAAAATAAAGGTATGCGGACTTCATTAAATTTAAATGAATCAGATACTATGTCTATATCTTTAAAAGAAAGAAGTAAATATTTAACTATTCAAGAATCATTAAATTTATCTTATTCATTATTAAGAGATGAATATTCTAGTGATGAAGAATTTTCTAATTTTAGATCTATTAAATTATCTAAAATAAAAGATAATTTAATTTATAGAGGTGCTACTCCTTATTGTAATAATAGAAATAGAGCGAAAATAACTGATAATTTATTAAAAAATAATGAAATAAATACAATTATTAATTTAAGTGATAAACAAAAAGATTTTGATACTTATATTACTAAAGAAGATTTTGATTCTGATTATTCTTTATCTTTATATAATAGTAATAAAGTAATCTTATTGGGTTTAAATGCTACTTATTCAGGAGATAATTTTAAAGAGGGTGTTAAAAAAGGAATTAAATTTATTTTAGAAAATAAAGGTAAGATTTATATTCATTGTATGGAAGGAAAAGATAGAACAGGATTCGTATGTTTCTTACTTGAAGCACTTGTAGGTTCTTCTTATTCAGAAATGTTAGAGGATTATATGATTACTTATAAAAATTATTACAAAGTAAGTAAAGAATTAACTCCTAGTAAATATGAATCTATTGAAAATATTTATTTTAGAGATTTTATTGATGTTATTAATCCTGATTTAAAAAATGAAGAATTAGAAACTTATGATTATAAAGAATCTGCGAAGAAATATTTATTAGAATCAGGATTAACTCTAGAAGAAATAAATCAATTAATTGAATTTATTAAAAAATAAGCAATTAGAAATATAATTATAATTTAATTAATTATTTAAAAAATTCATGTCTTAAAGGCATGAATTTTTCTATATTATTTATTTATTTATTTATAACTAGTTTTATTATTAAGCTTATCTTTAATTATTAATGTAATCCAATCTCAGCTTTCTTAAGATCAAATGTTTGATCATCTAATTTATCATTTAAGAATGCATACATTAAATAATGTGGAAGAATATATTTTTCTATTATAAATGGTTCAAATGATCCAAGTAAATAATCTTTTCCTAATAACATAAAACTATTATATTTATGTTCAGATACTAAATCTTTTGGAATAAACACTTTAAAATAGTTTTCACTTAATATAACATCAAATAAATCTTGATCCTCAGGGTAAGTAGAATATATTTTACAGTCTTCTATTAATATTGCTTTATATGAATAATTTATAAAATTTCTTAGTGATTCGAAAAATAATTCAGGATTCTTATAAAATTCAGAATTAAAAGTTACTGCAAAATTTCTTTCACGTAAATCTTTTAAACATTCTTTTATATACCATTCTACAAGAAAATTTAATCTATTCTCAATTATATTATGTTCATCTACAAATACAAGTTCATATTCGTAGCATTGTTTTAAATTAGAATTAAAAGATCTTTTTCTAGAATATCTAATTAATTCAAAAATAATTGAATTAAATTCTTCTGGTAATTCTAATTCATATTTTTCATTAACTTTAAAGTTAATTATATATTTCTTTTTATACATCATAAACTATTCTCCTTATTTTTAAATTTTTAAAATAGTAGAACCAATAAATTTAATAACTAATTTTTAAATTAATATTTATTATTAATAATTATTTAAAATTACATATTTTTAAAATATTTTATTTAGATTTATTACTGAGATTTTTTTTCATTTTCATTTAAAGTATCTCTTAATTCTCTAATTTTCTCTTTAATTTTTTCTACATTTTTTTGTATTTCTTCGAGTTTTGATTCAAAATTATTATTTTGAATATTAAATGGATAAAAAGATACTTTCATTTCTTGTTTTTCTAATTCATCAAGATCACAATCATTATCACAGATATAATAAACAAAATAGCAATTTCTAAGAACTTTTTTGTAATCATCATTAAATACAGCTTTTAAAGTTCTAGAAAATGTTGAATTATCAATATTTCCATTACAATGTTGACTATATCTTTGATATAAGTTCTCATTACCTTTAGCTTGACCTACATATAAAGCATATGTGCCTACCTCATTACTAGATAAATCTTCAAAACAAATCTCATCTAAAGCAAACTGACCCATAGAATCTAATTCTACAATTTTTTTAAATTTCTTAAAATACTTACTATTTTGTTTTATAGCAATCTTATAAAGTCCACAACTTTTTCTAAGAGTGTCTTTAAGTAATTCTCCATTTAAATCTTCATTAATATTCCATTCAAAAAAGGTATTTCCATCCACAGTCTTCATATTAACTCTTATGTTGTCAGATTTTTTTGATTTTTCTTTACAAGAAGTTAATTTTAAATTAGAGCAACTATTGAATGCTGTATTATCTATTTTAACATTATTAGGAATAGTTATGTCTTTTAAACTTGTACAATTTTCGAATGCACGTTTACCTATTTCAGTTACACTATTAGGAATGACTACGCTTGTTAAACTTGAACAATCAGAGAATGCACGGCGACCTATTGAAGTTACGCTATTAGGGATAACTATACTTGTTAAACTTGAACAATCAGAGAATGCAGTTGGGCCAATTACTTTACAATTTTCATTGATTTCACATGATGTTATATTTTTAGATTTACGTTTTATTAATACCACGTATGGATTATTTTCATTACCTAAATAACATCCATTATTATATTTATTATATTTTAACGAAGAGCATTTATAGAATGCATCCCGACCTATTGAAGTTACACTATTAGGAATGACTATGCTTGTTAAACTTGAACAGTTTTCGAATGCACGATCACCTATTTCAGTTACACTATCAGGGATGACTATGTTTTTTAAAGTTGAGCAATTTTTGAATGCATCTCCACCTATTAAAGTTACACTATTAGGAATGACTATGCTTGTTAAACTTGAACAGTTTCCGAATGCATATTCACCTATTAAAGTTACACTATTAGGAATGACTATGCTTGTTAAACTTGAACAATCAGAGAATGCAGTTGGGCCAATTACTTTACAATTTTCATTGATTTCACATGATGT
>CAVCSZ010000012.1:0-40630 GCA_963605025.1 bacterium | reverse complement strand
GCGTAGTGTTTCGGATAGTTCACCAAGCGCTAAGAGTAAATATTAATTTGTTTATTAAATAAAAATACTTATCGTATTATGAATAAATTTGTTTTTTTTAAAAAGAAAATTATTATTATTTATTACTTTAAATTAATCGTTTATTTAAATCTATTAATTTTTTTATAAAAAACTTTTTAATCTTTTTAAAATAACAATATATTTTTATTTATATTTTATATAAAATATATAAGAATATTTTAAGAAGAAAATTTTATGTTGAATGTTATAAAGAATGAATACGATGTTATTGTAGTAGGTGGAGGACATGCTGGAAATGAAGCATGTCTTGCAAGTAGTAGAAGAAATAAAAGTACTTTATTAATTACTTTAAATTTTGCTATGGCATCAAATATGCCTTGTAATCCTTCAATTGGAGGAAGCGCTAAAGGAATTGTAGTAAGAGAAATAGATGCTTTAGGTGGTTTTATGGGTAAATGTGCAGATGAAACATATTTACAAATGAAAATGTTAAATACTAAAAAAGGTCCTGGAGTACAATGTTTAAGAGCTCAAGCAGATAAAAAAAGATATCCTAAGAATATGCAAAAACATCTTTTAGAAACACCTAATTTAGATATTTTAGAAGATGAAGTAATAGATTTAATTTATAATGATCATGAAGTTTTAGGAGTTAAAACTAAATTACATGGAGATATTTTATCTAAAGCAGTTGTTTTATCTACTGGAACTTATATGAATAGTGAAATTTTAAGAGGTCATAATAAATTTTCAGGTGGTCCTGATGGAGAAAAACCTTCTATTGGATTAAGTGATAATTTAAGAAAAATGGGAATAGAACTTCAAAGACTTAAAACAGGAACACCTCAAAGAATTAAAAAAGATTCTATTGATTATTCTAAAGGATTAATTCAAGAAGGAAATGTTGATAAAGAAGGTTTATCTTATTTATCAACATCTTTTATAGATATTAAAGATCAAATACCTTGTTATTTAATCTATACTACTAGTGAAACTCATAAGATTATTAATGATCATTTATTAGAAAGTGCAATGTATGGAGGAATAGTAAAAGGAATTGGTCCTAGATATTGTCCTTCTATTGAAGATAAAATAGTAAGATTTAAAGATAAAGAAAGACATCAATTATTTTTAGAACCTGAAAGTTACGATACTGATAGTATTTATTTACAAGGTTTTTCTACTTCTATGCCTGAAAATGTACAAGATTTAATGGTAAGAAGTTTACCAGGTTTAGAAAATGCTACTATTTTAAAATATGCATACGCAATTGAATATGATGCATTAAATCCATTAGAATTTGATTCTTCTTTAATGGTTAAAAAATATAAAGGTTTATTTATAGCAGGTCAAATATGTGGTACTTCAGGATATGAAGAAGCAGCAGGGCTTGGTTTAGTAGCAGGTACTAATGCTAGTTTATATGTAGATAATTTAGAACCATTAATTTTAAAAAGAGATGAAGCTTATATTGGAGTTATGATTGATGATTTAATTACTAAAGGTACTAAAGAACCTTATCGTTTATTATCTTCAAGAGCAGAATATCGTTTATTATTACGTAGTGATAATGCAGATTTTAGATTATCAGATAAAGCATATTCTTTAGGATTAATTTCTAAAGAAAGATATCTTAAATTTGTAGATAAAAGAAATAGAATAAATAAAATTATAGATTTATTAGAAAATACTTATGTAGGTAAATTATCTCCAATTAATGAATATGTTACTTCTTTAGGATATGATCCATTAGATTATGGTATTTCTTTAAAAGAATTATTAAAAAGAAATAATGTAGAATATTCTAAAATAAAAGAATATATTCCTGGATTTAATGAATCAGAATTAGGACTTGATTATATTGGAGAAAATCAATTAGAAGTCTTAGTAAAATATGAAGGATATATTAAAAATCAAGAAAAAGAAGCTAATAAATTACATAAATTAGATTCTTTAAAATTACCTAATGATATTGATTATTTAAATATGGAAGGTATTGCTTTAGAAGCTAGAGAAAAATTAAATAAAGTTAAACCTTATTCTATTGCTCAAGCAAGTATGATTAGTGGAGTAAATCCTAGTGATATTACTGTTTTAATTATGCACCTTAAAAAGGAAAAGAAAATATGATGAGTAAAGAAGAAAAGATATTAAAATTTAAAGAATTAGTACTTTTTTATAATAATAAAATTAATTTAACAAGTATTACTGATTCTTATGAATTTGATATTAAACATATTGAAGATAGCTTATTACCTTCAAAGGTTATTGATTTTTCTTCTAGTAAAATTATGGATATAGGATCAGGAGCAGGATTTCCTGGTATTCCTTTAAGTATTTATTATCCTTCTAGTACTTTTTATTTAGTAGAACCTACTTTAAAAAGATGTAAATTCTTAGAAATAGTTAAAAAAGAATTAGAATTAGATAATGTTATTATTATTAATCAAAGAGCAGAAGATTTAATAAAAGATCCTTCTTTTAAAGATTTTGATTATGTAGTTTCAAGAGCAGTTAGTGATTTAAGAATTCTTTTAGAATTATCTATTCCTTATTTAAAAATTAATGGTAAATTAATCGCATATAAAGGAAATAATATCAATGAAGAATTATTAAATAGTAAAAATGCTCTTAATGAATTATCTTCAAGTGTAGAATTTATTCAAGAAGAAGAATTAACTATTAAAGGATTAATTAGAAATAATATTATTATTAAAAAGAATAAAGAAACTTCTAAAAAATATCCTAGACTTTATAAAGATATTAAAAAGAGGCCATTATAATGAAGATTATTGCAATTAACAATCAAAAAGGAGGAGTAGGAAAAACTACTACTACAATTAATTTAGGAGCAAGTTTATCTTTTTTAAATAAGAAATGTTTAATAATAGATTTAGATCCTCAAGGTAATTCTTCAAGAGGATTAGGTCTTGATCCTTCTTTAATTAATAAAACTATATTTAATGCTTTAATATTAGACACTAATATTAATAAGATAATTAAACATACAATGATTAAAGGATTAGATATTATTCCTAGTAATTTAAAATTATCTAATTTAGAAAATGAATTAAGAATCTTAAATAAAAATAATATTAATTATGTATTAAAAGATTGTTTAAAAGATATAAATAAAAAATATGATTATTGTTTAATTGATTGTCCTCCTTCACTTGGAATATTATCTATTAATGCTTTAACTAGTAGTAATAGTGTTTTAGTTCCTGTTCAAACTGAATATTTTGCTATGGAAGGTTTAGCACAAGTTTTAACTACTATTAAAAAAATACAAAATAGTACTAATAAAGATTTAAAAATAGAAGGATTTTTATTAACTATGTATGAAGCAAGAAGTGATGTCGCTAAAGAAATAGAAAATGAAATAAGAGGATGCTTTAAAGAATCTACTTTCTTAACTATTATTCCACGTAATATTTCTTTAAGTGAATGTAGTGCTAAAGGATTACCATGTATTTTATATAAACCTAATTCTACTGGTAGTAATTCTTATATGCAACTTGCTAAAGAGGTTTTAAATAATGAAAGATAATAAAGTTATTCAAAATGATTTAAAAACTTTATTAAAAGGATATTTAAAAGATGATTCTTTAGATAATCTTTTAAATAATTCTAATTTTGAATCTGTTAGATATGTTTCTTTAAATAATTTACATGATAATTTTTTTATTGAAAAATGTAAAATAGATGAATCTAAAATAGTAAATTTAAAAAATAATATTGAAAAAAATGGAGTATTAACTCCATTTATAGTAAGAAAAAATAAAGGATATTATGAAGTAATATTATATAGATTAAATTTTTTAGCGTGTCTTTCTTTAAATATTAAAGAAGTACCTATTATAGAAGTTAATTTAAATGATGAAGAAACATTAATATTTTTATTAAGTGAAATTAAAAATAGAAAAACAATTAATTATTTAGAATATAGTATTTGTATTAATTTACTTAAAACTAAATTTAATTATTCTAATCAAGAATTATCTAAAATGTTAGATATTTCTACGTCTCAAGTAGTAAATTTATGTGTTTTAGCAAATTCTAATGATTTAATTAAAAAAGAAGTAAGTTTAGGTAATCTTTCTTATAGTAAAGCTAGAACTATTTCAAGATTAAAAGAAGAAGATTCTAAAATTATTTTAGATAAAATTAAAAAGGATAATTTAAGTGTTAGAGAAATAGAAGATTTAGTAAGAGAATTAAAAGAAGATTCTTCTTTTAATAATAAATATGAATATTTAATTGATGAAGATAATTTATTAATTAATATTAAATTTAATGATAAAGATGAATTTAATAAATTTATTAAAAAAAATAATAAATATTTTAAAAAATAAAGATTTTATTATTTTAAAATCAATAAAAGTAGTATTATAAATTAATAGAGAGGTTAATTATGGAAAAATTTGAATATAGAGAAAACTATAAACCTATTTTAAGTGTAAGAGAAACAGAAGACGCAATTAGAGATATAAGACATAAGTTTCAACATTTAATAGAAGAACAATTAGGATTAATTAGAGTAACTGCTCCTTTATTTGTAGAAGCAAATAAAGGTATTAATGATGATTTAAATGGAACTGAAGATCCTGTTAAATTTTCTATTGATGATAATCAAGTTAATTTAGAAATTGTACATTCATTAGCAAAATGGAAAAGAGCTAATATTTCTAAATATGGTTTAAAAAATCATGAAGGAATATACGCTGTTATGAACGCTATTAGAAAAGATGAAATTAGAGATAATTATCATTCTATTTATGTAGATCAATGGGATTTTGAATGTTTAATTGCTAAAGAAGAAAGAAATATGGATACTTTAAAGAAAGTAGTAGCAAGACTTTATTATGCAATTAAAAAATTAGAATTCTATGTAGAAAAAAAATATAAAATTAAAGGTACATTACCTGATAAATTAGCATTTATTACAAGTGAAGATTTATTACAAAAATATCCTGATTTATCTCCTGAAGAAAGAGTAAATACTATTGCAAGAGAATATAAAGCAGTATTTGTAAGTCAAATTGGCTATAAATTAACTAATGATGTTCGTCAAGATGGAAGAGCACCTGATTATGATGATTGGTTGTTAAATGGAGATTTATTTGTATATAATGATATTTTAGATAATGCTTTAGAATTATCTTCATTAGGTATAAGAGTAGATAAAGAAGCATTAATTAATCAAACTAGAGAAGATCATAAAGAATATCTTTTAGAATATCCTTATCAACAATCAATATTAAATGAAGAAGTTCCTTACACTTTAGGAGGAGGAATTGGACAAAGTAGATTATGTATGTTTATGTTAAAGAAATTACATATTGGAGAAGTTCAATCTTCTTATTGGGATGAAGAAACTAGAAACTTCTTTAAAGAAAAAGGTATAGAATTATTATAATTTAAAATGGTTCACTTCAAATTAGAAGTGAACCTTTTATTAAGTTTCTAGGATTAATTACATTTTTTGTTATGTTTTTAAGCATATAATTACCCTTTTTTGTTATACTTTTAGGTACTTTATTACACTTTTTTGTAAAAATTTAATCTGTTAATAGATTAATAGGAACTATCGCGATATCTTCTTTAGATAAATAAGAAGGACCACACGCAGTAATAATAATCTTAAAAGCTGGTAATTTATTATTAGATTCTTTTATTTTAGATTCTAATTTAATTAAATTTTTAATTCCTTCGTTTATTAAATCATCTCCACCTAATTTAATTTCAATTAAACCATATTTACCATTTTTTAAATGTATTACTGCATCGCATTCTAAACCACTTGAATCTCTATAATGGCTTATTTCTCCATCTATGATTTGGGAATAAACGTTTAATTCTTTAATTACAAAATCTTCAAAAAATAATCCAAAAGTTTTAATATCATTTAATAAATCGTTTGGAGATATGTTTAAAGAATAGGCTGCAATTGATGTATCTACAAAATGTCTAGTAGGTGTTGTTATTATCGAAGTTTTACTTCTTAAATTTAAATTCCAAGCATTAATATCTTGAATTATATATAAATCATTTAAAGCTTCCAAATATGAATCTAAAGTTTCTAAATCTAAATTTCTATCATCATTTGAATTTATATCTTTTATAATAGTTAATTTTCTAGCTTCTGTAGATATATTTCTAGCATAACTTTTAATTATCATATTAAAAATTTCTTTTTTCTTATTTCTAAATTTGTTGTTTTTAGTATTTTCAAATTCAAATAAAGTAGAGCAATAAGCTCTAGTAATTCTTAAAGATTTTTCTCTATCTTCATTTAAAGAAAGAGGCCATCCGCCTCTACAAATATAAAATGCAATATCTTCTAGAGTTATATCATTATTTTCTAAATAATTAATTTTTTGTTCGTTATTAAATAATTTTTTTAGAGATATTATTTTTTTTGATTCATTAGATTCAGATAATGTTAAAGGATACATTTTTAAAGTTAATATTCTACCAGCACCATTATGATAGATATCATTTTTATTAGCAGGAGTTGAACTACCTGTAAAAATAAATTGACCAAATTTATTTTCTCTTGAATCAATTTCGCTTCTTGCAACATTCCATAAATCTGGAACAGTTTGCCATTCATCAATTAAAATTGGAGTTTCTCCATTAAACATTGATTTTGGATTAATAGACGCTATTTCAATCTTAGATTTTGTATCTAGAGTATATATTGTTTTAGCGAATAACTTACTTGTTGTTGTTTTTCCACAATATTTTGGTCCTGAAATAACTACAACACCTATTATTTCTAGTGATTCTTTTATTTTATTTTCGATATATCTTTTTAAATACATATTTATCTCCTATTTAATTTTAATATAGATAAATATTAATTTCAAATATTTTTCCCTAGTTTCACGTAATATTTTTCCCTAGTTTCACGTAATATTTTTCCCTAGTTTCAAAAAATACTTTATAATTTTAATTAATTAATAATTATTTAATAAAATAATTTTATGAAAAATCTAGAAAATATTTATAAATATATTAAAATATACTTAACATAAAGGAATTTAAATATGAAAAATGAAAAATTTATTGTAGGTTTAGGTGAAATGATGCTTAGACTTACTGCTCCTAGAGGAAGATTAATTCCAGATGCTGGAGAATTTAATGCATCTTATGGAGGAGGAGAAGCTAATGTTTTAATATCTCTTTCTCATTTAAATCATAAAACTAAATTTTTAACTAGATTACCTACTAACGAGTTAGGTTTTGCATGCAAGAAAAAGTTATTAGCACATGAAGTAGATTGTTCTCATGTTATTATGGATAATCATACATTAGGAATGTACTTTGTAGATATTGCAGAAGGTTCTAGATCTTCTAATACTTTATATAATAGAAAACATTCAAGTGCTTCTCATATGAAAATTACTGATTTTGATTTTGATGAGATATTTAAAGACGCTGATGTTTTCTATTTAACTGGTATTACATTAGCTATTTCTAAAGAAGCTAGAGATACTGCTCTTTTAGCACTTAAGAAAGCTAAAGAACATAATGTAAAAGTTATTTTTGATTTTAATTATAGAAGTAGATTATTATCTTTAGAAGACGCTAAAAAGATTTATCCATTAGTAATTAATTATTGTGATGTAGTTTTTGCATCTCCATTTGATTTTAAAACTTTAATAGGATTTGAAAGTAATGAAGAAGATAATGATAAATTATTCTTTGATGCTTTAAAAGAATTTAATTTAGATAGAATATACACTAAAACTAGAAAGATAATAGCATGTAATGAACATGTATTAAATGGTATTTCTTATTCTAAAAAAGGTAAAGCAGAAAGTGGAGAAATGAATTGCTTAATTTATGATAGAATTGGAGCAGGTGATGCTTATAGTGCAGGAGTAGTTCATGGATATTTAAAAGGATATGATGAAGAAAAAACTTTATCTTTAGGTGTTGCTAACGCTATTTTAAAACAATCATTATTTGGAGATTACGCTAAATTCAATGAAAATACTTTACTTGATTTCTTACAAGAAAAAGGAAAAGGTGAAATAAAAAGATAATATAAAAGGTTGAATTTGATTCAACCTTTTTCATTTACCCCAAAATATGGGGAGAATGAACTAATTATATATTTACTTTTAAATTTTAAGAAATATAATTTATTTATAAAGATAAGAATTAATTATTTAAATAACTTATACTCATTTAAATTATTACCTCCTTGTGTTTAATCTTTTATAAATATTTTTGTTTTATAAAATTATATTTAATTAAAAATTTTTCCTATCTTAGTTCTTATCTTTATACTTATAAATATTTTTGTGTTGTGTTTAATTTATAAGTATTAAAGGTGTAAAAATGAAATTTACACCTTTTATTTTATTTAAAAATTATTAAAATATTAATAAGGGAGCTTTTGATACTAAGGCTGAGAAAAAAGAAGAATCTTTTGACCTATAACCTGATCTAGGTAATGCTAGCGTAGGTAATAATTTTTTTATTATTTTACAATTGTTTTCTACCTATTTTAGGTAGACTTTTTTTAATTAATAGGAGAAAAATATATGGATAATAAGAAATTAAAATTAATACAGTTTATAATTACTTTTATAATTACATTTGGATTAATATTAGGATTAATGTTTATTAATTTATATGTTATTAGATTTAAAAATGATGGAATTAATTCATATTTAAATTTAAATTTATTTAATTTATTTAAAGATAATAATTATGAAATTATTTTTAATAAAGATAATGTAACATCTACGATGTCTTTAAATTTAAATTTTGATATATTTTCTTACTTATTTGTAATATTTTTATTAATTGGATTTATTATTTTTAGTATTAATTTAATTACTAATAATAAAAAATGTAATAAGATTTTAAATATTATTTCTATTTGTTTTTATTCTATAAGCTTAATATTTTTTATTTTAATACCTCTTTTATTTCCTTATTTACATTCTTTAAATTTAAATGATTATTTTAAAGATGTTACAGTAGATAAATTTATATTTATTTTATTTATAATTTCTATTGTTATTTTAATCTTATTTTCTTTAAGTGAATTAAATATAAATTCTAAATTATTTACTATTAAAGATATTACTGAATTATCTATTATGGTTGCTTTAGCGTTAGTATTAGATAAGATTAAAATACAAGTAGGTCAAAGTGGAGGTAGTATTAATTTAAGTGCATTACCTTTAATTATTTTTAGTGTTAGAAAAGGATTTATTAAAGGTTTATTTGCATCTAGTTTATGTTTTTCTTTAATTTCTAATATATTTGATGGATATGGTATTGCTACTTTACCATTTGATTATGTAATTGCTTTTAGTGGTTATGCTTTCAGTGGATTATTTTATTCATTATTTAAGAAATTTATGATTAATGATAAGAAAACATTATTATTTTTAAATTTATCTTTAATCTTAGGATGTTTAGTGTCTTTTATTACTAGAATGTTAGGTTCTTCATTGTCTTCAATGATTTTATATGAATATGATATTAAATCTGCTTTAATTTATAATTTAAGTTATATTCCTTTATCTATTTTATCTTCATTAGTAGGATGTATTTTACTTTCTTATCCAGTTATGCTTATTAATAAAAAATATAAATAAAAATATTTAATGTTATTTAATTATTTTTTAAGTATAATATTTATTGAATAAGAGGTAGAAAAATGAAAGAATTAGAAGAAAAGATATTAGTATCAGGAGTAATTCAAGATAATAAAATATTAAATGTAGATTCATTTGTTAATCATCAAATAGATGTTAGAATGTTAGATAAAGTTTGTTTTGATATTGCTCAAAAATTTGATTATTGTGATAAGATTATTACAATTGAATCTATTGGTATTCCTTTTGCAGTAACAGTATCTAGATTTATGGGTAAAGTACCAGTAGTATTCGCTAAAAGAACTAAAGATGAACCTAATAAAGATTGTTCTTATGTTTCAGAAATATATTCTAAAACACATTTTTCTTCTCAATATGCTTCTATTAGTAAAGAATATATTTCTAAAGGAGAACATTGTTTAATTATTGATGCTTTCTTATCTAGTGGTAATTCTTGTTTAGGTTTAGTAGATTTAATTAATCAAGCAGACGCTAAAGTAGTAGGAGTAGGTGTAGTAGTAGACAAAGAATATGAAGGTGGAAGAAAAAAATTAGAAGAAAAAAATATTAAAGTCTATAGTAGTGCTTGTGTAAAAGAAATTAAAGATAATAAAATTATCTTTGAAGAAAGAGAATAATTAAAAAAATGGAATCCTTAATTGGAATCCATTTTTATATTAATCTATTTTATAATCAGGATGTTCTTTATTATATTCATCTTTATAAATAGTGAAATAATAATATACTAATTTATTTTTAGTGTCTCCTAATAATATATCTCTTACTTCTGATGAAGTTTTACCTGCAAATTGACTTTCAGAAATTTTAAATTCATCATAAATATAAAGAGTTAAATATTTCTTTTCATCTTCACTAGGTTTAGTTTCATAAATATGATCCATTTGAAATGGAGTAAAAGTAGAATCTAATACTTTATTACCATTTGAATCAGTAGCATAATATTCAATAGGTTCTTTACCAATTCCATTAGTGTATAAAGTAGCACCTTTAGTTAAATACGCTAATCCTAAGATTAAGACATGATCTTCAAAATATTTATCATTATATTCTTCAAATGGATCATAACCTATAAAATCTTTATGTGATTCACTTAATTTACCTCTAAATTGATTTTCTACTGTAGTTTTAATAAATGAATTATTAGAAGATTTTAATTGACTAGTAGAAGAAATAATAGTGCCTTGTACAAAACGCATATTATAATAAGAATAAGTCCAATCATAATCTAATGTCCATTGTTTTTCTATTTTTTTACTTGTTACTTTATGGAAATTAGTATCTTCGTTATCATTAGTATCAGTATTAGTATCAGTATCACTAGGAGTATCATTATCATTACTAACAGGAGAACAGCTAGAAATAAATGTACACATTCCTAATAAACATATAATTAACTTAAATTTTCTTTTCATATTTTAAATTATATTTTATTTTATAATATTTTTAAATAAAATAATTTTTTTAATTTATAAAATAGTATAAAATATATTGAATATTATTATTGAGGTATTTTATGTATTGTAAAAATTGTGGAAGAGAATTACCAGAAGGACTCGATATGTGTCCTTATTGTGGTGCAGATAGATATGGAAAAGTAGAAACTGTTGAAAAAAAGAAAAAAGAAAAGAAAATTAAATATGTAGCACCTAGAAAGAAAGCATCTCCTTTATATTCTATTTTAGGTTTTGTATTTTCTATTGGAGGAATAAGTTTCCTTCCTTTAATTGGATCTATTATAGGATTTGTTTTATCTTGCATTGGTATTAGTGAATCTAGAAAAACTAACGCTAATTGTGGAGGATTAGGTATTGCAGGTTTAATTATATCTATGATTTCATTAATTATTTATCTTGCATTAATAACAGTCTTTATATTAATGGAACTTGGAATAATTACTAAATTTTCTTGGATGAATTTTTAATATGTTTTGTCAACATTGTGGTAAAAGTATAGATAACGATAGTAAATATTGTATTCATTGTGGTAAACCTATTAATGATGATGAAGTTTTAACATACGACTATACAAATGGAAAAGAAACAGGTATTAATAATCAAGAAAAACATTTATTTTGGTGGGGATTATTATATTTCTTTATTTTCCCTGTAGGTTTAGTAGCATTCTTTAAATATCGTGGTAAAAAGAAGAAAAGAAGTAAATTAGGATTAATCATGGCTTGGTGTGGATTAATTTTCTATTTATTAATTATATTTATATTCTTTATTTTATACGTATTAGAAATATATAGATTTTTTTAAAAAGAGCTTTTGCTCTTTTTTTATTTAAAAATTAAATTTTAGTTTACAAGAATAAGTGAAATCTATATAATATTATGGACACTAAATCTAAACAAAATTTAAAGTCCCGGTACGATTTTATATTTATTGGAGGAATAGTGAAATGAATAAAGAAACTACAAGTTTAAAAAAAGAAGAAATTACTCGTAAGTGGTATGTCGTCGATGCAAAAGACAAACCTCTTGGTAGATTAGCAACTGAAATTGCTACTTACTTAATGGGTAAAGAAAAACCATCTTGGACACCAAACCAAGATTGTGGAGATTACATTATCGTAATCAATTGTGAAAAAGTTTCAGTTAGTGGTAATAACAAACTTTTAAACAAAAAATACTACAACGTTAGTGGTTATAACGGTGGTATGAGAATTAGAACATTAGAAACAATGCTCGAAAAATATCCAGAAGAATTATTCGAAAGAGTAGTTTGGGGTATGCTTCCAAAAGGAAGATTAGGCCGTCAAATGGCTAAAAAATTATTCGTTTATAAAGGCGAAGAACACAAACATGAAAGCCAAAAACCAGAAGTTTTAACTTTCAAAAGTTTAGAAAAGAAAGGAGGTAAATAATAATGGCTACAAAGAGTGCATATTATGGAACTGGAAGAAGAAAATCTTCAGTAGCTAGAGTTTATTTAGCTGAAGGAAATGGAACAATCATCGTTAACGGTGTTGATGTTTCAAGTTATTTCCCATACGCAACATTAGTTTTAGATTTAAAACAACCTCTTTCAATTTTAGGTGTTGAAGGCAAATACGATGTTAAAGCTTTTGTTAAAGGCGGTGGATTCACTGGTCAAGCAGGTGCTTTAAGATTAGGTATTGCAAGAGCATTATTAGAAGCTGGAGAAGATAGAAAAGCTTTAAAAGTTAATGGAATGTTAACACGTAATTCAAGAAGTAAAGAAAGAAAGAAATACGGTCTCAAAAAAGCAAGAAGAGCTCCACAATTCTCAAAGAGATAATCTCGGATTTCTCAAAAGAATATTCAAAAGATTATATACCCAGGATTTATTCCTGGGTTTTCTTTTACTTTAAATTATAAGATTCAATAAATTTAAAAATAGTAAAGAATAGTAAAAGGATTTATTGAATAGTAAATAATAGTAAAAGGAGGATATTTATGAAAGATAATCTATTTACATTAATGTTTGGTTCAAGTCCAATTTTACAAGTTGAAAGACTAAAATAAAAAGCAGAAATTATTCTGCTTTTTCTTCTTTTATTTCTTTCTTTTTATTAAATTGATTATTTGCTAATTTAAATATTAAATGTAATAATATTGATCCAAGACCATTTCCTAATGCTGCAATTACAAATGAAACAATAATACCAATATGATCTATTTGATTATAAAATACTGCATAATAGAATACATTAGCGATAGAGTGTTCACCTTGAAGTAATACCATGATAGTAATAGAGAATACAATTCCTAATACTTCCATAATAGGATTAGTAAATTTTTTAAATGCTATTGTACCTAAATACACTAAGATTCCTGCTAACATACTATTTAAAAAGAACTTAACTAACCACATTATATCAAAATTATTAAAATCAATTATCTTATTATTAATAAATGTACTAGCATTAAAATTATTTAATAATCCAGTACAATTTATAATAAATCCAAATAATGCTGCACCTACTATATTTCCTAATATAATATAAATAATATTTATTTTAAATTCTTTATCATTATCAAAGAAGAATCCTATCTTTCCTGTATATAAATTTAAATCAAAGAAACAAATAAATATTAATCCAAATGTAAACATTACTGCACCTAGAAAAGTATATCCTAAACTTTTTAAATATAAATTAGTAGTAGCACCAATTCCTATAAGGAAACCTGCTAAAAAAGCTTTAGCAAAACAAATAATAAATTTTTTCATACTTTAAAATTATAAAACTTTCTATTTAATTATTCTATTATACAATGATTAATTTTATTTAATTTAAAATTTTATTTAATTTATTAAAAAAAACTTTACATTTATTCACTCTTTCTATATAATATTAAAGCATTCAAAGAATGGGCCTTTAGCTCAGTTGGTTAGAGCGCTTCTCTGATAAGGAAGAGGTCGCTGGTTCAAGTCCAGCAAGGCCCACCAATTTATGAATGATAGAGGAAAGCATCAAGAAGGGTGCTTAGCTCAATGGGAGAGCGTTTCCTTCACACGGAAAAGGTCATTAGTTCGATCCTAATAGCGCCCACCATTAATATATGCCTTCTTAGCTCAATTGGCAGAGCAACTGATTTGTAATCAGTAGGTTGCTGGTTCGATTCCGGCAGAAGGCACCAAATCGATAAAATAAATCTGATACTTAAGTATCAGATTTTTTTATACTTATTTTGATAAAACTTGTATATGAAATATTTCATAATCAAGTTATTGAACTTATTTATTAAATACTTTATAATTAAGCTATAAAGGTGTTAAAAATGAATGTTTACAATGAAATAATAGTTATATGTGAAACTTTAAATTTAAGTGAATCTGAGTTAGCAAAAGAACTAGATGTTAGTTTTGAAACAATTAATAATTGGAAAAATAAAAAAAAGATTGATGATTCTAATTTAGAAAAACTATATTCATTTGCATATTATAAAGGAATAAAATTTAATAATATTTACGAACAATTTTATAAAGAAGATTTTTCTAGTGAATCTAATGTTATTTTATTTCATGGTGCTAAAAAATCATTTTGTATGCCAATTGATTTTGAAAATAATTCTAAAAAAAGAAATGATTTTGGAGTAGGATTTTATTTAGGTCAAACATTTGAACAAGCTGCTAATTATATAAGTTTTTTAGATGCAAATAATGTATATTGTTTTAAATTAAATTTAACTAATTTAAAAATATATAAATTTGATGTTAATACTGAATGGATGATTACAATTGCGTATTTTAGAGGGTGGCTTGATGATTATAAAGAATGTAATTATATAAAAAAGATTCTAAATAAAATTAAAGATATTGATGTAATTATTGCACCTATTGCAGATAATCGTATGTTTGATATAATTACAGAATTTATAGAAGGAAATATTACAGATGAACAATGCAAACATTCTTTAGCAGCTACAAACTTAGGCTTTCAATATGTTTTAAAAACTAATAAAACATTAGAAAATATTACATATATTCGTGAAATGTTTGTGTGCAAAAAAGAAAAAGAAAAATGTATTGAAAATCGAGTATCAATAAGTGAAAACGGTATTCAAAAAGTTAAATTAGCACGTATTGAATATAAAAATAAAGGTCAATATATTGAGGAAATATTAAAATGAAACCACTTAATTCAATAGAAATTAAATTATGTCAAAAACAAGGTAAAATATTTGAAAAATCAGTAAAACAAACTAATTACAGTTCATTAGTTTTTATAAGAAGATTTATGTATTCTTCAATTGCTAAATCAATGGATGATAAAATTTATTTATTTACTTCGAATACTGAAGATGATGCTTTAGATATTATTAATGATCAATTTAAAGATATAAACTATGGAAAAGAAAAATATACAGAAGATGAAATGTTTTGGATAGGTTATATTTATCGTGTTATTTGTATTAAATATAATTTATCAAGTAAATATGCTTATAAACTTTTTAATGCAAAAGATATAATTAAATATTTTAATATTTGTCATACTTTTGATATTATAGATGCTGCAGAAAGAATGATGGAAAGTATTAATTATGATAATTCTACAATAGAAGAAAAAGCATATAAAGAATTTAAAAAATTAATGTATCAAGAAAGATTAAATGAATATCTTGGGAAAAATATCAAAGTTACAATAAATAAAAATCTCAATTCTGGATATTTTACTGATTTAAAAACACCAAATAATAAATATCAAAATGTGTATGTAATTGGTGTTAAAAAACCTATTAAAGAATTTGAAGGTAAAGTTATTGCAATTATTAATAGAATAGATGAAATAGAAAATATATTAGTAGTTTCTTATAATAATAAAAAATATACTAAAGAAGAAATTTTAAAATTAATTAATTACGAAGATAAGAAATATAAATCAAAAATTACTTTAGCTTAATAAAAAATAACAAGGATAACCTTGTTATTTTTTGAATTGTAATTCATATAATTTATAATAGAAACCTTTTTGTTTTAATAATTCTTGATGATTACCTTTTTCTATTATTTTACCATTTTGTAATACAATAATTTGAGTACAGTGTTGAATAGTAGATAATCTATGTGCTACTACAAGCATTGTACCAAGAGTAGATATTTTCTTTAAAGAATCTTGAATTAAACTTTCAGTTTCAGTATCAATATTACTTGTAGCTTCATCTAAAATTAATATTTGAGGAGAAGAAATAACAACTCTTGCAAATGATAAAAGTTGTCTTTCTCCACTTGATAAATTAGATCCACTTTCCATTACTTCTTCATTATATTTATTAGGTAATTTTTCTATAAAGTTAGAAGCATTAACGTATTTACAAGTTTCAATAATTTCTTCATCTGTATATTTATCATTATTTAAAGTAATATTATTTTTAATAGAACCACTAAATAAGAAAACATCTTGTAACATTTGACCAATTGCTCTTCTTAAAGAAGATATAGTAATGTTTTTAATATTTATATCATCAATGAAGATATCACCTTTTTGAGGTTCATAATTTCTTACAATAAGTTGTAAAATAGTAGTTTTTCCTGCTCCTGTAGCACCTACGAAAGCACAAGATTCTTTAGGATTAATAATAAAAGAAACATCTTTTAATATCCAATTATCATCATTATACGCAAACCAAACATTTCTAAATTCAATTTTACCTTTAAATGATTCGATATCTTTAGAATCTTTAGAATCTAATACATCAGGTTTAACATCTAATAAATTAAATAATCTTTCACTAGAAGTAAATGCTTTTTGAAGATTATTAATTTGATCTGCTAAATTTTGAACTGGATTAAAGAATTTAGATAATAATAAATAGAAAGAAACAAGTTCTCCTGGATTTAAAGTAAATTTTAATCCTAAATAGAAAGTTAACGCAATAGTACAATAATAAATTAAATTAATAGAAGGTCTAAATAATCCAAATAATAAAGATAATCTATATTTATTTTTCCATAATCTAGTATTCTTTTCTTTAAATTCTTCATGTTTATCATTTTCTTTATTAAAGATTTGAATTAATTTCATACCTGATAAATTTTCATTTAAGAAAGTATTCATTTCAGATATATAAGCTCTTTCTCTTTTAAATATTTTCTTTCCTTCTTTAGAAAAGAAATAAGAAAGAATAAATACAATAATAACAATAGGAAGAAGTGCTAAAGATAATTTATAAGAAATAGAAAGCATTACTCCATAAACTGCAAAGATAGTTAATAAATTTTTAATAACATTTACTAAAACATTAGTAAATAAATCACTCATTGATTGAGTGTAATTACAAACTCTAGTAACTAAACTTCCTACACTCATTTCATTAAATTGATTTATTGACATTGATTCAATATGTGTAAATACTTCAATTCTTAAATTACATACAATAGTTTCTCCTGCTTTTTGAAGAAACATAGATTCAAAATATAAAAATATATTATTAATAATAGATATTCCAAAATAAGTACATACAAATAAAATAATTACTTGAATATCTATTGTTTCTTTTTTTAAATTATTAGTAATTTGACCTGTAATTAAAGGTAAAATAACATCTAAAATAACATTAAGAATAATTAATATTCCTGCAAATAAGAATCTTTTCCATTCTGGTTTAATATAATGGAAAACTTTCTTCATTGTTACTTTTAAAGGAAGATGATGATCACCAATAAGTTTATCTTTTTCTTCTTTAATCATTTTGACCAACCTCCTTTTCTAATTTTTGTAAATAATCCATTTTTTGATAAGTAGGAGATATTTTTAATAAATTTTCATGTGTATCAAATGCTTCTACTTTACCTTCATTTAAAACGATTATTCTATCTAATTTAGAAACAGTAGAAATTCTACTTGCAATTAAAATAGTAGTTTTATTTTCTCTTTGAGTATAAATATTATTTAAAATAGTTTCTTCAGTATTTAAATCACATGCTGAAACACTATCATCTAAAATTAAAATAGAAGAATTTCTAATAAATGCTCTTGCAATAGAAATACGTTGTTTTTGACCACCTGATAAAGTAACACCTCTTTCTCCAATTACTGTATCATAATTTTCTGGGAATGAATCAATATCATTATGAATAGATGCAAATTTACTAGCGTTTATAACTTCTTCTCTAGATAAAGAAGAATCTGCAAATTTAATATTATCTTCAATCTTACAAGAAAATAAGAAATTATCTTGAGGAACATAAGAGATATTTTCTCTTAAATTCTTAATATCTAAATCCATGATATCTTTACCATCAATTTTTACTGTATTTTTATCTACGTTATATAATCTTAATAAAATATTCACTAAAGTAGATTTACCACATCCAATTTTACCTACAACTCCTATTTTTTCACCTGCATTAATTTTTAAATTAATATCTTTTAATGCACCTACTTCACTAGAAGGATAAGTAAAATTAAAATTAGTAAATTCAATTTCACCTTTAGGATTATCTAATTTTAATGGATTAGTAGGATTTATAATAGTTTCAGGAGTATCTAAAAAATTAATAACTCTTCCTAAAGAAGTTTTAGCTCTACTTCTTTGAGTAAAGATACCTCCAATTGCAATTAAAGGATACACTAAAGTATCAAAATAGCCTACAAAAGTAATTAAATTACCAGAAGTTAAAGTAACTTTTTGATTAAATATAATAATAGGATTATTAGTAACGCATGAATAAACTATATATGATCCAAACCCTAAAATTAAAGAAGTAATTAAGGCAATAATTAAACTTAATATACTTTGGAATAAAGCATCAGTTCTTACAAAGTCAATATTAGCGTCTTTAGTTTTTTTAGCAGCTTTAGAAAACGCAAATATTTGAGCGTTTTCTTGTACAAAAGCTTTAATTACTCTAATACCTGTAAAGTTTTCTTGAGCAAAATCATAAACTTTATCATATTCTTTTTGTCTTATTTCCCATTTTCTAGAGAATACTTTTTCTACAAAGAAACCCCATATAATAATTAATACTGCAGGAATTAACGCTACAATTGTTAAAGCCCAATCTAACATAAACATTTTATAAACTGCTATTACAGTAATAAATATCGCATCTACAAGTTGAACAGTACCCCATCCAATAAATTCTTCAATAGTTTCTAAATCATTAGTAAATATAGACATAATTCCACCAAGTTTATTTTCATGATAGAAAGAAGTTTGAAGTCTACTAGCTTTTAAAAACATTTCATCTCTTAAACCTGCTTCCATGTTTCTAGATGCATAAAATAAAGTATATCTATAAAGAATTCTACCTAAAAACATCGCAATTGCTACAAGTAATACCTTAATAATAATATTTAAAATTACTTCTTGATCTGCTATTTCATAATCAATTTTATTTCCTGAAAAAAAGTCTACAATTTGACCTACAAATTCAGGTACATATAATTGACAATAATCTATAAAGATAAGAGCGATAATACTTACAACAAATAAGTACCAATATTTTTTATAATATTTATTAATATACTTTCCAAACAACATATAGGTATTTTATCACTAAATTAAAAATTTAAATAAAAAAATATTAATTTTTAATAAATGTAAAATAATTTTTAATAAATGTAAAATAATCTTTACATTTTTAATTATAATAAAATATTTAAATTTTAATTAAAATAATTATTATTTTAAGTATAATATTAATACATTTAAGGTAAATATATGGAAAAAAGAGAATTAGAATTAGTAATGGATCTTTATGAATTAACTATGAGTAATGGTTATTTTTTAGAAGATAAAATAAATGAAGAAGCAATATTTGATGTATTTTATAGATCTAATCCTGATAATGGAGGATATGTAATTTATGTAGGTTTAGAAGATGTTATTGAATATATTTTAAATTTAAAATTTAATGAAGATGATATTAAATATTTAAAATCTTTAAATATGTTTGATGATAGATTCTTAGAATTTTTAAAAGATTTTAAATTTAAAGGAGATATTATTTCTTTTGAAGAAGGAAGTATTGTGTATCCTAATGAACCTTTATTAACAGTTAAAGGAAGATTAATTGAATGTCAATTAATAGAAACTGCTTTATTATTAATAATTAATCATGAATCTTTAATTGCTACTAAAACAAATAGAATTGTTTTAGCAAGTAAAGGAAGAAGTGTATCTGATTTTGGTGCTAGAAGAGCACATAATATAGATGCTGCAGTAAGAGGTGCTAAAGCAGCATATATAGGAGGAGCAAATTCTACTGCAACTGTTTTAGCAGGTAAACTTTATAATATTCCAGTAAGTGGTACAATGGCGCATTCATGGGTTATGTCTTTTGATAATGAATATGATGCATTTTTAAGTTACGCTAAGATTTATCCTGATAATACTATTTTATTAATAGATACTTATGATACTATTAAATCTGGATTAAAAAACGCTATAAAAGTACATAATGAATATTTAAAACCTAAAGGATATTATTTAAAAGGTGTTAGAATAGATTCAGGAGATTTAACTTATTTAAGTAAAAAAGTAAGAAAGATATTAGATGATAATGGATTAAATAATACTAAAATAATTGTATCTAATTCATTAAATGAATATAAAATACAATCATTATTAGATGAAGGTAGTAAAATAGATGCTTTTGGAGTAGGAGAAAATTTAATTACTAGTAGTTCATCTCCTGTTTTAGGAGGAGTTTATAAAATAGCTGCTATTAAAAGAAATAATGTATTTATTCCTAAAATTAAAATATCTTCTAGTATAGAAAAAATAACTAATCCAGGTGAAAAAGAAGTATATAGAGTTTATGATTTAAATAATAAATCAATTGCTGATTTAATTTCTTTAAAAGGAGAAGAATTAGATTTTGATTCTTTAGAATATATTGATATTAAAAAACCTTGGAAAAATAGAAAATTTGATAATAATTTTAAAATAGCAAAATTAAGAAAAGAAATATTTAAAAATGGTGAATTAGTGTATAAAGTACCATCTTTAATAGAAAGAAGAAACTTTGTAAGATATCAAGTAGAAAATGAATTATGGGATGCTGAGAAAAGATTTGTGTATCCTCATGAACATTATTTAGATTTTACTAAAGAATATTATAATCTAAAGATGAAATTAATTGAGGAGAATAAATTTGATGAATAATTTAATAATATTCGGAGGTACTTTTAATCCTTTAACATACGCTCATGATGAAGTAATTAAACTTGCTAAAGAATATTTTAAAGAAGATAAAATAATATTATTACCTTCTAATGATAAATTTTTAAAAGATTATAAGAATTATTCTTCTAATAATATCTTAGATAAAAATTTAAGATTAAAGATATTAAAAGAATATTGCAATAGAAATAATAATGATTTATCTTTAATAGAAATAGAAGGTAAAACTTATAAAAGTTATGATTCTATAATAGAATTAAAGAAAGAATATAAAATAAATAAATGTTATTTTTTATTAGGTAGTGAGAAAATAAATGAATTATATTCATGGTACAAAATAGAAGATTTATTAAAAGAAACTACTTTTGTATTCTTTAAAAGAAATAATGATAATATTAATGAATTAATTAAAAATAATGAATTTATTAATAAACATTTAGATAATTTTATATTTATTAATAATACTAATAATAAATATCAAGATGTTTCTAGTACTAAATTAAGAGAATTATTAAAAAATAAAGATTATAATAAATCAAAAGAATATACTTTTGATTATATAATAGATTTAATTAAGGATAGTGAATATGGATTATAAAAGTAAATATTTAACATATAAAGTTGCTACTGGTAATATTTTTACTAAAGTAGGAGATGTTAATCATAATAAAGAAGAAGTAATTAAATTAATTAAAGATGCTTTAAAAGAGAAAGTATCAGTTTTAACTTTCTCTGAATTAACATTAATTGGTTATACTTCTCAAGATTTATTATTTTTTCCTTATTTAATGGATAAACAATATAATGCTATTAAAGAAATATTAGAATATGTAGATGATTCTATTTTAGTAGCACTTGGAGGTAGTTTTAAATATAATAATCAATTATTTAATGTAGCGTATTTATTATTTAATCATAAAGTAATTGCAATTATTCCTAAGACTTATTTACCTTCTAATAATGAATTTTATGAATATAGATGGTTTTCTTCTTCTAAAGCAGCATCTTTTAATAAAGTAATATTTGATAATTATGAAGTAGAATTTGGTAGTAATATTTTAATTCATTTAGATGCTTTAGTAGTAGGAGTAGAAATATGTGAAGACTTATGGGTTATTGATTCACCTAGTAATCATTTAGCACTTAATGGAGCGAATACCATTTTAAATTTAAGTGCTTCTAATGATATTGTAGGTAAAAGTAAATATAGAAATGACTTAATTAAAATACAATCTTCTAAATTATTATGTAGTTATATTTATTCTTCTAGTGGACTTGGAGAATCTAGTCAAGATTTATGTTTTTCAGGAGCTCAATTAATTTATAATGAAGGTACTTTATTAGCAAGTAGTAAAGATAAAAAAGGATTATTAATATCTAATATTGATATTGAAAAAGTAATTAATGATCGTATTAATTCTTCTCAATTTAAATATCCTATAAATGAAGAAGCAAGACATATTTATTTAGATATTAATATTAAAGAAAATAAATTATTAATGGATAATTTATCATCTACTCCATTTATTCCTTCTAATGAAGAAATTAAATCTATTAGATGTAAAGAAATATTTGATTTATTAGTAAAGGGATTAAAAACTAGATTAATGAATATTAATTGTAATAAAGTAGTAATAGGAATATCTGGAGGATTAGATTCTACTTTAACTTTACTTGTAGCACATAAAGTATTTAATGAATTAAATATAGATTCTAAAAATATTTTAGCAGTTACTCTTCCAGGATTTGGAAGTAGTAAACGTACTAAAAATAACGCTAAAAAATTAATAGATTTATTAAAAGTAACATCTATTAATATTGATATTAAAAAGATGTCTAGTTTACATTTAAAAGAATTAAATCATTCTTTAGATTTATATGATGTTACTTATGAAAATGCTCAAGCTAGAATTAGAACATTAAATTTAATGGATTTAGCAAACAAAGAAAACGCTATTGTTTTAGGAACTGGAGATATGAGTGAAGCAGCATTAGGTTTTTGTACATATAATGCAGATCATATGAGTATGTATAATGTTAATATAGGAGTACCTAAAACATTAGTAAAAGAAATAGTTAAAGAATATGCTTATAATAATAAAAATATAGAAAAAGTATTATTAGATATAGTGTCTACTCCATATTCACCTGAATTATTACCTATTTTAAAAAATAAAGAAAATCCTCAAGTTACTGAAAATGTAATAGGAAAATATGAATTACATGATTTCTTCTTATATCATTTATTAAGAAATAGATTTTCTAAAGAAAAAATATATTCTTTAGCACTTATTACTTTTAAAGATTTAGATGAAGAATATATTTTAAATACATTAAATATTTTCTTTAAAAGATTTATTAATTCTCAATTTAAAAGAAGTTGTACTCCAGATGGAATAAAAGTAGGTTCTATCTCTCTTTCTCCTAGAGGAGATTTAAGATTAAGTAGTGATTTAAATTCTTCTATTTTTGATTAAATAAAATCTAGTATTATGATATAATTTTTATATGACAGAAAAAGAAGTAATATATGAACCTTTAAAATCTTATAATTCAGATTTTAAAAATAAAATTAATGAAGAATCTAATAAATATTTTAATGAATTAGTTAAAAAAAGTGGTATCTCTATTGATAAAGATAAAACTTTAAAAGAAGAACATGATAAATTAAATTCTTCTTTAAATAATGAACTTAATTCTTTAAAGAAAGTTAAGAATAAAAAAACTGGATTTATTATTCTTTCAGTATTTTTAATATTAGTAGCAGTTATTTTACTTATTATAGGAATTATTAATATTTCAGGTCCAGTTTATATTCCTATTTGTACTATTATCGGTTCTATTATTCTTTTAGCAGGATCAATTTTATTATTTATTTATATTAGTAAAAAAATAACTCCAGTTATTAAAGAAAACACTAAGAAATCTAATGATTTAGATAAATTAGTAAAGAATAAAGAATCTGAGATGGCTTTAAATATGCAACCTTTAAATTCTTTATTTGATTATGGAATGCAAAATGAAATTATTACTAAAGCAGTTCCTTTAATTAAATTAGATAAAGAATTTGATATGTCTAAATATACTTATTTAAATAAAAAATATAATTTTGATGAAAAATTTGAAGCAGATTCTTCTATTTTAAGTGTTCAAAGTGGTTCAATTGAAGGAAATCCATTTCTTATCTATAAAGAATTAGATAATGAAATTGTTAATCATACATATACAGGTAGTATTGTAGTACAAGTTAGAAGTACAAATTCTAAAGGTGAAACTTATTATAGTAGTCAAACATTAACTGCTTCTATTTCTAGACCTAAACCTGAATATTTTAAAAATACTTATTTAGTTTATGCGAATGATTCTTGTAGTAATTTATCATTTTCTAGAAAACCAGTTTTATCTAAACATTTAGATGAAAAAGAATTAGAAAAATTTATTAAATCTAGTAAGAAAGAATTAGATAAATTAGCTAAACAAGAATTAACTAAAGAAAATGGTTTTACTCCTTTAGGAAATGATAAATTTGATTGTTTATTTCACGCTTTAAATAGAGATAATGAAGTAGAATTTAGATTATTATTTACTGCTTTAGCTCAAAATAATTTAGTAGATTTAATTAATTCTACTGGTCCATTCGGAGATGATTTTACTTACATTAAAGATAAAAGATTACATTACATTAAATCTAATCATTCTCAAAATTTTAATTATTCTATTAATCCTAAATATTTTGAAAGTTTAGATATTGAATCATCTAGAAATTTATTTAATGATTATTCTAATAATTATTTTAAAAATTTATATTTTGATTTAGCACCTATTATTTCTATTCCAGAATTACAACAACATAAATCAGAAGAATATATTTATGATAAAGAATATTTATCTAACTTTAATAGATTTGAAACAGAAGCTATATGTAATGGATTAGATTTTACTAATTTAATGCATAAAGATACTTATTCTGATTTAAAATTTGGAATTATTAAAACCAATCTTATTAAAAAAGAAGAAAATTGTGATTTAATTAACGCTACTTGTTATTCTTTTAAAGGTGAAGAAAGAGTAGAATATGTTCCTAGAACTGCTAGTGATGGAAAAGTTCATACTGTTCCAGTTCATTGGGTAGAATATTTCCCAATAGAAAAAAATAACGTTATTAAAATAGCAAGAAGTAACATAAAAAGAGCAAATATTAATTCAAATATTTCTAATAATTCACAAATTAATAATTCTATTATTGATTATGCTTATAAAAAAGGTATTTTAGGTGTATTATTAGATAGTGAAAAAGGAATTAATGATGTAGATTTAAATACATTATTAAAATAAATAACTAGGAGGATTTAAAAGTTATGGCAAATGAATTAGATGAATTAAGTGGTCCTAAAATGGAAGAAGGTAATGACGTTAATGTTATTGCAAAACAAATTCCAGTTAAAGTAGGAGCAGGTAGTGTAGTTTTTGAAATTCTTTTATGGGTTTTAGGAATTATTCCAGGTCTTATTTTCTTAATTGTTAAAGTTAATGCTAAGAAAGAATTAGATCAAATGCAACAAAGAATTCAACATGATGCATCTCAAATTGATAATTACATGGAACAAAGAGTACAAGAATTAACAAATGCCGCTAAATTATTAGATAAATCTATTGATTTAGATAAAGATGTAATGACAAAAATTGCAGCTTATAGAGGCGGAGTTAATCCTAGTAGTGACGCTACAAGAAATGAAATCCAATCATCAATGGATCAAGTTGCTGCTAAAATCAATGTTGCAATGGAAAATTATCCAAATTTAGAAGCTCATAAAGCAATTGAAGATTGTATGCAAAAAAATTCTTATTTACAAAGAGAAATTACAGCAGCTAGAGAAGTTTATAATGATTCAGTTTTAAGATGGAATCAAGCTATCTTTGAATGGCCTGCTAAAAAAATTGTTGCAAGTAAAAATGGATATACAACAAGAATTCCATTTATTGCTAGTAAAGAAACTAAAGATAAAGCAAGATCTACTTTCTTTTAATAATTAATTATGGGTAAGAAAAAAGATACTTCAAACAAATATTTTCAAATTGCCCGTAAATATTTAGATCTTGTAGATAAATATTATTATGAATTTGATCCAAAAGCTGATAGTGAAATAATATTTGAAAACAATTTTAAATATGAAGTTTCATTAATGGCTTTTGGTTTTAATTTATCTATTAACTATAATAATGATTTAAATCCTTATATAGCTTTATTTGGAAGAAAAATTATTGAAGATTATTATCTTTATAAATTAAAAGATACGAAATATTTATCTCATAGTAATTTTAAATTATTTAAACTTTCAAGTTGTAAACAAGAAGTAGGAACAAGGGCATTAAAAGATATCACAGAAGAATTTAAAATACCTCCTAACGTTATCAAAAAAAGAATGTTTGATAACGATTTTTGGTTATTTGGAAATAATTATAATTCTTTAGAAAACTTCTTTTCATATGATTATGGTGATTCAATAACTGAATCTGAAAAAGAACTACATCATCATTTATATACAGGACTTGGAATACTTTTACATAGTGGAATTAGTTCTAGTTTAAATATTAATTCTGTATATGAAATTATTAATAAATTAGCAAAAGAAATTGTAAAAGATGATTATAATGCAATTAAAACAATAAAATCTTCTATTGATAATGATATTGATAAATTTGATTTTGAAAAAATGCATGAAACATTAGAAAAACTTTATAATTTTGATGATGCATTAACTTATAAAAAAATTGATTTACGTATAAATTATATTCAAACATATAAAGATACTCTTAATTTTCTTTTATATCTTATTATATTTTATTCAATTAATAAATTTACTAAACCATGTTCTGTTTTAATTATTAAACCTTTTGTAGAGTTATTAGCGTACAATTATGAATTATTAAATATTTTAAATGTTAAACATTTATTTTTAATAAAAGCTTATTATGATCGTTTTATAAAAGTAAAAGTAAAATCAGTTATTGAAAATAAATCTCTTGAAGAATATTCTTACGTTAAAGAAAATAAAACATTAAAAAAAGCATATGAAGATTTAAAAGATGTTTTTAATATAAGTTATGAAGAATTTGTAGATATATACACTAAAAATCCTGAGAAACTTATTAATAAAAAATATAATACATATAAAGGATTTGTTACACATTTTGTAGATACATTTAATAAAAGTGAAGAATTAAAAAGAGTTTATCAAGAATCTTTAAAATTAACTCATTCTTTTGGATTAATTCAAAATCATGAATTTAATTATAAAAAATTATTATTAGATTTATTTGATGTAGTAAAAACTTATCTTAATTATTATTCTTTAATAGTATTATCTAGAGATTATGTTAATCCAGAAGAAAAAGGAATTCGTGAAGAATATTCTAAATTAATTAATAAATGTAATTGTGATTTTAATGAATTTACAGAATATATTATAAATACTTTATTTGAGGAAGAAGATGAGAAAAATAATATTAGTTAAAGATAGTGAAATAGAAAAAATAGAACTTATTTATAAAAACGCTAGAGAATTTATGAAATTAAATAATAATCCTAATCAATGGGGAGATTCTCATCCTAGTAAAGAATTATTATTAGATTTTATAAATAAAAAAGTATTATATAAAATAGTTAATGATAATGATGAAATTTTAGGAGTTTTTGCATTTATAATAGGAATTGATCCTACTTACATTAAAATAGATGGTAAATGGATTAATGATTCTAAATATGGAGTAATACATGCTTTAAGTTCTTCTTATAAAGAAAAAGGTGTTTTTAATACTGTATTAGAATTTTCTAAAAGTAAAATTAATCATATTAGAATAGATACTCATGAAGATAATTTAATTATGCAGAAACTTATATTAGATAATGGTTTTAAATATTGTGGAATAATTAAAATATCTAATGGAGATCCTCGTTTAGCGTATGAATATATAAAAGAAGAGTAATATCTTCTTTTTTATTTGCATAAAACTTGTTAAAAATAAAAAAGATAATAAAATATTTTAGAGGTAAAATTATGTATAAAAATGAAAATGTTAAAAAATTACAAAATAAATTAAAAGAAGATAATATTGAAGCTTATTTAATTTATACTTCTGATCCACATTTTAGTGAATATGCTGCTAGTCATTTTTTAGATGTAAGAAAATATTTTTGTCCTTTTTCAGGAAGTGCAGGAGAAGTATTAATTACTCAAAATGATGCTTTTTTATTTGCAGATGGAAGATATTGGATTCAAGCAGAAAATGAATTAAATAATAGTTTAGTTAAAGTAGTTAGAAAAGGTGATAAAGATGTATTACCTTTAGAAGAATTTATAAAAAGTTTAAATATTAATTCTATTGGAGTAGATTTTTCTTTTTTATCTAAGAAAGATAAAGAAAAATTTGATGATTATGATATTAAATTAATTGATAAAGATTATTCTTTTTTAGTAGAAGATTTAGTGTCTTTACCTAAAGATAAATTATTTAAATTAGATTCTTCTTTAGTAACTTTATCAAAAGAAGAAAAAATAGAAGAAATTTTAAAGAAAGTAGAAGAATCTAAATGTGATGGAATATTAATTTCTACATTAGATGATATCGCATGGATTTTAAATTTAAGAGGAAATGATGTTCCTTGTAATCCTGTATTTTATTCTTATTTATATTTATCTAAGAAAAATGGTAATCATTTATTCATAGATAAATCTAAAATTAATTTTTTATTTGATAATGTTATAGTTCATAATTATGAAGATGTATTTGAATTTTTATCTAAAATAGATGATAAGATTTTATTAGATACTTATAAAACTAATTTAAAGATTATTAATTCTATTAAAAATCATAAATTTGGTAAGAATCCATCATCTTTAATGAAAGCAATTAAAGGCGTTAAAGAAGTAGAAAATTTAAAGAAAATTCAAGCTATTGATGGAGTGGCTTTATTAAAATTACAAAAATATTTAGAAGAAAATATTGATTCTAATTTATCAGAATATGATTATTCAGAGAAATTAAAATCTTATAGATTAGAAAATCCTTTATGTTTTGAATTATCATTTGATACTATTTGTGCAGTAGGTAAAAATGCTGCTCAAATGCATTATGAGCCTACTAAAGAAATTAATTCTAAAGTTAATAAAAATGAAATTGAGTTATTAGTAGATTCAGGTGGTCAATATTTTGGAGGTACTACAGATACTACTAGAACTTTCTTAATAGGAACTCCTTCAAAAGAATATATTCATGATTATACTTTAACTTTAAAAGCAGTTATTAATTTATCTAGAACTATCTTTATTAAAGGAAGTGATGGACACACTATTGACATAAGAGCTAGAAGTTATATGTGGGAAGAAGGAATGGACTATAAATGTGGAACAGGACATGGAGTAGGATATATTCTAAATGTTCATGAAGGACCTAATGGTTTTAGATATAGAAGAGTTAAAGAAAGAGATGATCAAGGTGAAATTGTTCCAGGTATGGTTACTACAATTGAACCAGGTGTTTATAAAGAAAATAAATATGGTATAAGAATTGAGAATAATTTATTATGTGTTCCTGCTTTTACTACAGAAATGGGAGAATTTTATAAATTTGAAACAATTACTTATGTTCCTATTACATTAGAAAGTGTAGATTTATCTTTAATCAATGAAGAAGAAAGAAAATGGATTAATGATTATCATGATGAAGTTTATAATAGATTAAGTGTTTTAATTAAAGATGATAAAGATTTATTAGAATTCTTAAAAGAAAAAACAAAACATATTTAATAATTTGATTCAAAAAGTGTTAATAATTTTATTTTTTTATTTATTTTCTATTAAAAAAGTAGTATATTATTAACACTATGGTTCGCTAGCTCAGTTGGTAGAGCAATTGACTCTTAATCAATGGGTCCGGAGTTCGAGTCTCCGGCGAATCACCAAAAAAGAAAATACTTTTATTTCCGATTAAAAAATCCCTTAATAAGGGATTTTTTATTTTTTTAATAAAAATATCCTTACTATTTATAATATTTAAATTAAAAATTTAGTATTAAATTTTAATAATCATAATAAAATATAATGCTATTTTATTTAAATGTTAGCAGTTGCTAACCTTAAAATACTTATTTTTTGAATAAAATTTTAATATAATAGAATTGTTAAACAACAGGATTTTTAGTATGGATAATGTAAAAATAATTGAAATTAAACATAGCGTTTTCAAAAGTAATGAAGAAGAAGCTGATAAATTAAGAAAATATTTAAAAGAAAAGAAAGTATTCTTAATTAATTTAATGTCTAGTCCAGGAAGTGGAAAAACTACTACATTAATTAAAACTTTATCATTATTAAAAGATAAATTAAGAATTGCAGTAATGGAAGCTGATATTGATAGTGATGTAGACGCTAAAAAAATTAAAGAAATTGGTATTGAATCTATTCAATTACATACAGGTGGTATGTGTCATTTAGATGCAATGATGACTAAACAAGGTTTAGATAATTTAGATTTAGATAATTTAGATTTAGTAATACTTGAAAATGTTGGAAATTTAGTATGCCCTGCTGAATTCGATACAGGAGCATGTAAAAATGTAAATATTTTATCTACTCCAGAAGGAGATGATAAACCACTTAAATATCCATTAATGTTTCAAGTTACAAATTTAGTATTAATAAATAAAATGGATGTTAAAGATTATTTTGATTTCTCATTAGAAAGAGCAAAAGAAAATATATCTTTAAGAAATAAAAATGTTGAAATTATTCCTTATAGTGCAAAAACTGGGGAAGGAATTGAAAACTTCGCTAATTGGATTTTAAAAGAAGTTAAATCTTGGAAAGGAGAATAATTATGCCAGAAATGTCAAAAGCAGTCATTCCTCCACATATGAATGACAAAGAACCAAATGAAAAAATTATTAAATTAGGAAAAAAGATTACTGATGTTGCAGCTCATAAGTTAGGAAAAGTTACTGTTTCAGATCCTGAATATTGGGGACTTGCTGATATTGTAAGTGATGAAATGGCTGATGTTGCTTTAACTATGAAAGTTAGACATCATTATACATTTGATGAACTTTGCAAAATGAATCCTGAAAAAGCAAAAGATAAAGAAAAATTCCAAAAATTATTAGAAGAAATGTCTTTTATTGGTCTTTTAGAATATGATTATGGATATCATTATGATCATAATGGAAGAACTGCTCCTTTAGGAGAAAGAAGATATTGTTTACCATTATTTGTTCCAGGAAGTGCTGAACTTTTCAATATGGATGAAAAATTTATTACTCCTGATGGTAAAAAAATGGAAAATCCACGTTTAAAAGAACATCCTGCAGTTGCTAGTTTCTTTGAAAGAATGACTTTTATTCCTCTTGATGGAATTACTCATTTAGTACCAGAAGGTGGAGCAGGTATTGGAATGCATGTTATTCCTGTTGAAAAAGCTATTCCTATGGAATCAAAATCAATGGATATTGAACATCTTTCATATTGGTTAAAAAAATATGAAGGACATATTGGTGTTGGTCAATGTTCTTGTAGAGCTTCAAGAGCTGTTTTAGATGATGGTTGTGCTGATGATCAATTTAATTGGTGTATTGGTGTTGGAGATTTTGCTGATTATTGTAGAGAAACTGGAAAAGGTCATGATATTAGTTATGAAGAAGCAATGAGAATTTTAAAAATTGCAGAAGATAATGGTTTCGTACATCAAATTACTAATATTGATGGTGATAATAAGATATTTGGTATCTGTAATTGTAATGTAAACATTTGTAATGCTTTAAGAACATCTCAATTATTTAATACTCCAAACTTATCAAGAAGTGCATATACTGCTAGAGTAAATCCAAGTAAATGTGTTGCTTGTGGTAAGTGTGTTGAAAAATGTCCTGCTGGTGCAGTTAAATTAGGTCAAAAACTTTGTAAAAAAGATGGTTCAAGTGTTAAATATCCAAAACACGAATTACCTGATAATATGAATTGGGGACGCGATAAATATGATGAAAATTATCGTGATAATAATAGAATAAATTGTTATGAAACAGGTACTGCTCCATGTAAAACTGCATGTCCTGCACACGTTGCAGTTCAAGGTTATTTAAAATTAGCAGGAGAAGGTAGATATAAAGATGCATTAGCATTAATTAAAAAAGATAATCCATTACCTGCAATTTGTGGACGTATTTGTAATAAACGTTGTGAAGAAGCTTGTACTCGTGCAAATATTGATAAAGCTGTTTCTATTGATGCAGTAAAGAAATTTATTGCTGAACAAGATTTAAAAGCTGAAACACGTTATGTTCCTGAAGTTGTTATTGCTTCAAATAGATTAGATCATTGGGATGAAAAAATTGCTATTATTGGTTCAGGTCCTGCTGGATTATCATGTGCTTATTATTTAGCAATTAAAGGATATAAACCTACAATTTTTGAAAAGAATGATAGATGTGGAGGTATGTTAACTTATGGTATTCCTTCATATAAACTTGAAAAAGATGTCATTGAAGCAGAAATTGATATTATTAGACAACTTGGTGTAGAAATTAAAACTGGTGTAGAAGTTGGTAAAGATATTACTTTAGATGATTTAAGAAAAGAAGGTTATAAAGCTTTCTATGTTGCTATTGGTTGTCAAGGTGGAAAACTTCCTGGTATAGTTGGAGAAGACGCTATAGGTTGTAAGATTGCAGTTGATTTCTTACATGAAGCAAGTGAAAATTTAAATCAAAAATTAGATGGAGACGTTATTGTTATTGGTGGTGGTAACGTTGGTGTTGATTGTGCTAGAACTGCTATTAGATTTGGTGCAAATAAAGTTACTATGTATTCTTTAGAATCAAGAGAAGAAATGCCAGCTAGTAAAGAAGAAATTATTGAAACTTTAGAAGATGGTATTGAAATCTGTAATTCTTGGGGTCCTAAAGAAATCAAAAAAGATGAAAATAATAAAGTTGTTTCTATTGTATTTAAAAAATGTACTTCAGTTAAAAATAGTGAAGGTAAATTTGCTCCTACTTATAATGAAGAAGAAACTATTGAAGTTAAAGCAGATCATGTTATCTTTGCTATTGGACAAGATATTAAATGGGGTAATTTATTAAAAGATAGTAAAGTTACTTTCTGGCATGGAAATTATCCAATTGCAGATAAGTTAACTTATCAAACTGCTCAAGAAGATATTTTCGTTGGAGGAGATGTCTATACTGGTCCTAAATTTGCAATTGACGCTATTGAACAAGGTAAATGTGCTGCTGAATCATTACATAGATTTGTAAAACCTGGTGCTTCATTAACAATTGGTAGAAATAGAAGAGATTTCACAATGTTAAATAAAGAAGATTTAAAACTTGAAGGTTATGATACAGCAGGTAGACAAGAAGCAGGATTAGATTCAAGTATTGATTCACATAGATCATTTAAAGATGCTCACTTAACTTTAACAGAAGAACAAGTTAAGATTGAAACAGCTAGATGTTTAAAATGTGGTGCTGCTGTTGTTGATGAAAATAAATGTATCGGATGTGGTGTTTGTACTACAAGATGTATGTTTGATGCTATTTCATTAGTTAGAGATCATCCAAATGCATCTAATATGATTAAATCTGAAGATAAATTTAAAGCAATTCTTCCTTATGCAATGAAACGTGCATTTAAGATTAAATTTGGAAAACATACAGAAGAAGAAAAAGCTTCTCAAAAGAAACATAAAGAATATAAAAAAGCTGTTAAAAAAGCTAAAAAAGAAGGAAAAAGTCTTTAATGCATGAATTAGGAATTATATTTTACATTATTGATGATGTAAAAGAAGTTGCTATTAAAAATAATGTTAATCATGTAAATAAAGTTGTTTTAGAACTTGGTGAAGTAAGTGGAGTAGTTCCTTTCTATTTAGAAGATTGCTGGAAATGGGCAACTAACAAAGAAGAAATTTTAAAAGGATGTGAACTTAAAATTGAAACAATAAAAGCAATTACTTATTGTGAAGATTGTGAAAAAGAATATGAAACAGTTGAACATGGTAAAATTTGTCCTTTCTGTGGAAGTGAACATACTTATTTAAAAATAGGGAACGAAGTTAACATTAAAGAAATTGAAGTTTAAAAATAGTCCTATAAGTTAATTCTTATAGGACTATTTATTTTTAAGTAATAAAAAACAGTACATTATTGTACTGTTATTCTTTTTATTCTTTTTCAATAGCTCCAGCAGGACAAGATGCAATTGCTTCTTCAGCAGTATTTTCATCACATTCTGCGATTACTTTTGCTTGATTATCATCATCAAAATCAAATGTTTCTGGGAAAGTACCAACACATAATCCACAGCCTACACAAGCTTCTTTATTTACTTTTAATTTTATTGCCATATGTAAATCCTCCACAATAAGCGTTTATATTATAAAAATTTTTTAATGTTTTTACAAAATATTTAATGTTAGCGTTTGCTAATTTTTATTATTAAAATATTTTTTATTTTAGTTAAAATAAGATTATAAAAATGATAAAATATTTAGGATGTTTAGAAATGATACTAGAATTAAAAAGTACCGATTTTATCGTTTATTTAATAGCGATATATCTGATTTATTTAAAAATATTTCATATAAATTTAGATTTATTAAATTTAATGAAAATAAGAAAGATAAATCTAAAATTTCTAAAGATAAGAAAAACATAACTGTTTATGAGTATTATAAAAAGAAAAGAAAAATTAAAATATTAATTTATGTTTTACTTTTATGCGTTTTTATTGGTATACTTATCGGCGTTAGTTTAATTTGTGTGAGGTTGTTAAATGGATAAATTTGTTTCAATTGCTATCGATGGTCCTAGTGCAAGTGGTAAAAGTACAGTTGCTAAAATTTTATCATCTAAATTAAATTATACATATATTGATACTGGCGCTATGTATAGAGCATTTACTTTAGCTGTTTTAAGAAATGGTTTAGATCCTAAAAATGAAGAATTAAGTAATTCTTTAATTGGAAAGATTGATATTAGTTTTAATGATAATAATGAAATTTGTTTAAATGGTGAAAATGTTTCTAAAGAAATAAGAGGTAATGAAGTTGCTGAGAATGTTTCATATATTGCTTCTTATAAAAATATTCGTTTATTTTTAGTAGATTTACAAAGAAAAATTGCTAAAGGTAGAAATGTTGTAATGGATGGAAGAGATATTGGAACTTATGTTTTAACTGATGCTCAATTAAAAATATTTTTAGTTGCTGATGTTAATGAAAGAGGAAAAAGAAGATTCTTAGAAAATCAAAGTAAAAATATAAAATCAAGTTATGATGAATCTTTAGCAAACATTAAAAAAAGAGATTACATTGATTCACATCGTGATTTTTGTCCATTAGAAGCTGCTAAAGATGCAGTTTTAATTGATTCAACATTATTAAATGCTGAACAAGTTGCAGAAGAAATTTTATATAATGCTAAATTAAAGGGGTTAATTTAATATGAGTTTACCTTTAGTAGCACTTGTAGGTTCTCCTAGTGTTGGAAAATCTACTATCTTCAATCGTTTAATTGGAGAAAAGAAATCAATTGTAGAAGAAACTCGTGGAGTTACTCGTGATAGAATATACGCTAAAACAAGTTGGTTAACTATACCTTTTAATGTTGTTGATACAGGTGGTATTGAACTTGAAAATAGACCATTTCAACAACAAATTAGAATGCAAGCTGAACTTGCAATTGATGAAGCAGATTTAGTTGTATTTGTAGTTGATGGTAAAATAGGCATTACTGATGATGATAAATTAGTTGCTAAAATGTTACATAAAGCTAATAAACCTACAATTATTGCAGTTAATAAAATTGATGATATTGATATTATAAATAATATTTATGAATTTTATGCTTTAGATTTAGGTGATCCAATTGCAGTTAGTGGAGAACATGGTATTGGAATTGGAGATTTATTAGATAAGATTATTCATACTTTACCAAGAGAAGAAGATATTCCTCAAGAAGATGATTCTATTAAATTCTGTTTAATTGGAAGACCAAATGTTGGAAAATCATCAATGTTTAATAAAATAACTGGTAAAGAAAGAGTTATTGTTTCAAATATTGAAGGTACTACACGTGATTCAATTAATGTTGATTTTGAATATAATGATCAAAAATATTCAATTATTGATACTGCTGGATTAAAAAAACGTGGAAAAATATATGAAGCAATTGATAAATACGCAGCATTAAGAGCTTTAAGAGCAATTGATAAAGCTGATATTGCAATATTAGTTATTGACGCTAAAGAAGGCATTTTAGAACAAGATAAAAGAGTAGTAGGTTACGCAATTGAATCAAAGAAAGCAATTATTGTTTTAATTAATAAATGCGATTTAATTGAAGACTTAAATCAATATAAAAAAGATTTTAAAGAAAAATTTGTTACTGAATTTAAATTTTTAGATTACGTTCCTTTAATTTTTACTAGTGCTTTAACTTTTAAAAATAGAAATGAATTATTTAAAACCATTAACACTGTTTATGAATCTTATATTTTCCAAATTAAGACTTCTACATTAAATGAAATTATTCAAGAAGCTCAATTAATGAATGAAACTCCTAATTTTAATGGAGGAAGATGTAGAATTTATTATGCTCAACAAGTAAGTAGCAAGCCTTTATCTATCGCGTTATTTGTTAACGAACCTGAATGGATGCATTTTTCATATCTTAGATATATTGAAAATAAAATTAGAGAATCATTTGAATTAATTGGATCTCCAATTAATTTGATTTTAAGAAAACGTAAATAATTAATTAGGAGAAAACATGAATAAAGCTGAATTAATTCAAATTGTTAGTGATGAATTATATTTTGAAAACTTTACTAAAAAAGATGTTGAAAAAATCATAGATTTATTTTTTGAAAAAGTAGAAGAAAATTTAATTAAAGGAGAAGAAGTTAAAATTTCTTCCTTTGGTACTTTTAAAACAAAAACAAGAAAATCTAGAATTGGAACAAGCCCTATTACAAAAGAAAAAATACAAATTCCATCTACTAAAAACATTACTTTTAAAGTAAGTAAAAATTTAAAAAGTAAATTATAATAATTATCCTTTCTTTTAAAGAAAGGATTTTTATTATTAAGACTTTCTAAAATAAATAAAAATGAATTATAATTAATGATATGAATTTAGTTTTTGATCATTTTAAAAAAATCTTTAATGAGAATGGATTTAGATTATATATGATAGGTTCTTCCAGTAGAGATTATCTTTTAGATAAAGAAATAAAAGATTATGATTTTGTAACAGACGCTACTCCTCTTGATATTATGAAATTTTTAGAAGTCTCTAAATCTTTTATTAAATATGGAGTATGTCAAACTAAATATAATGGATATAAGATTGATTTAGTAACTTTAAGGAAAGAAAGTGATTATAAAGATAATCGTCATCCTAATAAGATTGAATTCATTAAAGATATAAATATTGATTATTTAAGAAGAGATTTTACAATAAACGCTATTTATATTGATGAAAATTATAATATCATTGATCCTTCAAATGGAGTTAAAGATTTAAATAATAAATATTTAAGATTTATTAAAGATCCATTAACTAGTATTAATGAAGATCCATTAAGGATTTTAAGATGTTATAGATTTATTAAAGAATATAATTTAAATATTGATGAAGATGTATTTAAATTATTAAAAGAAAATGAATATTTAATTAATAAATTAAATAAAGATAAAATTAAAGAAGAAGAAAGGAAATATAAAGAATATGAATAATAAAGTTATATATAAAGGAATTGATTTTAATAATTTATTACTAGAATATTATAAAGAATTAGATTTAACTTCTAATGAGTTATTAGTGGCTTTAATGAGTAATTATTTATTAGAAGCTGGTAATTTAATAATTACTAATGAATTATTAGAATTAAAATTATCTTTATCTAAGAAAGAAATAGATGATTCTTTATCTAATTTAATGAATAAAGGATATTTAAAATATTCTAAAACTAATACAGGTTTAATATCTAGTTTAGATTCTTTATATGAAAAATTAATTTCTTTATTTGTTAAAAAGAATACAATTGATGAAGAAAGAAGAAATTTAAATGATAATTTAATGTATCGAATAGTAGATGTATTTGAAAGAGAATTAAATAAAAATTTAAATACTCAAGATATTCAATTTATTGAAAAATGGATTGAAGATAACGTTCCAGAAGATATTATTATTAATTCTTTTAAAGATGCTTTAAATGAAAATAATCCATATCTTTCTTATGTAGATAAGATTATAAAAAGAAGATTAAAAGAAAAAGAAAATGAAGGATTGTTCTAAAAATAAAGAAATTAGAGATTATTTATTTGATTTATATAAAGACGCGAAATGTGAATTAAATTATTCTAAAGATTATGAGCTTTTATTAGCGGTTATTTTAAGTGCTCAATGTAGTGATAAAAAAGTAAATGAAATAGATAAAATTTTATTTACTAAATATGATTCTTTAGATAAATTAAATAATGCATCTTTTGAAGATATTAAAAAAATTATAGAACCTTTAGGTTTAGCAAATAATAAAGCTATCGCGATTAAAGATGCAGTAAATAAATTAATTAACGATTATAATTATAAAGTACCTTCTTCTAAAGAAGAATTATTAAAAATAAAAGGAGTGGGGAATAAAGTTGCTAATGTAGTTTTAATAGAACTATTTAATAAAAATGAATTTCCTGTAGATACTCATATTTATAGATTTTCTAAAAGATTAGGCTATATTAAAGAAACTGATTCTATTTTAAAAGCAGAACAAGTCTTAAAAGATAATTTTAATGAAGAAGATTACATTCCTTTACATCATAAAATTATTTATTTTGGAAGATATAAATGTAAAAGTATAAATCCTATTTGTAAAGATTGTAAAATAAAAAAATACTGTGTTTTTAATAAGAATAAATAATTTTATCAATAACTTCTAGATAATTAAGAGGGATATTTAATTTAGAATTAATTAAATATCCATTTTTTTTAATTTCATTTAAAGGTATTGAATTTCTTTTATTTTCTTTTAAATATAATTTCATTTTTCTTATCTCATATAAATAAAATAAATTTAATGTTTTAAAATAAATAATACTAAAAGATAACCCTCCTAATTCTTCAATTTTATATAAATGTTTTAATTCATTTTTAGTAAAATTAGATAAAGGGAAAGAAGTTCTATTATTAGTGCTTTTAGCTTCAAAATCTAGATATTTCTTTTTATATAATCCATTATAATCACTAGTAGAAGCTTCTTTAAAATAAGCTTCAATTATTTTATTATTTTTTATTTTTAATATTTGAATAGGAATAGGTTTTTTATAAATGACACCTATATTATTATTTAAATAATATTTATTAGATTCATTTATTAAGTTTTCTAAAAACATACCTCTATTTTTATAGGTATTATTTAAATTAGTTTTAAAATACATATTTATTTTAATTCTTCATCAATATAAGTATATAAATCTTTTAAAGTTACTTTTTGATCACTAGTTAATTTCTTTAATACTTTTCTAATTGGAGAATAAGAAGAGGAATTATTAATAATTAAATTTAAATATTCTTTTCTTAAAATTCCTTTTTCTTTTAAGAAAGCATCATAAACATTTTTTAAATTAATTGAATCACTTAAAGGATCATGTTCATCTCCTTCAATATTTAAATTAAATATTTTACAAGCATCATGTAAAGAAATTACATTACCTTTTTCTTTTCTTATATATCTAGATAAGACTTGACATAAATCAATATGATTTGAATATATTCTAGAAATAAATTCATTTTTATCTAATCCATTTAAAATCTCTGAATTATGTAATAAATGCATATCAAAATTACCATATTGAATAAATTTAGTGTCTTCTTTACCTACATATTTTTCAAATTTTTTAATAGCGTCTTTAAATTCTATTCCTTTTTCTTTTAAAAGATCATCACTAATACCTGTTAATTCTTCTACAATCTTACCTACTTTAGAATTAATTTTACAATAAACTCTAAATCCTGGTGATACTTCTTTAATATTATTTTTAGCGTCTAATTTACATTTAATCGCACCTATTGCAATTATTTCTTGAGTGTATTGACTCCCTTCAAAATCTAAAAACACTAATGTTTTATAACCATTAATTAATTTATCAATAATTTTCATAATTTAATTATACAACATTCTCTTCTTATTTTCTTTTGATTTAATTTACCTCCTATATATCAAGAAGTTGTTAAAATTAAAAGTTTACAAAAAAATTTAAAAAATTATTATTTTTTTATTTTTAAAATAATAAATTATATTTTATAATATTCATGTTGGAT
>CAVCSZ010000011.1:31158-43231 GCA_963605025.1 bacterium | reverse complement strand
TATTAATATAATATAAAATTAAAAAAATAATTTCTTTAACTATAAAAGTAATTGTGTTTATGATAAAATTAAATAACTATTGTTAGGAGTTTTATGTTAGAGAATTGGATTTATATTTGTATTGCAGTATTAGCAATTGTATTTATTATTTTATTAATTACTTTACTTTATATTTTTGTAATTTCTAAGAAGAAAATGCAAAAGAAGTACGATTTATTTGGTAAAGATTTTGTTTATTTACATGATCAATTAACTTCACAAGATAAACAATATTTAGAAAGAATTGAATTTATGAGTAGAACAAATTTGCTTTATATTGATGTTTATCAAAAATATTTAAAAATTTATTTATCTTTAAAAGAAAGATATGATGAACCATTAAGTAAAGTTTATAGTAATTTAAAAATTGCTCTTACTGAAAAAAATAAAAAAGAATTTAAAAAACTTTATAATGAAAATGTTGAAGTATTAAATGAATTTAAAACTGAATTAGCTAAATTAGATGGCGATTTAGTTTTAGTAATTAAACCAGAAGATGATTGTAGACAATCTGCTGGACTTTTAAAAGAAAAATATAGATCTATTAAATATTCTTATAGTCAACATGAAGAAGAACTAAAAGATGTTTCTGGAACTTTTGAAAAATTATTTAAAAATATTGATAAGAAATTTGATGTATTTGAAGAAAGTTTAGATGTTGCTCAATTTGATGAAGCTAAAGAATATTTACAACCATTAACTAAAGTTTTAAATGAAATAGAAATAGTTATTGAAAAATTACCTTCATATTTAGAAGATACTAATGTTTTAATACCTCAAATGATCGCAGAAACTAATAATTTATATCAAAATTATTTAATTGAAGGATTACCATTAAAACATTTAGATATCGATAATTCATTAATTTACGCTAAAAACACTTTAAAAGAAATTAGAGATGGTTTTAATGAATTACATATTTCAAAAGTTGGTGAAAGATTAGAAACTGTTAAAGAATTATTAAAAGATAAAAATGAAAAGATGAAAGCAGAAAGTGATGCTAAAAATGAATTTGTATCTCGCTATGAATCTATAATTAAAAAATATATGCAACTTGAAAGGGATATTATTACTTTAAATAATAAAATCCCTGATTATGAACAATATTATTTAATTACTCAACATTATAAAATTCAATTAACAGTTATTAATGATAATTTAGATTCTTTAGGAAAAGTAAAAAGAAAATTTGATTATTCATTAAATAGTTTAGATAGAACTTATTATACTGATTTATTTAATAAATTACTTGATTTAGAAAAAGGTGTTAATTCTTTAATAGAAAAATTCGAAGAATATAAAAATTATTTAGATTCTTTAAAGAATAATTCAAATTATGCTTATAAATTAAATAATGATACTTATTTAAGAATTAAAAAATGTGAATTAATGTTAAGAGATTTTAATGATGATAATTTATTAAATAATTATAAAGAAAGTATTGATAGAATTTACGAACTTATGGATTTAATTAATAATACTTTAAAATTATTACCTATCAATGTTGAAACATTAAATGATTATTCTAAAGAATTAGAAGAAAAGAGTAAAAATTTATTTAATGAAGTTCAAGAATTAAATAATTTTAAATTATTAGCTACTAATAACATTTTATTTATTAATCGTGAACAATATAAATTCTCTGATATTCATAATTATGTTATGCAAGCTGAAACATTATTTAAATCATGTAGTTTTAAGAGCTGTTATGAATTAACAGAAGAAATTTTAAATAAGTTAAAAGATAAAGAAAAGGTTAAATAATAATGATATATTTTGATAATGCAGCATCTACAAGAATTGATGATGATGTTTTAGAATTCTATAAAAATGAATGTGATAAAAACTACGCTAATGCAGGAAGCTTTAATGCTTTTGGATTAAAACTTGCTAATAATTTAAAAAAGATTGAAAAAGAAATTTTAGTAACTTTAAATTTAAATCCAAATGAATATGAAGTTATTTTTACTAGTGGTGCTACTGAAGCTAATAATTTAGCAATTTTAGGAGCTACTTATTTTTATCGTAATAGAGGGAAACACATTATTACTACAACAATTGAACACCCATCAGTTTTAAACACTTTTAAAAGATTAGAAGGAGAAGGATATAAAGTTACATATTTAAATCCTACTAAAGATGGTAAAATTGATATTAATGAATTAAGAAATTCATTAACTGATCAAACTACCTTAGTTTCAATAATGGCAGTTAATAATGAAGTAGGTGCTATTTTAAATAGTGAAGAAATTGAAAAAGAATTAAGAAAATATCCTAAAATAATTTATCATAGTGATCTTGCTCAAACATTAGGTAAATATGATGTAAAATGTTCTTTATTTGATTTAATGACTATTTCTTCTTATAAAATTTATGGTTTAAAAGGAATAGGAGCATTAATTAAAAAGAAAAAGATTAATTTAGTACCTTTATTTACAGGTGGAACTCAACAACAAGGATATCGAGTAGGTACTATGGATTATGCAGGAATTGCTACTTTTAATTACACAATTAAAAAAGCAATTAATGAATATGATAAAAATCATAAACATGTACAAGAATTATTTGATTATACATTAAATGAATTAAAGAAAAATGACGAATTAATATTACATACATATAAAGATATGGTACCTTATATTATTAATTTTTCTTTAAAAACAAAAAGTGCTAGTGTATTATTAGAAGCTTTATCAAATGAAGAAATTTATGTTTCTACTAAAGCAAGTTGTTCTAATAAATTACATTCAGTTTCTCATGTTGTATATGCTCTTACAAATAATGAAAAAGAAGCTTTAAACGCTATTAGAATTTCATTTAGTAAAAATTCTACTTTAGAAGAATGTAAATTATTTGTAGAAAAATTAAATGAAATATTACCAAAAATTAGGAGTTAAAATGGAATTTAACGTAATTATTGTTAGATATGGAGAAATGTCTACTAAAGGAAAAAATAAAAAAGATTTTATTAATAGACTTGGTGCTTCAATATCTAAAGCTTTATTAAAATATCAAGATAAATATGAAATGGTTAAAAGACATGATCATATTTATTTATATTTAAAAGAAGAAATTAAAGATATTGAAAATATATTAAAAGAAGTTCCTGGAATGTATTCATTTTCTTTAGCATATCTTTTAGAAGATTGTGAATTAGATAATTTATTATCTAAAACATTAGAATTAATAAAAGAAGAAGATGGAAGTACTTTTAAAGTTAAAACACATCGTATTGATAAATCATATCCTTTTACTAGCGATGATATTAATCGTAAAGTTGCAGGAAATATTTTAAAAAATACTTCTTTAAAAGTAGATATTCATAATCCTGATATTTTATTAGGAATTGAAATTAGAGATGATGGAGCATATATTTTTACTAAAACCGTTAAAGGTTTAGGAGGTTATCCTCAAGGTGCTATTGGAAGAAGTTTAATGATGATTAGTGGAGGAATTGATTCACCTGTTGCTAGTTATTTATTAATGAAAAGAGGAATAGAACTTAATTTTATTCATTATGCATCACCTCCTTATACATCTACTCAAGTAATTGAGAAATTAAAAGATTTATTAACTGAATTATTACCATATCAATCAAAAATAAATTTATATATTATTCCATTTACTAAAATTCAAGAAGAAATTTATAATCATAGTTTTGAAGGATATCCAGTTACTATTATGAGAAGAATGATGTATCGAATTGCAGAAAAACTTGCTAATAGATTGCATATATATTCTATTTCTAATGGAGAAAGTATAGGTCAAGTTGCTTCCCAAACAATTGAATCTTTATATGTAATAAATAAAGTTACTTCACTTCCAATCATTAGACCACTTGCTACAATGGATAAAATTGATATTATTGAAATATCTAAAAAAATAAATACTTATGATATTTCAATTCGCCCTTTTGAAGATTGTTGCACTATCTTCCCAGTTAAAAATCCTAAAACTCATCCTAAGGAAGAAGATTGTTTAAAAATTGAATCTAAATTTGATTATGAATCATTAATTGAAGAATGTATTAATAACGCTAAAAAAGAAGTTATCAAATTATAAAGATAACTTCTTTTTTTGTAATAAAAAAAGACACAATTTAATGTGTCTTTATAGATTTAATAATTATTTTGCTGATTTAGCAATTTTAACTAATTCTTTAAATCCTTTTTCATCATGAATTGCAATTTCACTTAACATTTTTCTGTTTAAGTCAATTTTTGCAACTTTTAATCCATGCATGAATTTTGAATAAGAAATATCATTTAATCTGCAAGCAGCATTGATTCTCTTGATCCATAATTTTCTAAAATCGCTCTTTCTGTCTTTTCTTGAGATGTAAGCATATCTTTTACTTCTCATTACTTGTTCTTTAGCAGTTTTGAATAATATATGTTTACTTCCAAAGAAACCTTTAGCTTGTTTTAAAACTTTTTTTCTTCTAGCGTGTGTAACTGTACCACCTTTTACTCTCATAACTTATCTCCTTATTAATTATTGTTGAATTAAATATTTAATTCTCTTTAAATCACTCTTTGAAACAGATGCACTCTTTCTTAAATGCATTTTTTGTTTGTGAGTTTTGTGTGGTGCTAAGTGTGAAATATAAGCGTGATGTCTAACAACTTTACCACTTCCTGTTACTTTAATTCTCTTTGTAAGAGCTTTTTTACTTTTCATTTTTGGCATAGATATTTTCTCCTCTCTTTCTACTTTTTAATTTTACTTGAAAGCATACAAGTTAACCATTTACCTTCTAAATAAGGTTCTTTATCGATGTTTGCATTCTCTTTAACTAATTCAATGAATTTTTTTAAGACATTTTCTCCAACTTCAACGTGGGATAATTGTCTTCCTTTAAATCGAACACCAACTTTAATTTTATTGCCTTCACCTAAGAATTTATTAGCGGCTTTAACTTTGGTTAATAAGTCATGCTCGCCAATTTGAGGTGTAAGTTGAATTTCTTTTACTTCGATTATTTTTTGATTTTTCTTAGCTTCTTTAGCTTTCTTTTGTGCCTCGAAACGATATTTACCATAGTTTAATATTTTACAAACTGGTGGTTTTGCTTGTGGGGCAACACATAATAAATCGAGATTGTAACTTTCAGCTTTTCTGATAGCGTCATATTTTGACATTGTTCCAAAACTTTCTCCATTTGGACCAATTACAAGTACCTCATTAAAACGAATAAATTCATTTACTAAATCGTCATTTTTATTTCCACGATTCTTATTACCAGGCTTATTGTTTGCTGGTTTTTGATTTGTAGCTATAACTTCTTCCTCCTAAATAGCAATAAAAAACGGATAGTAGAAGAACTGTCCGTGCAAAAATTAATTTATAAATAATCTTTGTAGCATTAAACCAATTTATTTAAATAAATCTGGTGAGAGCAAACTTCTTTCTACTAACTCAAATAATATATATCATTTTAATTTTAAAATCAACATTTTATTAAAATTTATGTGATTATTTATTTAAAATAATATTTAATTATAATAAAATAGTAATATGAAAAAAGCAATAGTTTTTGATTTTGATGGAACTTTATTAGATACTGAACCTTTTATAGGTAGATTAATATATGAAACTTATAAATATTTTACTAATAAAGAATTAACATTAGAAGATATTTTAAGAAATTATGGACCTACTGAAGAAGGAATTTTTATTAATTTAAATGAAAATAATTTATATGATCCAAAAGAAGTATTTAATTATTATTTAAAATTATATGAATCATTACATAAAAAATATTTTCCTTCATTAGATAATGAATTAATTAATATTTTTAATAATATTAAAGATAATAATTTAGATTTATATATTATTACAGGAAGAAGTAAAGAATCTTTAGAAATTTCATTAAATTTATTAAATATTAAAGATTATTTTAAATCTTATTATTATGGAAGCATTAAAGGAGTAAATAAACCTACTTCAATAAGAAATTTATTAAAAGATAATAATTTAAAAAATAATGAAATTATTTATATAGGTGATTCAATTAATGATATTTATTCAATGAAAGAAGTAGATGTAGATTTAATTTCAGTAAGTTATTTTAATTTAAGAAATAAAGATAAATTAGAAGAATTAAATAAAGGGAATGTAGTTAATTCTTTTAATGAATTAAATAATAAAATATTTGATAAAATAAAAGAATCTAATTAATAGATTCTTTTTTAGTAGGATTGATTTCTTCTTTATGAAATTTATAAATAATATAATCAATAATAGTAGTAATTAAAGGAATAATTAAAAATAAATTTATATCATAACCATAATCATTATTAATTATAAATGAATCAATATGCAAATAACAAAGTAATAAACTAGAAGTAATAATACCTGTTGCAAAAGAAATAAATATTGTTAAATAAGTAATAAATTTACTTTTTTTAACTTTATCATTATCTAAATGTCCTTCTATTCCATTTTCTACACATCTTCTTAAATTATTAGTAGTCATTGTAGGTACAAAATCTACTCCATTAAATGATTTAAATCCATTTAATAAAACTACTCCATAAAAGGTTAGTAAAACAACTTCAAATATTCTCATAAATCCAAAATTATAAAATGTAGGAATACACATAATTAAAATAATAAAAAACATACATCCAAATAAAGAAATAATAAAATTATCTTTATTTAATTTTTTAATTAATCTTGAAAGTAAAATAATAACACTAAAACCAATTATAAAACTTATAAGAGAAGTTAAATTTAAAAATGCTAATTCATTATTATTATTTATAAAATTAAAAGTAACATTTGCAACATTACCTGTTTGTAAAAAAGTAAATAATTTAAAACCATATAATGAATATATTTCAAAAAAGCCTCCATTAAACGCCATTAATATATAAAAAATAAATAAAAATGTTTTCTTTTTTGATTTTAAATTTTCTTCATTCATAATAAAAATAATAACACAATCATAAAAATAAGCAAAATAAAAACAGCATATAATGCTGTTTTAAATTTAATATTGGTGACCTTAAGGTGATTCGAACACCTGACCCACAGCTTAGAAGGCTGTTGCTCTATCCAGCTGAGCTATAAGGCCAGCGATAATAATAATATCACTAATTAAATTATTTTTCAAATATTAATTAGTAAAAATATTATACACTTTTTATTTTATAAGTAAATAAAAAGATTTTATAATAATTTATAAATCTAAGATAATATTTTTAGAAATATTTAATTTAATAAAATTAATAATATTTTCTTCTATTCCAATATTTTTATATTTATCTTTAAGATAAATAACTTTAATATAAACATAATTATTTATTAATTTAGAATAAGAATATCCTAAAAAATCTTCATCATTTTTAATTAATAATATAATTCTATCATTACTATAAAGATCATCTTTATTTACATTATAATTATTATGATTAGATTCATAATAAAGTTTACTAAATTCTAAAAGCTTAGATTCTAATCCTTCTGTTAAAAAATTAATTTTATAAATATTATATTCCATATAAAAATTATATATTTATAAAATATTTATATCTATTTATATGCTTATAAAAATAAATTTAAATTAATAATTTTTAAGTATCTATTATTTAATAAAATTATAAATATTATTTTAATTGAGAAAGTATCTAAAAATAAGTATAATTTTATAGTATTTAGGAAGGTATAACATGAGTGAAATAAATGATAAATTAATAAATTTAATTAAAGAAGCATTAAGTATTAAATTTAATTTAAATGATAAAGATAATTTAATAATGATTGAAACTCCAAAAGATAAGAAATTTGGAGATTATTCTACTAATATTGCAATGCGTTTATCAAAAGAATTACATGATAATCCTTTTGATATTGCTAATTCATTAAAAGAAGAATTAGAAAAAGATGAATTAATTAAGAAAGTTGATGTTATTAAACCTGGTTTTATTAATTTCTTTATTAAAGAAGATTCATTAAGTAAAGTAATTAAAAATTGTTTAGTTTTAAATGATGATTATGGAAGAAGTGAATTAAATAAAAATAAAAAAGTAATGGTAGAATATGTCAGTGCTAATCCTACTGGAGATTTACATTTAGGTCACGCTAGAGGTGCTGCTTATGGAGATTCTTTAACAAGAATTTTATCATTTTCAGGTTATGATGTATTAAGAGAATATTATGTAAATGATGCTGGTAATCAAATTGAAGTTTTATCACATTCTTTATTTGAAAGATATAAAGAAGCTTTAAATTTACCATTTGATTTAGAAAAAATTGGATATCAAGGAAAAGATGTTAAAATTTTAGCAAATAAAATTAAAGATCAAGATGGTGATAAATGGATTCATGAAGATGAAAATGTTGCGTTAAAATATTTTAAAGATTTAGGTACTGAATTAGAATTAGATAAAATTAAAAAAGATTTAAATTTATATCGTGTAGAATTTGATCATTATCAAAGTGAAAGAGATCTTTATTCTACAAATAAAGTTGAAAATGGATTAAATGCTTTAAAATCTAGTAATTATACATATTTTAAAGATGGTGCTTTATGGTTAAAAACTACTGATTTTAACGATGATAAAGATAGAGTATTAGTTAAAAGTGATGGAAGTTTAACTTATTTAACTCCAGATATTTCTTATCATAAAGATAAATTTGATAGAGGATATCCTTATTTAATTGATATTTTAGGAGCAGATCATCATGGATATATTGCACGTTTAAAAGCATCAATGAAAATTTTAGGATATAATCCAGATGCTTTAGAAGTTTTAATTGTTCAAATTGTTCGTTTAATGGAAGATGGAAAAGAAGTAAAAATGTCTAAACGTACAGGAAACGCTATTACAATTAGAGAATTATGTGAAGATGTTGGAGTAGATGTTGCACGTTATTTCTTCCTTTCTAAACCAATCGATTCTCATTTTGATTTTGATCTTGGATTAGCAAGAAAACAATCTAGTGATAATCCTGTTTATTATATTCAATATGCATACGCTAGAATGGCTTCTATTTTACAAAAAGATTCTTCTTATGAAATTAAAGAATCTTATCCTTTATTAACTCATCCTAAAGAAGTTGAATTAATGAAATTATTAGATGGATTTAAAAAAGAAATTGAAGAAATTTCTATTAGTAAAGAAGTTAATAAATTATGTAATTATATTTATAAAATTGCTCAAACTTTCCATAGTTATTATAATGATTCAGTAATTATTGATGAAAATAATATTGAATTATCTAAAGAAAGATTAGCACTTGTTAAAGCATGTTCAATTGTTTTAAAAAATGCTTTAAATTTAATTGGAATTGAAGTTAAAGAAAAGATGTAATTTATGATAGAACGTTATAGTGTTAAAGAAATAGATAAAATATTTTCTTTAAAAAGTAGATATGAATATTTTTTAAAAGTAGAACTTGCAGTTATTAAAGCTTATGTAGATTTAGGAATTATACCTAAGAATGATTATGAATTAATTTTAAAAAACGCTACAGTAAATGTTAAAGAAATTAATGAACTAGAAAAAGAAACAAAGCATGATGTTATAGCGTTCACTCGTTCTTTAGATAAATATCTAGGAAATGAAAAAAAATGGGTACATTATAATTTAACTTCTACTGATGTAGTAGATACTGCTTTATCTTTACAAATTAAAGATTCTAATAAAATTATATTAGAATATTCTAAAAATTTATTAGAAACTTTAAAATCATTAAGTCTTAAATATAAAGATACTCCTTGTATTGGAAGAAGTCATGGAATACACGCTGAAGTTACATCATTTGGATTAAAATTTGCATATTTTTATGATGAATTAAAAAGAGATATTCAAAGATTTAATTTTGAAAAAGAATTTGTAGAAGTAGTAAAAATTTCTGGAACAGTAGGTAATTTTTCTAATTTACCTTATGAACTTGAAGGATTAGTAGGTACTAATTTAGAATTAAATAGACCTAATATTTCTACTCAAGTTTTATCTAGAGATAGACTTATAGGATATACTTATTCATTAGCACAATTTGCGTCTTTATTAAATAAAATAGCACTTGAAATTAGACATCTTTCAAGAACTGAAGTAGGAGAAATAAATGAACATTTCTCTAAAGGTCAAAAAGGAAGTAGTGCAATGCCACATAAGAAAAATCCTATTGGATGTGAAAATATATGTGGACTTTCAAGAATTGTTATTTCTTCATTAAATGTAGCATTTGAAAATAATCCTTTATGGCATGAAAGAGACATTTCTCATTCATCTACAGAAAGAATTTATCTTCCTGATGATATTAATTTAATTTGTTATATGTTTAATAGATTAAATAATATTCTTATTAATTTAGATGTACATCCTGATAAAATGATTGAAAATATTAATTTATCTAAAGGAGTTATTTATAGTGGTAAAGTTTTAAATTATTGTTTAAAAAATAATTCTTATAGTAGAGAAGAATTATATGATCGAATACAAAATTTAGCCTTTATTGCAATGGATTCTAAAATAGAATTAAAAGAATTACTTGAAAAAGATGAAATATATTCAAAAATATTAACTAAAAAAGAATTAGATGAATTATTTTCTTATGATTATGTATTTGAAAAAATAAATTATATTTATAAAAAGGTAGGATTATTATGAAAAGTTTAGTAGTTGTAGGTGCTCAATGGGGAGATGAAGGTAAAGGTAAAATTACTAATTATTTATCTAGTCACGCTGATGTAGTTGTTAGATATCAAGGTGGAGATAATGCAGGACATAGTGTTTGTTTTAATAATAAAGAATATCATTTAAGAACTATTCCTAGTGGTATATTTAATGAAAATACATTAAATATTTTAGGTAATGGAATGGTTATTAATCCTTTACATTTAAAAGAAGAAATGGATGAATTAATTAGAGATGGTTATTCTTTAAATAATTTAATTATTTCTGATAAAGCTACATTAGATTTAGAATATCATTTAGTACTTGATGGACTTAAAGAATCTAGATTAAAGAATAATAAAATAGGTACTACTAAAAAAGGTATTGGACCTGCTTATACTTCTAAAGCAGAAAGAAGTTCTTTAAGAATGTCTTCTTTAATTGACCCTGATTTTAAAGAATTATATAGAGAAAAATTAAAAGACGCTAATGAATTAATTAGATTATATAATGGAGAAGAAATAGATTTTGAAACTTCATATAAAAAATATGAAGAAATTATTGAATTTTTAAAACCTCATATTAAAGAAACTGTTTCTTTATTAAATAATTTAAGAAAACAAAATAAGAAAATATTATTTGAAGGTGCTCAAGGAACAATGTTAGATATTGATTTTGGAACATTCCCATATGTTACAAGTTCATCTACAATAGCAGGAGGAGCATTAACTGGAAGTGGAATAGGACTTAATTATATTGAAGGTGCTTTAGCAATTGTTAAAGCTTACACTACAAGAGTAGGAGAAGGTCCATTTGTTACTGAAATATTTAATAAAGATAGTGAAACTATTCGTGAATTAGCACATGAATATGGAGTAAATACTAAACGTCCTAGAAGAATAGGCTATTTAGATTTAGTACAACTTAAATATTCTCAAGCAGTTAATGGATTTAAATATATTGCGTTAACTTTACTTGATATTTTATATTTTGTTAAAGAAATTAAAGTATGTGTATTATATAAACTTGATGGAAAAGTAATTGATTATGTACCTACTTCTTTAAAAGATTTAAATAGATGTGAACCAATATATAAAGAATTTAAACCTTTTGAAAAAGATTTCTCACACGTTTCTAATTTTGATGAATTACCTCCAACTTGTAAAGAATATATTAAATTTATTGAAGATTATCTTGAATGTAAAGTAGTTATAATTGGAACAGGAAAAGATAAAGAAGACACTATAATTAGAGAAGATATATTCTAATTATTTAAGTATTAAATTTAATAATGATAATAATTTTATTATTTTAATTTATATTTACTTTTTAAAATTTAAATTTTTAATAAAAATATTATTATTTTTCTTTAAAAAAGTGATGAAAATTTTACTTTAAAAATGTTAAGA
>CAVCSZ010000011.1:0-31148 GCA_963605025.1 bacterium | reverse complement strand
AAGTAGCATATTTATCGTATATTTTTTAAAAATTAAGTGTTAAAAAAAATTAACACTTTTTTTAATGAAAAAAATTTCTTGTTTTTTTTAAAAAAAATAGATATATTTTTAATATTTATAAGTAATTTTTTATTACTTTTAATAGGAGAATTAGAAATGGATGATATCAAAATTATTGAACTTAAAAATGTTTCTAAAATCTATAGCAATGAAATGACTGCAGTAGATAACTTTAATTTTTATGTTCGAAAAGGTGAATTTGTTACCTTTTTAGGTCCTTCAGGTTGTGGTAAATCTACTACATTAAGAATGATCGCTGGCTTTGAGTTTCCTTCAAAAGGGGAAATATTATTATCAGGTAAGGATATTTCAAACTTACCTCCAAATAAAAGACCAATTAATATGGTTTTTCAACGTTACGCTCTTTTCCCACATTTGGATGTTTATGATAACGTTGCTTTTGGATTAAGACTTAAAAAAATTCCTGTAGAATTAAAGGATTCTAAAGGTAATCCTATTTTAAAAATTAATAAAAAGAAAATTAAAGAATTAAAAAATGAAATTTCACTTATTAAAAAGAAAAAACATATGGGAGATGAAGAAAAAAATGAAAAGATTTTAAAACTCCAAAGTGAAATTGAATTTCTTAAAGAAAATCCTTCTCAAGCATATAAATATAAAAAATATAGCGCTAAAGAAATTGATGAAAAAGTTGCAAGAGCATTAAAAATAGTAGATTTAGATGCTCTTGAAGATAGAAATATTGCAACTTTATCAGGTGGTCAGCAACAAAGAGTTGCTATTGCAAGAGCAATTGTTAATGAACCTACAATTTTATTACTTGATGAACCTTTAGGAGCATTAGATTTAAAAATGAGAAAAGATATGCAAATCGAATTAAAAGAAATGCATACTAAATTAGGAATTACTTTTATTTATGTTACTCATGATCAAGAAGAAGCTTTAACAATGAGTGATACAATTGTTGTTATGAAAGATGGAGTAATTCAACAAATTGGTAAACCTAAAGAAATTTATGATGAACCTAAAAATGCATTCGTTGCAGACTTTATTGGAGAAAGTAATATTTATAATGCTACTATTGTAGGTGAAAATAAAGTTAGATTACTAGATTATAATTTTGAATGCTTAGATAAATTCCCATTAAATGAAAAAGTAGATGTTGTTATTCGTCCTGAAGACATCATCATTGTAAATGAGAATGAAGGTATGATTAATGGTAAAATTGTTAATAAAATCTTTAAAGGTTTAAATTATCAATATATTGCTTTAGTAGGTAAAAATGAAATTATGATTAAATCTACTAAAGAATATGAAGAAGGAATAACAGTAGGACTTTTAATTGAAAAAGATTCTATTCATATTATGAAAAAAGATTTTACTATGAATATTTATACTGATGCTTGGATTAATAAAAATAATCAAGTTATGATTGATGAAGTTGCTTTTGATTGTAATGTTACTCAACTTGTAGAACAAGGTGAATTAAATGAAGAAGGTAATGTTATTGATAAGAAAAAGAAAACTTATAATTTTAATGATGCAGATGTTGTAGTAGAAGTACCTTTAGATAAAATTGAAATTATTGATGATATTGAAAGTGAAAAAGCAATAGTAGTAGGTGAAATAGTAGATAGTGTTTATAAAGGTGATCATTATCAATATATTATTAGAACTGAAACTGAAGAAGATTTTGTTTGTGTTTCTCAATATTCATATAATTTAAATGATAAAGTTGGTGTTTATATATCTAAAGAAGATATTAAAATGAGACTTAAAAAAGAGGCTAGTAACTATGAGATTTAGTTTAAAAAGGAAACAACTTTGTATTCCTTATGCAGTCTTTTTAATTTTATTTATAGTTTTACCAATTTTATTTATTGTTTATTATGCTTTTACAGATTCAAATGGTAATTTTACATTTGATGCTTTAGTTAGTTTTTTTACATCTACTAATAAATTAAATGTATTAATACAATCCTTACTTTTTAGTGTTATTAATACAATAATTTGTTTAGTACTTGGATATCCAATTGCGTATATTTTAGCAAGTAAAAAATATAATTTTAATTATGTTGTAGTTATGTTATTTGTTATGCCTATGTGGATTAATTTCGTTTTAAGAACAGGTGCTACAAGAGATGTATTAACTTGGATTGGAATTAATGGAGGTAAATATCCTTATACTGCTACTTTAATAGGATTAGTATATAATTATTTACCATTTGTTATTCTTCCTTTATATTCAACAATGTTAAAACTTGATAATCAACAAATAGAAGCTGCTATTGATTTAGGATGTAATAGATTTCAAGTATTTACAAAATCTATATTTCCTCAAACAATTCCAGGAGTAATTAGTGCTGCTCAAATGGTATTTATGCCTACTATGTCAAGTTATGTTATTCCTGAAATTTTAAGTGAAGGTAAAATTGTTTTATTTGGTAATTCTATTTATTTAGGATTCTCTAATTATCAATGGAATAGTGCGTCTTTTATGGCAATTATTATGTTATTTATTGTAACTATTTCTATGTTATTAACTCGTAATTTTACATCTAAAGATGAAAAAGAGGAGGGTTCAAAATGGTAAGAAAAGGATTTGGATATGTTTATCTATTTTTAATGTTACTATTAATGTATGTTCCTATTTTTGTATTGATAGTTTTTTCTTTTACTAATACTACTTATATTGGTCAATGGAATGGTTTTTCTTTTGATTTATATGGTAAATTATTTCAAAGTGAAGAAATAATGGTAGCTTTAGGAAATACTGTTATTATTGCAGTTATTAGTGCAGTATGTTCTACTTTTTTAGGTACTTTTGGTGCTATTGGAGCATTTTATAGTAAAAAAAGAACTAGACATTTAATTGAAAATTTAAATCAAATACCTGTAGTTAATGCTGAAATTGTTATGGCGTTATCACTTGTAGTTATGTTTGTTTTCTTAGGAAATACAATATTTCATACTCAATTATTTAGTTTTTGGACTTTATTAATTGGACATATTGTTATTTCAGTACCTTTTGTATATTTAAATGTTAAACCAAGATTAATTCAAATGGATCCATCATTATATGAAGCTGCTATGGATTTAGGATGTAGTCCTAGAAAAGCTTTAAATAGAGTAGTTATTCCTCAAATATTACCAGGAGTTTTAAGTGGATTCTTACTTTCTATAACTTTATCGTTAGATGATTTTATTGTTACAGTATTTACTCGTGGAAGTGGACTTTTAAGTGGAGATAAATCTATTGAAACGTTATCTACTTTAGTACAAGCTAAAATTAAAAAAGGACCTATTCCTCCTGAAATGAGACCTTTAACTACAATTATATTTTTAATTGTTTTATTAGCAGTTATTTTAATAACTATTTATAACAATAAAACAAGTAAACAAAAGAAAAGAAGGAGAGGATAATTATGAAAAAATTACAATCAATTTTAAGTATATCTTTAATTTCTTTATTACTTGTAGGATGTAATAATAATACTAAAGTAGATAATTCTAATAAAATATTAATACATGTTTTAAATGCAGAAGATTATATTGATGAAAGTTTATTAGATAATTTTAGTGATTATATTTATTTAAAAGATAATAAAAGAGTACAAGTAGTTTATGATACTTATGACACTAATGAAACAATGTATAATACTTTAAAAACTGGTAAAACTAGTTATGACGCTATTTGTACTAGTGATTATATGGTACAAAGATTAGCAAGAGAAGATTCTTTAAGTAAAGTAAATTATGATTTATTACCTAATTATTCTTCTTTTGTTACAGATTATATTGTATCAATTGATGATGATTCAGGATTATTAAATAAAGTTAAAATAAATGATGATGGTAATGATTCTTTAAAAGATTATGCGATTGGATATATGTGGGGTACTTTAGGTATTTTATATAATCCTGAATTTATTTTAAAAAATAATAGATCATTAATAGAAAATGATTCAAGATTTAAAGATTTATCTTATGAAGAAGAAATAGAAAAAATAATTGAATTATTTGAAAGTAATGATGGATATTCTTTATTTTGGGATTCTATTTTAAATAAAACTCAATCTATTAAAGATTCAATGCGTGATACATACGCTCTTGGAATATTTGAAGTTTATAAAGATTATTTTTTAAATACTAATGATGATTATGATTTAAGAAGTAATAAATTTAATAGTAGTGATAATGAATCTATTACTAAGGTTAAAAATAAATTATTAGAATTAAAAGATAATATTTTTGGATTTGAAGTTGATAGTGGTAAAAATGATATTGTTACTCAAAAAATAGGTGTTAATTTAGCATGGAGTGGAGATGCAGTTAATTCTATTAATAGAGGTTTTTATGCAGATGATGATTGGGAAATAGAATCTGATAATCCTGTTAATTTATATTATTCAATACCTTCTTTAGGTGCAAATATGTGGTTTGATGCTTGGTGTTTACCAAAACATGAAGAAACATATTATAGTAGTGATGAATATAAATATACTTTAGAATTTTTAGATTTTTTATCTGATCCTACTAACGCAAGTTTAAATATGTCTTATAATGGATATACTTCATTTATTTCTAGTAATGATAAATATATTGGAATTGATGAAAATTTAAGTACTTCTTTATTAGCATATGTTCTTTATACTTATGATTTAAGTGATGGAATTGAAGATGAAGATTTAGAAAGTTATGATACTTATGATATTACTCCATTTTTTAAATTTAATGATGAATTTGAAATAGATTTAGCTTATATTAGTGAAGAGATATTTGAAGATGAAGGAGAAGATATTGATTCAAGAATATTTAAATTTGAAAAAGATGAGAATGGGGAAGTTAAAATTCTTATTCATACTGATTTTAAATCATTAGAAGGAAGAGCGTTAAAAGCTCAATATCCTTCAAGTGATCAAATTAATAATTTATATATTATGAAAGATTATGGATCTCAAAATGATAAGATTTTATCAATGTGGGAAGACGTTAAAGTTAATCCATTACCTATCTGGATAAGTGTAAGTTTAATTACTATTGTAGTTTTATTTTTAGGATATTTAGGTAGTTATAAATTAATTAGAATTTATAAACTTAAAAAGAGAAAGAAATTAAGAGAATAAAGTTAAAAAAGGATGAAATATTTCATCCTTTTTAAGTAAATAAAAAACTCTAGTAGATACTAGAGTAATATTTATTTTGGAGCTTCCTAGCGGATTTGAACCACTGGTCATTGAGTTGCAGTCAATTGCCTTACCAACTTGGCTAAGGAAGCACGCTTAAATATTATAACTATGATTTAAAGTTAATTCAAGTAGATTTATTTATTAAATAAAAGTATTATATTAAGGTAATAGAATTTATTAGTGATAAAGGATAAAATATCACTAATTTAAATAATTTCATTAAAATTTTTAATTTTAAAAGGAGAAAGATATGAAGAAAGGAAAAATATATTTTTGTATTTATTTTATTTTAGGATTACTATTATTATCTTTAGCAGTAATTTTAATTTATTATATTCCTATTAAGGTAAAACTTACTAGTGAATTAGAAAATACTTTATTAATTACTGATTATTTATTAACAATATCAGTACCTGGGAAATATTTAATCTTAGGTGGAGATTTAATAGGAAAAGGTATTTTAGATGTTTCTTCTTTATTTGGAAATACTTCAATTACTATTGATAATATTAATTTTGCTACATTTAATATGAATTATATTACTATTGGACTTTTATTAGGTGCGATTCTTTTATTTATAGTAGGATTATTCTTATTTAAAAAAGTAATACCTGGATATATTTTAGGATCATTAGAAATAGGAATAGGAATTGCTACATTATTTGAAATTTATTTCTTTTTATATTTTAATCAAAATGGTTTTAATGATGCAGGTAGTTATTTAGAAGGAACAGAAATTAATGTATCTTATTTAACTCTTGGAAGTTATTTAGCGGGTTCAATATTAATTATTTTAGGAATATTAATTATTGTTAATTCAATTATTCAAAAAAATAATAGAAAAAAGTTAAATAATAATAACTAGTAATTAAAACTAATATAATAGTAATTAATACTAGAATAACTAGAGAACACTTAAAAAATGTGTTCTTTTTTTTAGAATATAAATAATTTATAATATAAATGTGGAAAATGTTGAAAATTTAGCTCTTGAAGAAAATAAAGAAGTAAAAGTTTCTAAAAGAGTTTGGGAAATAGATTTTTTAAGAGGTATTTGTATTTTATTAATGGTATTTGATCATTTAATGTGGCAAATACATGATTTTATTTGGAAATATTTTGATATAGGAGGATGGAGTAATCCAAATATTCCTTCTTTTTTAGTAGGTTATCATGAATTTGGATCATGGTATTACACAAATAATTTTAGAATTGTATTTAGATTAATGGTGTTATTTATTTTCTTTTTTATATCAGGAATAAGTATTAATTTTTCTAAAAATAATACAAAAAGAGGATTAATTTGTATAGGATGTGGTTTAATTATTACTTTAGTTACATCTATTTTATGTGGTTTTAAAGTATTAAATCCTCAAGATAGTTTAATTTCTTTTGGAGTATTATCTTGTCTTGGAACTTCTATTTTAATTACTTATTATTTAAAGAAATTAGTATATAAATTATCTAATAATAATTTTAAGATTTGGATTGTTGTAGTAGGAATAACAAGTTGGATTTTAATTTTACTTGGAGAATATTTTAAAATTCAATTTCCTTCATATCATTTAGATGTTAATTCTCCAGTTAGTTTTATTATTGGGATATTAGGAAATATATTTGGATTTTCTAATTTTGGAGGAGATTTTTTTCCTTTAGTACCTTTTTTAGCATATATGTTGCTTGGTTCTTTATGTGGAGAATTAATTTATAAAAATAAAGAATCTTTATTTAAAAAAGAACCTAAGTGGTGTAAATGTTTTTCTTATGTAGGTAAAAAAACATTATGGATTTATTTACTTCATATTCCTCTTATTACTTTAATACACGTAATATTATTTTTAGCATGTGGATTTCACATTAAATTTTAAAGGATTGTTTAATTATGTTTGAAGAATTTAAAAATTATACTATTTATGAATATTTATTAAAAAATGTAGAAAAATATCATTCTAATAATGCTTTATATTATAAAGGTAAATTTTTTACATATGATGAATTATTAAAAAAAGTAAATTCTTTTGCAAAAGAATTTAAAAATTTAGGATTTAAAGAAAATGATTGTATTACAATGTGTCTTCCTAATATTCCAGAAGCAGTTTATTTATTTTATTCAATTAATCAAATAGGTGCTATTTCAAATATTATTCATCCTTTAATGAAATATGATCAATTAAAAGAAATTTTATTAAGATTAAAATCTAAGATATTATTTGTTTTAGATACTAGATATGAAGAGTTTATGTCTTTAGAAAAAGAAGGAATTAAAGTTGTTCCTATTTGTCCTGCTCATGAATTAGGTAAATTTAAAACTAATTTATATAATAAGAAAAATAAGAAAAAACTATCTTATTTAAAATTAGATAATTATTATAAAATTGATAAATTTTATGAAAATAAAGAAGAATATAAAGAATATAATAAAGATGCTTATAAAGACGCAATTTATCTTCATAGTGGAGGTACAATGGGAGAAAGTAAGACAGTATCTTTATGTTCTTCTAGTATTAATTCAGTATGTTTAAATGCTTATGATATTTTAGGAATTGATGAAAATTATAATGAAAAAATGTATATGTTAAGTGCTCTTCCTATGTTTCATGGATTTGGATTAGGAATAGGAATTCATATTTCTTTTATATTTGGAGGATGTGATTGTTTAATGCCTAAATTTAGTGCTAAAGAAACAATTAAATTAATAAAAAAGAAAAGAATGTCTGTTTTAATTGGAGTTCCTCGTTTATTTGAAGCTTTATTACACACTAAAGGATTTAAAGGTAAAAAATTAAAATGTTTGAAAACTGCTTTTATTGGAGGAGATTTTGTATCTAAAAGTTTACTTGATAGATTTGATGATGTAATGATTAAATCAGGATCTCAATGTAGATTATTACAAGGATATGGATTAACTGAAACAGTAGCAGTTTGTAGTGTTAATCGTATTAAAGATAATAAATCTTATACAGTAGGTAAACCTTTACATAATGTAGAAATTAATTGTTTTAATGATAAAAATGAAATGTTAAATGTTAATGAAGAAGGAGAAATTTGTATTGCAGGAGATACATTAATGAATGGTTATGTATTTCAAAAAGAAAAAATTGATGATCCTTTCTTTATGTATAATGGAATTAAATATTTACATACTGGTGATTTTGGAAAAATTGATGAAGATGGATTTGTTGTTTTTGAACAAAGAATAAAAAGAATTATTAAAGTTAATGGTATTAATATTTTTCCAAGTGAAGTAGAAAATTGTGTTTCTTCTTTACCTTTTGTGTTTCAATGTGCTGCAATTGGAGTAAAAGATGATCATTTTGGAGAAATGATTAAATTATTTGTAGTATTAAATAAAAATTATCCTAATAAAAATTATGATAAAGAAATTATTAGAAATATTGTTAATGAATGTACAATTTTTGCAAAACCTAAAGAAATAGTGTATTTAGATAAATTACCTACAACTTTAATTGGAAAAATTGATACAAAAAATTTAAAATAATTAAGTATGGTTTTAAATGATAATAAAAAGAAAATATTAGATATTACTTTATCAATATTACATTCTATATTTTATTTATTTTTTGCATTTACTTTAGGAATAACGTTTATTCTTTTTTGTAGATCTTTTTTCTATATGTGTATAGATTTACTTAATTTAACTTATTACGCAGATAGAACTTATGCAGAATTAAAATTATGTTATGACTCTTTAATGGATTCATTAATATTTTTTGAACCATTTTCTTTAGGAAATGTATTTATTTATAGTGAAGAAGGAATGAATCATTTTTTAGATTGTGTACCTTTATTTTTACTTAATAATATTGTATTTTTAATATCTTCGATAGGATTAATAATTACTACAACATTATTAAAATTAAATAAATTTACTTTATTAAAATTTAAAAATTTTAGTTTAAAATCATGGATTAGTTTTGGAGTTTTATTTTTATTATTAATTATTGTTATATGGGCTTTAATTAATTTTTATAGTTTATTTACTTGTTTTCATAATTTGTTTTTCCCAGGTAAAACTAATTGGATTTTTTATCCTAGTAAAGATCCTGTTATTAATATGTTTCAAGAATCTTTCTTTGCGTTATGTGCAGGTTTAATAGGAACAATATTTGGAACATTACTTTTAATTCCTATTATTAAAGATATTTATTTAATTATTAAAAATAAGAAAACTAAAAAAGAAATAGAAAATATTTAATATTATTTTTATAATTATTAAATATTTTAGATGCATCATTAGTTCAATGGTAGAACGTTAGCTTCCCAAGCTGAATACGCGAGTTCGATTCTCGTATGGTGCTCCATAAAGAACATATAGGTTTGATACAACGATATCAAACCTTTTTTATAATTATTTAAATTATCTATATTTAGCCATTTTATTTAATTTTTAATTCTTTATTGAGAGCCTATTTGATGAAATCGGAGATGCAAGTTTATGTTTCTACGAATTATACGCTTTGATTAATGGCGTTAAATTTTTTTGCACGTTTTATATTAATAATATATAAAATTGCAATTATATAATGTTTATAGTAAAATAAGAAATGTAAGAAAATCTAGCGAATTTTCATTTTGAGTTGAAATGATTTAATGAGAGTAGTTTATATAGAGGGTTTTAATTCTATAAAAGACACAAGATTTACGAAAATTGTTTTAACACTGTTTGGATAAATTTGCTTGAGCTAAAAATTTTCTAAACCTTTTCAAGGCAAATATAATTATGATACCACTGGTTACAAAAAGGAGTACAAATATGAAAAAAATTTCTATTAAATTTTATAACGATAAACCGGTAAGAGCGGTTTGGTACGAAGATGAAAATCGATGGTACTTTAGTGTCTTAGATGTTATTGGGGCAATTCGTAATGAAGGCGATTATGAAAAAAATAGAAATTACTGGAAGTATTTTAAAAATAAATTAAAAAAAGAAAAAAGTGAGTTGGTTAGTGCGACTACCCAACTGAAATTAGAAGCTAAAGATGGTAAAAAATATAATTCCGACACCTTAAACTCAAATGGAATAATTTTGTTGGCAAAAGAATTTCCATCTAATTATGGTTCAAAATTTTTGGATTGGTTTACTAATTCGGATAATTCATTAGATGGGAAAAGTAAACAAAAAGCATATGATTTATTTGAAAGTAATTTGTTGGAAACTTTTGAAGTCGGAACGGTAAAAGGATTACAACAAATACATGCTTATATTTTTGCAGGTTTATTCGATTTTGCTGGACAAATAAGAACCAAAACGATTTCAAAGGGTGGATTTGTTTTTGCTAATGGAGAGTTCTTACCACAAACATTAAAAGACGTTGAAAAAATGCCTGATTTTGATTTAGATCAAATATTAAATAAATATATTGAAATGAATATTGCGCATCCATTTATGGAAGGAAACGGAAGATCCACTAGAATTTGGCTAGATATCCTTTTAAAAAACAGGCTTCATATGTGTATTGACTGGTCCCAAATTGATAAAAATGAATACCTAGCCGCAATGAAAGATAGCCCACTTAATGATAAACCTATTAAAAATTTGCTTTCATCCGCTTTGACAGATAAAATTTGCGATAGAGAATTATTTATGAAAGGAATTGATTATTCGTATTATTACGAAGAAGAGTAAGATTATATTTTTAAATAAAATGGAGAAATAATATATGAAAGATGTAAGAGATGATAAATTTATTGTAAGTGTAAAAGTAGGTCCTAAAGGTCAAATTACTGTTCCCGCTGAAGCTAGAAAGATGTTTGATATACAAGAAGGCGATACTTTGATGGTTATAGGAGATAAAACAAAAGGTCTTGCTTTAGTTAAGGCGGATGTTTTTTACCAATTATTTGGAGAATTTGGAAATAGAAATAATAAAGACAATTAATTTAACTAAAGTTTATAAAAATATTGTTACGGTTGACGACTTAAATTTAGAAATTAATGAAGGTGAGTTATTTTCACTTTTAGGTGTAAATGGTGCTGGTAAAAAAACAACAATAAAATGATATCAACACTTACAAAGTCAACAAGTGGTGATACTCTAATTGATAGATATTCAGTAAATAAGGATTTTGATAAGATTAAAGAATTAATAGATGTATCTATGCAAGAAAACTTACAGTAAAAGAAAATATAGAATTTTATGCTAAGCTTTCAGGCATAGGTAAAACTGAAATAGAAGATATAAAAAAATATGTCTATGATTCATTTGAATTAAATAAGGTTGTTAAAATACAAGCTGCTAAATTATCCGGTGGTTGGCAAAGAAAATTATCAATTGCACTAGCATTAATTAGTAAACCTAAAATTTTATTTTTAGATGAGCCAACACTTGGTCTTGATATAATAACACGTAGAGAGCTAAGGAATATCATTAATAAATTAAAAAGATCAATTACTATTATATTAACTACCCATTATATGGAAGAAGCCAAAGTCTTATCAGATAGAATTGGCATTATGAAAGATGGTAAATTATTATTTGTTGGAACTAAAGAGGAATTATATTTAAAAACAAATAAGAATAAGGTAGAAGATGCCTTCATAAAAAAATCCTTTCGTTTGTTGTAGGCGGAAACCTACTTCCTTTGGGAGGTGTAAGGAGCCTTGTGATAAAGTTTATATCTAAATGTAATATTTCGTTCAATTCAAAATGCTTAATTTATTTCATTGTATATAGTTTTACTTTTTATTTTATATAACCTATTTATAATTTTTATAATTTTAAAATAATAATTATTCTATATTATTATAATGAAATAAAATGTTATTATATTGAAACTATATCATTGTAATGATATAATATTTTTAATAAAAAAGGAAAATATATGTCAAAATTAGTGATTTATCATGGTTCGAAAGATATTATAAAAAAACCATATTATCATGGAGGAAAAGCAGAAAATGATTATGGTTTTGGTTTTTATTGTACAGAAAGTTTAGAACTTGCAAAAGAATGGTCTTGTAGTAATAATGAAGATAATGGATTTGCTAACAAATATTCTATAGATTTAACTGATCTTAAAATTTTAGATTTAACTGATAAAAGATATTCTATACTAAACTGGATTGCAATACTTTTAAAATTTAGAACTTTTGATTTAAGTAATGATATATCTATTAAAGCAAAAGAATATTTAGTAAAAAATTTTTATATTGATGTAACTAATTATGATATAGTTATTGGATTTAGAGCAGATGATTCATATTTTAGTTTTGCAAAAGATTTTATTAATAACACAATTCCTATTAGAAAATTAACTCATGCGATGGAACTTGGTGAACTTGGGAAACAAGTTGTAATAATTAGTGAATTAGCATTTAATAAACTTAATTTTGAAGGTTTTGAAAGTGTTAATAGACTAGAATATTTTATAAAAAGAAGAACAAGAGATGAAAAAACTAGAGAAGATTATTTGAAAGATACAAGAAAATCTAAAATATTAATTAATGACATATTTGTTATGGATATTATTAGAAAGGGGTTAAAAGATGGAGATCCAATCATATAGTGATTTATATTTAGAAAATGTATCTGAAAATTTAGGCATAATGTTTGAACATGCTGTAAATTTAGGAATAAATCCTATAATTTTTTGGAATACTTTTATTAATTCTAATGTTGCGAAACAAATTGAAAAAGGAAATCCAAAATATTTAACTTGTTCAGCATTAGATTATTTAAATGAAATTTATAAAGGTAAAAGATCTATTTCAAAAAAAGAAAATATTACTAAAAATAAATATTATCGGGCTGGATGGATTTTAGCACAATTTCAATATAAAAAAGGATATTCTTTTTATAAAATAAATAATTTTCTTTTAGTAGAAGAAGTATTAAGACTTTATCCAACTTTACATGAAGCTGATGTAACTAAATTTTTTGATATAGCAAATACATATTTTAAAAAAATAGAATGTACTAATCTTAAAAAATTAAGATTAGCAAGAGACTTATCTCAAAGTAAACTTGCATTACTTGCAAATGTTGAACTTCGTTCTATTCAAATGTACGAACAAAGAAGAAATGATATAAATAAAGCAAAAGCTGAAACACTCTATAAATTAGCAAGAGTTTTAGGCTGTAATATTGAAGATTTATTAGAATATTAAAAATAATAATATTGTTATTTTTAATTATGACATTTTCTTAGAGTGAATCTTTTAAGTATTTTAATTTTTTAGATATAAATTTTAAAATTTACTTCAAATTTTAAACCTAGTTATAATGATTTATCGAATTTAATTAGTTAAAAAAGAAAAGTGAAGAAAACGATATTATATTACTAGCATTATTTGATACTAATCAAACAAATGATATTTATGCTGATATTTCGAATTTAATTGAAAAATGTTAAAAGGATTTTGAAATATTTCTATTTATTTTTTTATAAAACTATCAAAGCATTTATCAAATAGTATTTGTAAAATGTTTTTATTGTATTCTAATTATTTAATTTTAGCTCAAGTAGATGAAAATGTTTCAAAATATTCTTCACTTTATATTAATAATCAATTATATACTAAAAATATAAAGCATATTTACTTAGTGAAGAAGAATTAAAAAGAGAAATAGAAAGATAAAAGATATTTTTTTATCTTAAAAACAAAAAATAAATATATAATTAATATAATGATGAATTAAACGAGGATATCAATATGGGATTATTAAAAACAATTATTAAAATAACTACTAAACCTGTTTTAAATAATATAAAAGGAAAAAGAGGAGAAAAGAAAGTAGATTCTGAATTAAATCCTTTAATATTTAATAAAGTAGAACATCGACAAATTAATAATTTAATTCTTGTTGATTCTAATAATAAAACTCATCAAATAGATCATGTAGAAATTAGAGAAAATGGTATATTTTGTATTGAAACTAAAAATTATAAAGGATGGATATTTGGTAATGAAAATCAAGATAAATGGACTCAAACTCTTTATAATGAAAAACATCAATTTCTAAATCCTTTAAAACAAAATAAATCTCATATTTATTATCTTAGTCAAATTATAGATAAAAAATATCATATTAATTCTTTAGTAGTAATGGTACAAAATAACGCAGATAAAATTAATTGTTCTAATGTTATTAATTTAAAAGATTTAAAATTATATTTAAAAGAATTTGATGATGGCACTAAATTAACTATAGAAGAAATGGATAATATTTATAATAAATTATTAAATTATAATTTTGAAATAAGTGATAAAGAACATATTAAAAATATTAAAAAAACTGAAGAAGATATTAAAAATGGAATCTGTCCTAGATGTAAAGGTAAATTAGTAGAAAGAAAGAATAAATATGGAACATTCTATGGATGTAATAATTATCCTGATTGTAAATTTATTTTAAAAAAATAAATAAAGATTATATAAAAAAAGTTCTCTTTTAAATAAGAGAACTTTATTTTTTATATCTTATTATATTCTTCATCACTTACTTTTTCTAACCATTCATTAGAAGTATCTCTTCCTGGAACTTCAATTGCTAAATGAGAAAACCAACTATCTTTTGTAGCACCATGCCAATGTTTTACATTAGGAGGAATAGTAACTACATCACCTGGATTTAATTTTATTATATCTTTACCTTCTTCTTGATAAAGTCCTTTACCTTCTACACAAATTAATATTTGTCCTCCTCCACTAGAAGAATGATGAATATGCCAATTATTTCTACATCCTGGTTCAAAAGTTACATTAGCAATAAATACATTAGTTTTATTAGGATCAGTTAAAGGTTTTAAATATGAATTTCCTATAAAATATTTAGAATATTTTGTATTTGGTTCACCTAATCCAAATATTCCTCCATGATTAGAAATATCATTATCATTATCTTTATAAACTTCTTCAATTAAAGAAAAAGCACTCCATGCTTTTGCCCATCCAGCATAAAACGCTAAATGAGTAACTATTTCTACTGATTCTTCTTTAGTAATCCCATGTTTTTTACCTAATATAAAATGTGCTTTTAATTGAGGAAATAATCCTTGAGACATTAAAGAAGCAATAGTAATCATACTTCTATTCTTTAAAGATAATTTATCTTCTCTACCCCAAACTTCATTAAATAATATATCATCATTTAATCTTGCAAATTCAGGCGCTAATTCACCTAAATTATCTCTTCCTGCTGTTTGTTTCATTTATTAACTCTCCTTAAATTATTTTAATTATATACCTATTTATTTTAAAAAAATATAAAAGTATTATCTCAATAAATGATTTATTTAAATATTAATAAAAATACAATAATTTAAGTATTTAAATGCATAAAATTAGAAAAAATAAAAATTAACAAATAAAATGCTTTTGTATAGATAAAATAACTTATCTTATTTAGACTTAAAAATTAGTTAGACTTAATAAGGTTGAGCAAATTAAAATAAAGAAAAATATAAGGATTTTATATATTTTTTAATGTTTTGAGGAAGTTTAAATGAAAAGCAAAAATAACAAAAAAAACATATTTAAAATTATTTTAGATATTTTAGCGTACATTTTTGTAGGCTTAATTGTTTTACTTGTAATTTTTTCTTTATTTTTAACTATTTCTTCTACTAGAGATAAAGATGGAACTGCTACTGTATTTAATTATCAATTAAGAATTGTAGAATCTACCTCAATGGAAAAAAGTGATTATGTAGATACTTCAAAATTTGAAATTAAAGATATTAAATTAAAATCTTGTATTTTTATTGAAACTGTACCTGAAGAAACTAAAAAACGTGATTCATGGTATGAATCATTAAAAGAAGGAGATGTTCTTACATTTAAATATGTCTATGTAAGACAAGAAACAATTACTCATAGAATTATTTCTATTGATAAAAAAGAAGATAGTAGTGGTTATATTATTAAACTTCAAGGTGATAATAGAACTAGTGAAACTAGTGCATCTATTCAAACTATTGATACTTCTTTAGAAAATTCTAGTAATTATGTAATTGGAAAAGTAGTAGGACAATCTTATTTATTAGGGTTATTAATTTATACAATTAAAACTCCAATTGGAATTATATGTGTATTTATTATTCCTTCTTCAATAATTATTATTTATGAAATTTATCGTATATCTAGAGTAATTTATTTAGAAAAGAAATCTAAACAAATTGATGAAGTTTCTTCAAAAGAAAAAGAAATTGAAGAACTCAAAAAGAAATTAGAAGAATATGAGAAAAATGTCGATTCTCAAAAAGAGATAAATAATGGATAAAGGAGGAAAAACTATTGAATAGAAATTTAAAATATTTTTAAAAGTGAAAGGAGAAACAAAATGGAAAAAGAAAAATCTAATGATAAATTAAGATTAACATTATTGACTTCACTATTATTACTATTATTATCATTTGGAGTTTTAATTGGATCATCTTATTCATTATGGAATTTAAATCAAAATGTAGGTATTCATTTAATAGCAGGAAATTTAAATCTTAAATTAGAAAGAACTAAATTAACTAAAAAATATTTAGATACATCTACTGGATTATTAAAAAAAGGTGAAAATACAAAAACTATGGATTTTACTAATTCATCATCAAATATTTTCGATATTGCTGATGGAGAAATGGTAGTGCCAGGATGTTATTATGAAGCTACATTAAAATTAACTAATTCTGGTTCAGTAGCATTTGATTATTCAATTAATTTTAACGTTAATGATAATGTTCCGAGTAATTTAGCTAAGCAAATGAAAATATCATTTAATGGTACAAGTAAAGGCTATTTAGCAGATGATAAAAATAAAACATTTGAAATTGCAAAAGGTTCTATGAATATCAAACAATCATCAGATGAATTTACAATTAAAGTAGAATTTGAAAATTTATCTAATAATAATAGCGCAATGAATTCAACTGTTTATTTTGATTTATCAATAAACGCAACTCAAAAAACTGAATAAAAATTTTTAAAAAAGGAAAATAAAAAAGTATGAAAAAATCTAAAATTATTATACCTGCATTATTATCTATCTTAGCATGTGGAAGTGTTATTGCAGGTTCAACTTATGCTTTATTTACTAGTGAAAGTAGTGTTAATGTTGCTATTAGTTCTGGTAAAGTAGATGTAAAAGCATCAATCAAAGATTTAAATGTTTATTCACCTACAAAAATTTCTAATGATGGTACAATTAGTGATAATAGTAATGCTGCTAGTAATACAAATGATGAAAAAGTATTTTTTAATGGTGGTAAAGCATCATTAAAAGAAGATGAATTAAACTTAGAAAATGTAACTCCAGGAGATAAAGTTTCATTTAAAATAGATGTTAAAAATGATTCTACTGTTAAAGCTCTTTATAGAATTGTTATTTCTTGTTCAGAAGATAATGGATTATTTGAAGGATTAGATGTTTCATTTAATACTAAAGATATTGAATTTGCTCAAAATCTTGAAGGAATTACTTCCGTTTCTAAATATATTCAAATCGATCCTTCTAGTGAAACTAAATCTATTGATGTAAGTATTGAATTACCTACTACTGCAGGAAATAAATATCAAGGTAAGAAATCTAAAATTATTTGTAAAGTAGAAGCAATACAAGCTAATGCTGAAGTTAAAGAACAAGAAGAAAAAACATTATGTTTATATAATGCAACTGATTTAGTAAATTATGGAAAATTAGAAGCTAATATTACTACTGAATCAGCATTATTTACAGGTGGATTTAGTACTATTAAATTAATGAATGATGTAGATATGAAAGGTATTGAATGGACACCTATTATTACTAGAAATAATCTAGATGGTCAAGATATTGAAATATCAGGCTTAACATTTGATGGAGGTAATCATACTATTTCTAATTTAACTGCGAATGAAGTATTACATTCTAAATTTTATTATTCAGGATTCTTTGGTAAACTTGTTAATACAAATGTTTATAATTTAAATTTTAATAATGCTAGAATTACATCAACTCATTATGCTGGAGTTGTTGCTGGACAAGCTTTATTTACTTCTGCAATAAAGAACTGTAAAGTTACTAATTCAATCGTTATTACTACTCCTGAAAATGTAACAAGCGCAACGCATGAATATGATAATGGAGATAAAGCAGGTGGTATTGTTGGACAAATGAATGAGGGTGAAAGCAATTCTGGAATTTATAACTGTGTAGTTGAAAATTGTAAAATTAGTGGATATAGAGATGTTGGAGGTTTAGCAGGATATTTCGATTCAACATATCTTAAAGACAATAAAGTTTCTGACACTAATATTTATTGGGATAATAGAATTAATTATAGAAAATTTGAAAGTTTTAGTAGTGAAGGTGCATATTTCGGCAAAATTTATGGACGCCCTAGTACATTCGTATATAATAAAGAAATTTCAAATAATACTGATTCTAATGTCAATATATCTAATATTAATTTAAGTGATTTAAATTTAAATTAATAAAAATAAGGAGTGTTTATATTATGAAAAAATCTAAAATTATTATACCTGCATTATTATCTATCTTAGCATGTGGAAGTGTTATTGCAGGTTCAACTTATGCTTTATTTACTAGTGAAAGTAGTGTTAATGTTGCTATTAGTTCTGGTAAAGTAGATATTAAAGCTGTAATTGATGGAAGTATTACTAAAAAACATCAAGAATGGGATTCTACTAAAGGAAAATATGAAGAAGTAGATAATTTATTATCTGGTGAATGTACATTAGATGAAGAAAAACAAAATTTAAAATTAACTAATATTGCGCCAGGTGATAAAGTTTCATTTAAAATTAAAGTTGAAAATAATTCTACAATTAATATTAAATATCGTACTGTTATTAAATCTTTAGAAGATACTGGATTATTTGATGGTTTAAAAATAACTATTAATAATGAAGAATACGATGGAATAGCATTAAGAAGTGTTTATAAAAATTATGAATCAAAAGAAGGATCTGAAGAAATTAATGTTACTATTGAAATGCCTTTAGATGCTGGTAATTATTATCAAAATAAATCATGTACATTATCTTATGCAGTAGAAGCTATTCAAGCTAATTCTAATGATGGAGTATATTATGTTAATCCTAGTAATGCTCAAGCTACTTTAGATAAAATTAAAGATGAAGCTACTATTATTCTTGAAGCAGGAGATTATAGTACATTATATTTAAGACAAGATTTAAATGTTTCTACTAGAAGAAGTGATTTAGATAAAGATGATAGTTATCCAGGATATTATAGAGCTATTAAAGGGTTAACTATTAAAGCAAAAGAAGAAGCAAATGTTAATTGCGAAGGAATTAAAGTAGAAGCTGGATTAATGTGGTATAATTCAGCTCCTGCATCAAATCAAAAAGAAATGGGAAGAGAAAATAGTGGTTTTATATCATATTTATCTTTAGAAGATATTTCTATTGAAGGTATTAAATTTAATAAAAAAGAACAAACTCCTATTCTTTTAAGAGATAATGATGCTGGTACAAAAAGTTCAACATTATTAGTTAATGGATTTATAGTAAAAAACTGTACTGGAGAAGGAAATGGAGATGATACTTTATATAATCATTTCTTTGAAGCAGGAACTGGATCTAATGATAAAAATTTTGATGATACTAATATGAATGGATTAAATAATATTGCGTTAATAGGAAATACTATTTCTAATTATAGACAATCTATTTGTTTTAATAATACAAGTGCAGTATTAAATAACTTAAAAGTTAAAAATAATACATTTACTGATTATGATAAACAAATTCGTACTAATGTAGAACATGATGCTTCAGGTGATAACGTTATTCAAATTTCTAATAATGTTAATAAAGGAAAATTTATTTTTACAGGTAATACAATTAATAAAATAGATGGAAGATTTATTCGTATGAATCATTTAGATTCTTCTTCATCTATTACATTAAGTAATAATAAAATTGATGATCCTATTAAATATGATCCAGATGGTACTGATATTGTTAAATTTGATACTAGCGGTGAAGCTGGATTTAAAGTATATGATAAGAATAATGAGTGGATTGAAGGATCGTTTAGTACTGATTTAAAAACTTATAAAGCAAATGGAGATATTACTAAATTTAGTACTAATCCATATGCTAAAAATTAATTAAAATATTATTTTTTAAGGATTAACTTTAATAAGTTAGTCCTTTTTTATTTAATTTATAAATAAAATATTTATAACTATATTTAAAAATATAGTAAAATTATTAAGGTATAATATTTTAAATAGATAAAGGAGAAAATATGAGTTGTACAACTTTACTTGTAGGTAAAAAAGCTAGTTTTAATGGAAGTACTATTATAGCAAGAAATGATGATTCACCAAGTGGAATATTTCATGTTAAGAAATTAAAAATAATTAAAGAAAATGAAAATGGAGAAATTTATAAATCAAAGATTTCTAAAATAGAAATTAAATTACCTAAAGAATCTTTAAAATATTCTTTAACTCCTAATGTTAATTTAGATGAAGGAGTATGGGGCGCTAGTGGTATTAATTCTTTAAATGTAGGAATGAGTGCTACTGAAACTATTACTTCTAATCCATTAGTAATGGGAGCAGATCCTTTAGTTAAAACAGGTATAGGAGAAGAAGATTTTATATCTTTAATTCTTCCTTATATTAAAAGTGCTAAAGAAGGTGTTATAAGACTTGGTAAACTTTTAAAAGAATATGGAACATATGAATCAAATGGTATTGCATTTAATGATGGTAATGAAATTTGGTGGGTAGAAACTATTGGAGGACATCATTTTATTGCTAAAAGAGTAAAAGATGAAGAATATGTAGTAATGCCTAATCAATTTGGATTAGATAATTTTGATTTTAAAGATGCTTATAGTGATCAAAAAGAAAATATATGTAGTGAAGATTTAAAAGATTTTGTAGAACAATTTAATTTAAATATTTCATTTGATAAACCTTTTAATCCTCGTTTAGCATTTGGAAGTCATAGTGATTCAGATCATGTTTATAATACTCCAAGAAGTTATTACATGTTAAAATATTTTAATCCTAATACTTTAGATTCTAAATATAATTATACTAGTGATGATTTACCATGGAGTAAAGTTCCTGAAAAGAAAATTACTATTCAAGATGTTAAATATATTTTAGGTAGTTATTATCAAAATACAGAATATAATCCTTATTTAAAAAATTCTAAAAGTATTTATAGACCAATAGGAGTTAATAGAACTGCAGTATTATCTATTATAGAAATAAATAATACTAATAAATGGTATCCTGCTATTGAATGGATTTCTTTTGGATCTAATGCATTTAATGCTAGTATTCCATTTATTATGGATGAAGATACTTTAAAAGTTCCTAGTTATTTAGCTAATACTACACTTGATTATTCTTCTAATAATTTTTATTGGAATTCTAGATTAATTGGTGTTTTAGCAGATTCTCATTATAAAAAGAATTTAATATTTATAGAAAGATATCAAAATTCAGTATTTAATAAATCTTATGAAATATTATTTAAACATTATAAACAATATGAGATGAATCGTTTAACATGTATAAAACCAAATAATAATTTAACGGATTCTATTAATGATGAATTAGTAAATATGTTAAAAAAAGAAACTCAAAAGGTGTTAAATTCATTAATTTATTCTTCATCATTAGAAATGAAAAATGGATTCTCTAGAAGTGATAATTAATTATGGATAATAAATTATTAAAAATAATTAATTTATTAAATGAAGGATATTATTTAAAAGGTAGTAAAAATAAGAAAGAAGATATTTTAATTTATAAAGAAAATGATAAAATAAATGTATCTTCTTCTAATTATAATTTAACTTTAAATAATGAAGAATTTATTTCTTTATATAAAGAATATGAATTTAATTTAATTAAAGAAAAAGAAGAATTAAAAGAAAATAAAGAAAAAGATCTAGATTATTATTCTAGATTACAAAAAAAGGGGTAGAAATTATGAAATTAGCAGCATTTATTGTAAATTTAGTATTTACTTGTATTGGAGCATTATCAAGTTTTATTAGTCTTATTAGTAATATTATTAATTATATTTATTTATCTAATGTAGGAGCAAGTGAAGGAATTTATATAGGTTCAATAACAGGTTATATTCTTCCTTCAATTATATCTATGATATTTTGCTTAGGAGTAGGTATTTTATTTACTATTTTTTCTTATCAAATTTATAAAGGTACTAGAAAGAATTCTTTAGCAATTGCTATTTGTGATTTATTATTCTGTGGATTAATTTCAGGTATTTTATTACTTATTGATTATGGTACTAATAATCCTGTAGATTATTCAAAAGTAAATGATAAATCTAATGATAAAACTAGTGATAATGAAAAAGTAGAACAAGAAGTAATTAATAAATAATAATGAGAAAAGTAGCGTATATAATAAATTTAATATTTACATGTTTATTAGGAATATTAATTATTCCTGGTGTAACTTTATTATTTTTTGAAAATTATTTTTATTATGGAGTTAATTTATTAGTAATTTCTATTTCTATAATTTGGTGTATTCCAATTACTATTCATAGCTATAGAGTGTATAAAGAAACAAGTAAAAATAGAATGTTTTTAGCAATTATTAATTTATTATTCTGTAATTTAATTTCAGGTATTTTATTACTTTGTGATTTAAGTAATGATTTATTAGAAGATTAAAAATATATATTTTGTAATATTTTACTTGACAATAGATACAAAAATATATAAAATGTAACCAATAAGAAATTTAAAATAATTATTTCTTAAGTTAATTAAAAATATTTAGGAGGAAAAATATATGAAATTAGCAGCATTCGTTTTAAATTTAATTTTTACAATTTGTTCAGGATTTTTAATTATTCCACTTGCATGGATGATTCCTATGACAGTTAGAAGTTACCATATTTATAAAGGTACAAAACCAAATACTGTAGCATTTGGAGTTTGTGATTTATTATTCTGTGGATTAATTCCAGGTATTTTATTACTTTGTGATTTAGATGATTAATTTAAAAATCCAATTATTCTATTAGAATTTAAATTATTTTGATAATAAATAAACATAATAGTATTCTTTATTTTTAAATTATTAGAATCTATTAAATTATTAAAAAGTGATAAAGAAGAAATTAAATCTTTTGAAGAATCTAACACAATTGTGTTAGATTCTTTTATTATACTTATATTTTCTTCTTTATATTCTTTAATTAAAGGAAGACAGATTCTTATTTTATATTCTTTATCATTTAAAGAATTTCTATTTATTAAAACAAAAGGAAAATAAGAAGAATCAAAGATATATTCTTTTTCTAAAGCGTGAATATAAATATTTTTAATTAATTCAGGAATTAAAGATAAATCTTTAATATTTCTTGTTTCATAATAATAAATTATTTGATTAGATTTTCTTTTGTAGAAAGATAATATATTTTCATTAAATAATAATTTAACATTATAAATAGAGTTTTCTTTTGAATTTAATAATAATTTAATATCTTCTTTAGATAATTTATTATCATAATAATATTTTAATTCTTGAAGAGAAATACCTGCGTTTAATAATTCTTTTATTTCTATTAATTTTAAGATTATTAAAGGATCATAATATCTATAATTACTTGAAGTATCTTTAAAAGTGGGAGTTAAAATATTTAATGATTCTAACTCTAATAATTCTTTTCTTGTTAAAGATAAAGAAGTAGTAATTTCATTTAATGAATATAGTTTTTGTTCTTTTATAAATTTCATAATTATTTATTTTTAGAATTATATAATTCATATAATGCGATTGTAACAGCGTTAGTAATATTTAAAGAATCTATTAAAGAAGTATGTTTAATTATGATAGGATTTTCATTTAAATAAATAGAAGGTAATCCTCTAGCTTCATTTCCAAACGCTAAAGTAGTTAATTTATTATCAAATTTAAAATTTGCTAATTCATTTTTAGCTTGTAACATAAAAGAATAAATAGTGTGTTCTTTAAATCTTAATTTATAATCATTTAAAGAATTAAAGTGTTCAATATTAAATGCAAAAATACTACCCATTGAACTTCTTATTACTTTAGGATCAAAATAATCAATATTTTGATCTACGATTGCTAAATTTTTAATATTAAAACCTAATGAACTTCTAATAATAGTACCTAAATTTCCCATATTAGAAATAGAATCTAATAATATATGATCATAATTAGAATTAATATTAGTTTTATATTTATAAAATATACCTATAATATAAACATTTTCTTTATCACTTAATTTATTAAATATTTTAGTGTCATTATAAATTATTTTAGAATTATCTATTTCATTTTTAATTTTATTAATAACTTCTTCATTAGTAAAAGAAGGATGAATATAAATATTTATTATTTCATCTTTATGATATTTAATTAATTCTAAAGTAGGAAATGCTCCTAATGAATAAGAATAATTTAATTCTTTATTATATTTTTCTATTTTCATATAAATAATTATAACTTATAAATTTATTTTTTTTAATCTTTTATGTATAATATTTAAAGTATAAAGGAGAAATTATGTCTACTCAAATATATAGTGTTGAAAAAAAGAATTATTATAAAGCCGCTAATATAGTTAGTATTGCAGGAGGATTTTTAGTTACTATTTTATCTTTCTTACCAATTAATTTTTATACATCATATCAAAATTTATATTCACTTTATTTAAGTTTATATAGTAATACTAATGAATTAAATGGCACTAATGAAGTTATTTCAAGATCTTTATTATTTAAACAATGTCAAAATTTATATTCTAATTTCCAAACAGTATTAGTTATTTTTGCAGTTTTCTGTGCAATTTATGTAATTTTAATCGGTACACTTTATTTAATTAGTTATATAAAATCATCAAAAAATAAATAAAAATTTTGCTTCTTATTAAAGAAGCATTTTTTTAAAAAAAATGCAATATTTTTACTTAATTTTTTTTGTATATTTTTATATAATTTATATATATGGAAAAAAAGTATGATTGTATTTTTGTAGGAGCAGGTCCTGCGGGAATCTATGGAGCGTATGAACTTATTAAATTAAATAAAAATTTAAAAATTTTATTAGTTGATAAAGGTTACGATATATATAAAAGAAATTGTCCTATTTTAAATGGGAAAATTAAACAATGTCCTCAAGATATTTATGGAAATAGTGGATGTTTTCCAGCATGTTCTATGACTAGTGGATTTGGAGGATGTGGTGCATTTAGTGATGGTAAATTTAATATAACTAATGAATTTGGTGGATGGATGGGAGATTATATTCCTAAAGAAGAAGTTATTTCATTAATAAAATATGTAGATGAAATTAATTTAGAACATGGTGCTCCTAAAAAATTAACAGATCCAAATACAAAAGAAGTTTTAGAAATTGAAAAGAAAGCTTTAGCGGTAGGTTTAAAATTATTAAGAAGTCAAGTTAGACATTTAGGTACAGAAGTTAATTTAAAAATTTTAGAATCAATTTATGAAGAATTGAAAACTAAAATTGATATGGAATTTAAATGTGAAATTGAAGATATTATTGTAGAAAATGATGTTATTAAAGGTGTTATTGATAAAAATAATAATACTTATTTAGCAGATAATGTTGTATTAAGTGTTGGAAGACCTGGATCTAGTTGGCTTAGTAAAATGGTTAAAAAACATAAAATTAAAGTTTCTAATAATAGAGTAGATATTGGTGTTAGAGTAGAAACAAACGATTTAATTATGGAAGAAATTAATAAATATCTTTATGAAGGTAAGTTTGTTTATAATACTAGTGTTGGTACTACTGTTAGAACTTTTTGTTCAAATCCATCAGGACATGTTGTTGTAGAAAATAATAATGGTACAATTACTGCGAATGGTCATGCATATAATGATCCAAAACTTGGAAGTAAGAATACAAATTTTGCGTTATTAGTATCACATAAATTTACAGAACCATTTAAAGATGCGAATGGTTATGCATATGATGTAAGTGCATTAGCAAATAAAATTAGTGATGGAACAGTTATTGTTCAAAGATATGGTGATATTGTAAAAGGAAGAAGAAGTACTTATGAAAGAATTAAAGAAGGATTTGTAGAACCTACTTTAAAAGAAGCAATTCCAGGAGATTTAGGACTTGTTTTACCTTATAAAACAATGCGTTCTTTAATAGAAATGATTGAAGCTTTAGATCATGTTACTCCAGGTATCGCTAATGGACATACTTTATTATATGGAGTAGAAGCAAAATTCTATAGTGATAGAATTGAATGCAATAATGAATTTGAAACAAAAATAAAAGGCTTATTTGTAGCAGGAGATGGTGCTGGAATTACAAGAGGTTTAGCTCAAGCTGGCGCTAATGGAGTTTATGTAGCAAGAGTAATTGCTAAAAGGAGTTAATTATGAATTTTTATACATTATTTGAAAATACTAGTGTTAATGAAATTATTGAATTAATTTTTTTAGTGATTTTATTAGTTGGTTTAAATTTATTTGTTTTATTATTTGCTAAAAGAAAAGCAGTTTATATTTCTACAATTGTAGGATCAGTTTTAATGTTATTATGTTTTATTTTAAGACTTAATACATTATTATTTGTTATTTGTTTCTTACTTTTAATTGTATTATTTGTAGGTCTTATGACTAATTTAGTAGAATTTAGAAATTTATTTGCTAATAGAGCAGATCAAAAGAAAAATGATAAAATTAAATTTAAGAAAAATTCTAAAAAAATTAGTAAAATTTATGATCATGACGAAATTTATAAAAGAATTAATGAAGCAGTTATTTATTGTTCAAATAATAAAATTGGAGCATTAATTACTATTGAAAGAACTGATGATTTAACTTCTATTATGAAAAATGGTACTGAAATTAATTGTCCTATTACACCTGAAATATTAGAAACTATTTTCTATACAGGAAGTAGATTACATGATGGTGCTGTTATTATAAAAGATGATATTATTGTAGCAGCTAGTGTTTATTTTACACCTACTACTAAAGCATTAGATGGAAAATATGGAAGTAGACATAGAGCAGCTTTAGGAATTAGTGAAATATGTGACGCTATTACAATTGTTGTTAGTGAAGAAACAGGAAAGATTTCAATTGCGTATAATGGAGAATTAAATACATATTCACAAGATTATTTCTTAAGAGGTCTTCAAAATACAATTAATTTTTCTTCAAATGTTCCTACAAATAAAGAATAATAATGAATAACGAAAATAGAAAAAATGAATATTATAATTATATTTTAAAGATTTTAGCACTTATTAAGTACGCTAAAATGTTTAAAGATTTTAATAAAATAAATGATATTGAAAATGTTGCAATGGAAATGTTAAATAATTTTGAAAATTGTAATTTTAATAAAATTAATTATTTTTCAAAAGAAGAAGTTTTAACTCCTTCAATAGGATTTGTTTTATTAATAAAAAATAATGATAATAAAATATTATTTATTAAAAATAAAGATAAGATTAATTTACCTTTTTCAAATTTTGAAATATATAAAGGATTTGAAGAAAATATTAATGATTATTTAAAAAATAATGAGATTGAAGTAAATAAAATTGAATGTAAAGGAATAATAAATAAGTTTCCTTTAGAACATAATAATGATATTATAAATAAAAATTTTTCTACTCCTGAATATATATTTATTTTAAGTAGTGAAATTAAAAGTTATAATATAAATAATAAATTTGAATTTATTGATATAGAAAATATTAATAATACTGATTTATTTACTAAAGAAGAAATTTATAAATTTATTGAAATATCAAATAAAAATGAATTTTATAAAGAATAAGGAGATAAAATATGTCAACACACATCAACGATAATGCACATTTTGCAAAAACTGTATTAATGCCTGGAGATCCATTACGTGCTAAATTCATAGCAGAAAATTTTTTAGTAGATTATGAAGAAGTTACTAGTGTAAGAGGAATTTTAGGTTTTACTGGTCATACAAAAGAAGGAAAAGAAATTTCTATTATGGCTAGTGGAATGGGTGTACCAAGTATTGGTATTTATAGTTATGAATTATATGCTTTTTATGGAGTAGAAAATATTATTAGAATTGGTACTTGTGGAAGTTATCAACCTGAATGTAAAGTTGGTGATGTTATTATTGCAACAAGTGCATCAAGTTCTTCAAATTATGCTTATCAATTTGATTTAAAAGGATGCGTAATTGCACCTTGTAGTGATTTTGAATTGATGTTAAAAGCTTATAATAAAGCAAAAGAAGCTAATATTCCTGTTCATGTAGGACCTATTTTTTCTAGTGATGTTTTTTATGATAATGATAAAGATTTTTATAAAAAATATCAAAATTTAGGAATTTTAGGTGTTGAAATGGAAAGTTATGGATTATTTATCAACGCTATGAAATTACATAAAAAAGCTTTATGTATTTTAACAGTTAGTGATTCATTCTGTGTAAAAGAAGAATTAACTAAAGAAGAAAGACAAACAAAATTAAATAATATGTTTGAACTTGCCTTAAAAATGGCAGATTAATTATGACAAAAAATCAAATTATATTAACCTGTACTTCAATTATTATCGGTATTTTATTAATTGTAGCAATTATATATTTTTTTATTGTTCCATTATTTAGAAAAAAATTTATGTATAAAAATTTTAAATATATTTATTATAAAAAAGTATATAAAGTTGCTCAATATAATGACTATTTATTAATTAATCAAATTAATTTAAAAGATAATGATGGAATTATTATTTCTAAAATAGATCATATTATTTTAGGGAAAAAATATATTTATTTAATAAAAGATAGATATTATAGGGGTGCATTAAGTGGAGAAAGATTAGATAATGCATGGTTGTTTTTTGATGAAAAAAATAATAAAAAAGAAGTATCTAATCCAATGCAAAAAAATGAAGAAAGAATGAAAAATTTTTGTGCAGTTAGTAATATTAATCCTTCTTTTTGTATTTCTATTGTTTTAATTAATGATGATTGTGTAATTAAAAATCCTACAAGTTTAAATTCATCTAATTCTTTTATTATATCTTGCAAAAAATTAAATAAATTAATTAAAACTATTGAAAAAAGAGATGTTAAAGATATTGATCAAAAGTCTGCAGAAATTGCAATGCACGATTTATATCGTATTTATGGAAGAGGACAAAACGAATAATGATTAAGAATATTTATAAAAGATTTAAAGATAATTTTTATATGACTTTTAAATATAGTTCATTTTTAATTTTTATCTTTTTTATAGCGTTTATAATAATAACATTATTATTAAGTGCATTTTCATTAAATAATGTGTTTTCTTTTCTCTTTTTTGTTATTATATCATCGATTTTATTTGGATTTATTAGTCCTAGTATTTATGCATATTTTGTATGTAATGAATTATTTGATAATCCTAAAGTAAATGTTGATTTTAAATTATTTATTGCAAATAGAAAACCAGGTAAAAATAGAATGGTTAAATCTCAACTTAGAGTTTTTTCTACTATTTTATTAAGTTATATTATTTTTATTGTTTTAACTATAATTTGTCTTTTTATTCTTAGTTTAATTAATAAATCAATTAATAATTTAAATAGTTTTTATGGATATTATAATGAAGTAATGAAATTATCAGATTTAAATGATTATAATGAATATTCAAATAAATTAAATACTTTATATGAAGCTTATAGTGAATATATTAATAAAGATTTATCTTTAGTTAATTTATTTTCTTCATTTGGTGCGATATATTATTTTATTCATTCTATTTTAAATAGTTTAATGAAATATTATTTAATTAATTCATTACCTACAATGCAATTAAATAATTCTTGTTATAAAAAAGCTTTAAATGATCCAAGTACTAATTATTATAAAGATTATTATTCTTTAGTGTGGCCTTATATTTTAGGATTTATAGTTATTTATTTTGGAACATATTTAATTTTATTTTATTTATGTAATGTTAATAATTCTTTTGTATTAATTTCTTCATCAATAATGATAAATTTATTTATATTTATGCCATTTTTCCCTATTATTTTAAATTTTAATAAAATAAAAGTTAATTTAGTTTCTGTTATTTATTTTAAAAATTATAAAATATTTTATGAAATGATGCTTGAAAGAGAAAAAAATTATGATGAAATTTTAAAAAGAAACTCTGAAGCAATGGAAATGAATAAAGAAATTTTAGATAAATTAAGTGATGAAAATAATTCTGATGAAGATAATGAAGGTGATAAATAATGAGAAAATTCGTTGGAAAAGTTTTAACATTAATTGGAGGAATCGGTTTATTTGTTCTTTCTTTTTTAATAGGTGGAGTAATGATTTACAATTTAATAAAAGGATACTTGAATGTTTTAACTTCTACAGTATATTTTGAAGGATGGATTTCTCTACTTGGAACATTAACTATTGCTATTAGTAATTTTTTTATATCTTTAATAGGTTTAAAAAATGTTTCAATTAATAGTTCAAATAAAAATATTTTAATCGGAAGCTTTATTTTATTAATATTAATAACATTAAATTTTTCATATGTACTTATAGTTATTAAAGTTTTTGAAGATTTAACTTTATTTATAATAACATTTATCTTAATTTATATCTTTTATCTTATATATATAATTGGAATTATTATAGATTTAAAAAATTAAAAGAAATTGGAAAATAATACCAATTTCTTTTTTTTGTATAATTAAAATTAAAAATAAATAAAAATATGTTTACAAATTAAAAAATTGTGGTAGAATATTAAAAGTTTAAAATAAAACGTCGATAAGATTAATTATGTTTATTTTTAAATTGTATTAAATTGTAAAAATTTTTTAAAAATGTATTGACATTAAAAAATTGTTATAATATAATACCTAGGCTTGTGTTTAGAAAACACATGCAAGAGATCTTTGAAAACTAGATAGATGTACAACAATAAACGTCAATTTATTTAAA
>CAVCSZ010000010.1:0-48159 GCA_963605025.1 bacterium | reverse complement strand
AATATTAAATATTTTAAAAGGAGGCTTATGCCTCCTATTAAAATAGTTATATTATTTAACTTCTTTTTTTCTATATATAATTAATCCTAAAGTAACAAATAACACAATATAAATTAAAGTAATTATAATATTAATTGATAATTCAGTAGCATTAAAGGTTTTAGCGTTAAAAGAACTCATAAGACCATCTAACCAATAATCTCCTAATTGGAATCCAATATTAATATCTTTACCAAGTAAGAAAGAATCAATTAATCCTAAAAATAATTTAATAATTAAAGGTGTAGCAATATTTAAAGTAATAATAATTCCATTTTTATTAAATATAGAAGAAAACATAAAAAATAAAGCATGGAATCCTATAACTACTAATAATTCTCCAATTATTGTAATAAAAAATTGAGAATCAATATTTCCTACTCCTGAAACACTTAATCCAAATAAGAATCCTACAATTAATACAATAATTGAATAAAATAAAATACCTATTAAAGAAACAATATATTTTGAAAAATATATTTTAGTTCTAGAATATCCTCTAGATATTATATTTTTAATAGTACCTAATGATTCATCTTGAGATATAAATACTGCTAAAAAGATTGAAGATATTAAAGATAACATAGAATTATCTAATGCAGTTCTTGTAGTTTTAACTGCATTAAACATATTAAGTTGATTTAATTGTTCTGCACTTATTTTAGATATGATCATTGTTAAAAATAACATAATTAAAATAACTACTAAACAAATATAATAACTTATTGAAGAAAATAATTTTCTAAATTCAAGTTTAATTAATTTATTCATATTATTTACCTATCCTTTCAATGAAATATTCTTCAAATGAATCTTCATTACTAGTTAATTCAGAAACATTAATATTATTTTCTACAAGTAATTTATTAATTAATGAACTTTCTTTTAAATCACCATAAAGAATAATTGAATTATCTTTAACTTCATATTCATTAAGTAAATTATTATTTTTAAGTAATTCTAATGATTTATTAATGTTATCTACTGTTATTTTTAAATTCTTTTTAGAACGTTCTAATAATTCTTTAGCATCTATTTCTTCTACTAATACTCCTGAATTAATAATTCCATATCTAGTAGTAATTTTAGCGAGTTCATCTAAAATATGAGAAGAAATTAAAAAAGTAACATTCTTTTCTTTATTAAGCTTAATAATTAAATCTCTAATTTCTTTAATACCTTGAGGATCAAGTCCATTAATAGGTTCATCTAAAATTAAAATATCAGGATTTCCTAATAACGCAATAGCAATTCCAAGTCTTTGTTTCATCCCTAAAGAAAATTGACTTACTTTTTTATTTTTAGTATTTTCTAGTCCTACTAAAGTTAATATTTCTTTTATTTCTTTATTATTTCCTCCATAAAGAATAGAAAATCTTTTCATATTTTCAAATGCAGTAGCGTTTTTATATAATCCTGCATTTTCAATTAATGATCCTATTTTATATCTTTCTTTATTTAAATTATTAGAGTTATTTATTTTAATTTCACCTTCAGTAATATTTAAAAGACCTAGAATCATTTTCATGGTAGTAGTTTTACCTGCTCCATTTTTTCCAATAAATCCATAAATATCACCTTTTCTAACATGTATAGATACTTTATCTACTACTACTTTATTAGAAAACTTTTTAGTAAGATTATTTGTTTCAATTACGTATTCTTCCATAATTACTCCTTTAAGTAATAATTATATCAAATTAAATAGTTAAATTTTATTTATAAATTATTATTTAATTATGTAAATCTATTATTACTTATTTTCACACTTATCAATACAATTTTTGTATTTTTTTCGTTTTTTGTAGTAATAACTAGAGTTTATCTATTGTTAAATATTTATAATTTAAATATTATTTGAATTAAAAAGTAAAATAAAAATGATAGATTAATTTATCTATCATTTTTAAATTTCTCTTAAATAAAAGGATATTTTTTAAAAAAGATTTTTAACAATATTATAAAGACTTATCTTCATTGTGATAAATTAGCAAATAAAATATTTATATCTTCATCTGTTATATCTTTTTTAAGAATACTAATAGCATTATAATTATCTTTATTAATTTTAATTATCTTTTCATTTTCTAATTCATGAATAAATATCCATAATTTCTTTTCATATTTTAAATCTACTGATTTATATGATTTTAATTTATTTAAATTAAATTTAGTAATATTATTAGATTCTTTGCCTACTAAAACATTAATAACACTTTTAGGACTTATAATAAAATTATGATATTTTTCTTTAGGTTTTAATATTATTTCAAAGATATTATTAATTAATTCTTTAATAAGTAATCCACAAAAAATCATATTATCTAAAGATATATTATTAGTAAATTTAGCTAATTTTTCTTTATCTTGAGTGTAATTAGATGGTGTCATTAACTTTGCTTTACATCCTGTTCCATCTTTTTTATAGTTAGTACATCCAAGTACATAACTAATCTTATTACTTTTTTCATTTTTAACAGGTTTTACTACCATAAATCCATCTTCACATTCAGGACATTTACAAATAGACATTTTACCTCCATGTAAATCATTAGTCATAAATCCACATACTTCAGGATCATTTGAACATATCCATAATGCATTAGCGTATTTGAAATTAGGATTTTTTCTTTTTTGTAAAGGATAACCACATATTGGACATTTAATTCTAAAATCATTAGATTCAATAGGAGTTAAATCATTTCCATTTAATATTACATTAGTATATTTATCTTTAATTTCTAAAATAAATTTAGAAGGTTTAGTTTGAGGAGTAATAATAAATACTCTATTTTTAGTACGAGTTAACGCTACATAAAATAATCTTCTTTCTTCTGCAAAATCTGTTTTTTCATTATCTTTAATAACTAATTTCATAACAGGATCATCTTCAATTTTAGAAGGGAATCCTAAAATATCATCTTTACCATTAATAATAATTACATTATCTTCACCTAATCCTTTAGAAGAATGAGCAGTTAATGAAGTTATTTTAAGTTTAGGATATTTCTTTGACCTAATTGTATTTTTATATGGTTCAAAAAAATCAGTTAAGTTTAATAATTTCTTTCCATCAAAACCATATCTTCCAATAAGTAAAACACTTTTTTCTTCTCCAAATTCATTAACTATTAAATCAAGAGATCTTTCAATAGCTTCTCCAAGTCTATAATAAGGTCCTTTATCATTAATATTATCTTTATCTTTATAGTTATCATTATAACTCATTAAAATTACGGGATCTTTAATATTCTTATTTGATTTTAATGTCTTTGTAATTTGTTCTGGATTTTCCATTACAAATTGACCTGCTATATCAATAAGTTCTTGAGAATTACGATATGTTTTAGTTATCTTTAAAATGTTAGCGTAACCCATAATATCACTAAATTTAGTAAATAAATCAATTTTAGCACCACTAAATTTAAAAATAGATTGCCAATCATCACCTACTGCAATTATTTTAGCGTCACTTACTTTAGATAATTTCTCACATAAATCAAATCTTTGAAGTGAGATATCTTGATATTCATCTACTAAAATATAATCATATGGAAGTTTTTCATTTCTTTTAATTTTTTCATCTAAAATATTTGAAGCATTATTAATCATATCTTCAAAATCTATTTTGTTATCATTTTTAAGTGCATTAGTGTACACTAAATAACATTGATAACATATTTCAATAAATAATTTAGTACGTTCATCTTTACTAGTTATTTTCCATTCATCAAATTTAGATATAGTAAAATTATTTATTTTAAATCTAGCAATAAAAGTACATACTAATTGTACAAATTTATTAAAATATTTATCTTCTGCATTACTTGCAATCTTTTTATATATTTCAATATCAGATTTAGTTTCAAAACTAATACCTGCTTTTTGAAGAATTTCTTTTAAATGAGTAATTAAATCTCTATTATCATTATATTTAGAGAAAGTATAAATTAAAGTTGTTCCATGTTCTTTATGTAATTTAATTTTATCTCTTACATGTTTTTTATATTCTTCTAATTCTTCGATAGTAAATCTATTATTTTTACCATCTTCTGATAATCCAAAATGTTCTAGATATATTTCTTTACCATTTTGTTTAATTAAAAAATCTGGACAATATGGTTTTATAGTGTCTTTAAAACTATATCTATAAACTGGTTCATAAACATAATCTATTCCATTTATATATAAGAAATTAGCAATTCTACATTCATCAATTGATCTTACTCTTTCATCATTTAATGATTTTCTATTAGAAGTCTGTTGCTTTTGATATTCATTTAATATTTCTTTTAAATCGGATTTTAAAGTAGAATTATTATCTTGTGCGAAAGATTTAAAAAGTAAAGCGGTATTTGATTCATCAAAAGGCATATTTAAATAACTTGCAAAAAATAATAATATTTTCTTAATAAAATATTCATCATCAAGCTTAGAAGTTAAATATTCTTTAATTACATCAAACATATATCCATTAGTTACTATTTGATGTTTAACTTCTTCATTATTTTTAATTAAAGTATTTCCTATAGAATGGAATGTAGAAATTTCTGCTGGTATTTCTAATTTCTTAAATCTTTCTTTAAGTTCATTAGTGGCTTTTTTAGTATAAGATACAATTAATATTCTATTAGGATCTATATTTTGTTTATCTACTAAATACTTTACTTTAGCTTCTATAGTAGTAGTTTTACCAGCTCCTGCTCCTGCAATAACTAATGTATAATCTTCATCAGATAAAACTACTCTTCTTTGTTCTTCATCTAATAAGATATTAGGATCATCTTTTTTTAAAATATCATCTAAATAGTTTTTTTCACTTATTAAATGTTTATTTAAAAATTCTTCATTATGTTTATTTATAATATTTTCAACATCTTTATAGTATTTTAAATATTTAATTAATTTTTTATAATCAGTTTTATTGTTCTTACACCAAGAGACTAAAACTTTATTATTTTCAATAGTAGATAAAGTATCATATACTTCTTTATTAGCATTATAAAAAGAAAGATAATCTTTTTTACTAATATATTTATCACACATTAATAAATTATCAATATCTTTTGTAAATGCTTCTAATTTTTTATATTCTATCGCGTTATTTTTATATCCAAATAATGACATATTCTTTCTTGTTATTAAAATTAAATAAATAATTAATATAAATTTTAAGTAATATTAAATATTTCTTAAAATAATATTTAAATTATATCATTAAATACTTATATTTTCTATTTTGTTAAGTTCTATATTCTTAATTATTATTTCTATTTTTAAAGTTTTGTATAAATATTTTAATTATTTATATTCAATAGTTAGCACTTATCAATACAGATTTTTTATTTTTTATATTCATAATTAGGGTTTATCTATTATTAAATAATTATTAAATATATAAAAGGATTAACATATTTTATGTTAATCCTTTAGAAAAATTATTTTATTTAAAATAATATAATTTTAATTATAAATTACTGTATCAGTTATTCCAGATATTTTTATTTTATCTTTAGAAGCATCTTTAATTCTGATTGCTCCTGCATTTCCTTTGAATGTTCCTCCAGTAATAGTTAAATTAGCATAGCTTGCTTCAGCATCTTTTTCCTTAGTAACTTTTTTAGTACCATCAGTATACCATACTACTGATTTAGATATACATTCTAATAAGCCATAGCTATTTTCACTAATGAATTCTCCACCAGTAATTGTAACATTTAAATTTTTACTACTTGTATCATCACTTACAAGACATAAAGCAGCACCAGAATTTTTATTATATTCAGAAGGTCCTTCTGCTGGACAATTCAAGACACCATTTGATTTATAAGTACCACCAGTAATTTTAACTTCACCACTTTTAAATGATAAAGCATTACCAGTTGCTAAATTAGTATCAGCAGCAGTTCCTTCTGCAGTTATGTTTCCAGATAAATTCCATTTAGCATAAACACTACATTGAATTCCGCTTGATTGACTTGTTATTGTTGATGTTGAGCCTAAAGTGATTTCTGGTACACTTCCACTTATAGCCTTATAATCATCATTAATAGTAATACCATCATTAACTGCATTAAGTCTTCCATTAACATTAATTTTTATACCATATTGTTGTACATGTTGAGAATCGGTATATGTTAAACCTATACAAGTAGAAGCATTAATTGTAACATCTTTACCTACAATTAAATTTGAATAGTTTGTAGCATTAGAGTCTGTAGAACCTACTGCGTAAAATGCTGGAGTATATCCATAATTGCTATTAATTGAACCTTTACCAACAATTTCTAATGTTCCATACATTACTAAAAAATAATTATCCTTAGTTAAATTTATAGTATGATTATTCATATCAAGAACAATACGATTTCCGTTATTTGAACATATATTAATAGCTGTAGCATCAATATCATTAGTTAATTTAATAAAAGCTGTTTTGTCATTATTATTAGTTGCTGAATTTTTTGCATTAGCTAATTCATCAAATGATGAAACACTTTTCCACTCTTCTTTGGTTAAAACTGTAAAAGCAGAAAATTTACAAGTCTTAAATGTTACAATACCTGTATCAATATTGTAATAATAATCTTGATCAGCTGTAACTTCTTCAAGTGAGTTCTTTTTATTCATTAATGTACTATTATGATAAAGTTTAAATGATGTAATATTTTTACCAACATTTAAAGAAACAGTTACAGGTACACTATTGTCTTCAGATAATCCAGGCATTTTGATATTAAATGTTTTATTTTCTTCATCTGTTTCTACAACAATTCCAGATGGAGTAGTTGCACTAGTAACACTTAATTCAACTTCTGTTACTCCATCTTCCATTTTTACTCCACTAGGAATACTAGCAGATGCTTTAGAAGATTCATCACCAATTTTAACTTCATTTATAGTTTCATTATTATCATTAGTTTCAACTTTTTTTGATTCTTCAATAACAGGAGTTTCACCATTTTTTTGAATAGCTTCAACTAAATAACATATTTCACATTCTTTTCCTTCAAAATCATTTCCTGCTTCAAGAGGTAATTCAATTGAAACATTAATAGTTTTAGCTTCATCATTAACATTAAAATCATTATATTCACTTCTAGCAGTAACTCCATCAAATTCTTTACCATCAATTGTAATTTTTAATCCACTAAATAATCCTGAATCTTTTAAAGATTTAACAACAGTACGATATTTAACATCAATTGTAGATTTATTTTCAATTTTAATATTAAATGAAACTTTATCACCTGGCGCAATATTAGTTAATTTTAAACTTTGATTTTCTTGTTCTAATACGCAATTACCAGATAATAAGCCATCTTTTTCTTCGTATTTAGAATCAGTAGAATTCCATTCTTGATGTTTTTTAGTAATTTCTCCATTAACTGTTGCAACTACATCTACTTTACCAGAACTAATAGCAACATTAACCTTGCTTTCACTAGTAAATAAAGCATAAGTTGAGCCCGCTACAATACTACTACATGCTAAGATAGATAATAATGCAGGTATAATAATTTTTCTTTTTTTCATAATTTAAGTTCCTCTTTAATTTTTAATAAATTTATTTTGTTTTTTGTGTTGCGTTTACTGTTAAATCAAAATTAACTGTTTGACCCATTGCGTCATTATTTGTAGTTAAATCTGCAAAATCTACTTTGATAGTAAATTCTTCTGAAGATTGACCTTTATTTACTGAACCAGTTCCAATAGTAAATGTTTTATTTTTATCATCAGCTAAATAGCCTTTATCTGTTCCATTAAAAGATAATTTCATTTGTTTAGCTAATTCATTTGGAGTTGTATCACTTACATTAAATATAACACTATAATCAAATGCTACGGAACCAGAATTAGTTAATTTTAATGTAGTTTCATAATAACATCCTGGTACTACCATTTCTCCACTACCAATATCGAAAATATTTGATGATGAAGAAGTAAAATCTTTAGTTGTATTATCAGTAGTTTCAACTAATAATCCAGTAGTTGTATTTAAACCTACTTTTGTTAATTTTGTTCTTTCTAATTTAAGTTGTAAATTTCCTGAACTAAGATGATTTTCAAATTTTACATTTTTACTCCAAAGTGCATAAGTTCCTCCAACAATAGCGCTAGAAGCAAGTCCAATCATTAATAAACTTAAAATAGTAACATTTACTTTTTTCTTTTCCATTTAATAAATCACTCCTTTTTAAATTTAATTTATAAATAATTGTTATAAAATTTCTTTTTCATATAATTATTAATTAAATATTTATAAGAATAAGAACTAATAACAATATTTTTTTAATTAATCTCTTCTTCATTTATTTCTACAATTTCTTTCTCATTTTCTTTATTAACTATTTCTTCTTTCTTATTAGTTTTTTCTTTATGTTCTTTAACATGATCTATAATAAGTTCTACAATAATTAATATAGATACTATTGCTACTAAAGAAATTAAGACATAAATGATTATTTCCATTGCATCCATTTCTAACCATCTCCTTTATCTTTTACTTTATCTTTTTCAAGTTCTTCTAATCTTTTTTTAAGTTCTTCAATCTCATTATTTTTAAGATCCATTTCATTATTTATTTTTTCTTTTTTTTCTGATACAAAAACTCTTACAATTCTAATAATTTCATAAACAATTATAATTACACACGGGATTATAAACACACAAACAATTCCTATTGGAGTTTTAAGTGTATAAATTAATAAACCTAAGAAATATGATTGACCTACTACTTTACCAATTACATAATTTTTAGAATCAACTAATGATGTATCAATTGTTTGAATAGATGCTCCATCTTCTGATGATCTATTATCACCTTGAAGTTTAATAGTGTAACCTTGATTATTTTCATTTTTATTAATTTCAATAATTCTATGAGTAATTGTTTCTTGCTTTACATAAACATATTTAAATGTTAAAACATCACCAACTTCTAATTTAGAATACCATTCATCAATAGAATCATCATTATCAGGTATCTTTTCTATAAAGATACATGATTTTACTTTAATGTCTTTTATTGTGTATTTAGAAGTATCAACATATTCTGATTTCTCCATTGATGAAGATTGAACAAGTCTTAATTGATAATTAAATACAGTAGCAGTTCCATCACTATCTTTTTTAGATGCTGCAGTAATAAATATTGAAAATGCCGCTAAAGCTACTACAAGTCCACATAAGATATAACCAAGTACTTTTAATATTGTTTTAAAAATATTATTTTTCTTATCCATAATTAAATTTCCTTAGCAATTAAAGTAGTATAGAAAGATATTTTTTGATTTTGAGTAGAATTATCTGCATCATCATTTAATAAATAAGAAATTTGTAATTTCTTAACATTATTCCCTATTTCTAATTCTTCTTTATTCATTATATCTTTTAATTTATAGTTAAATTCATTATTATCAGAATTTATATTTACAAATAAATATTCATCTAATAAAGAGTTAGAAGTAATTTCTTCAAAAGATATAAATAACTTAAATTGTTGTTTTAATTTAATAGAGAAATTAATGTTATTTTTATTTCCAGGAGACATATTATCTATATTAATATTCATTTTTTTAAGTACTATATTTTCTGTAAATGAAACATTTTTAATTATTGTTTGAGAATAATTATAATATTCAATTAAAGTCATAGTTAAGCTACTTAACATAATAAACATCATTGTTAAATATTTTAACTTTTTAGTCATATTTCACTCCTTAAAATAATAAATACTAATATATTATAAATCCCCCCCACGAAATTTCACAACATAAATATATAATTATCTAATATTATGTTAATTATTTTACTAAAGTCAGTTTTTTTTGTTAAGCATCAGGATTTTTAATAATGTTAAACTATAAGCGACAATAAAAACAGTCCAATAAAATGTCTTCATCCCTAAAATTACATTTCGAACTTGACTTTATCATATTTTTTAAATTTATGTTTTTAATTAATAAAAAAACACCACAAAAAGTAGTGTTTAATTATATTTAAAATAAAAATGATAGATTTTAAAATCTATCATTTTTTGAGGATATTAGATTAAAGTTATTAAAACTTTAATAATTCGTTTTCAAAAGAATTTATATTTTCAATAAACTCATTAGTTTCATTAGATGATTTTTGTGTTATTTCAGTATCATCTACGATAGAACTAACGATTGATACAGGTATTGCAAGTAAAACAATGCTTCCAAAAATACATGAAGATATTCCTAATACTTTCTTAAAAAAGAAGTATGATTTTTTATGGTTGTGTCTTTCTAATTTGTCTTTCATCATCATAATTTTTACCTTATTTAACCTTTTTAATAATTCTTAATTTTGCACTATGACTACGTGGATTGAAATTCAATTCTTCTTCACTAGCAGTAATGCAATGTTTATTGACTAGTTCATAATCTGCTTTTTTAATTTCATTTGGTAAAAGATAATCATTTTTACGATCTCCTTTAACAAAAGAATATTCTCTAAAAAGATTTTTAACAATTCTGTCTTCTAATGAATGGAAAGTAATTACTACTAGTCTTCCATCAACATTAATTGACTCTAAAGCATCCTTTAAAGCGATACGCAAAACATTTAATTCATCATTAACCTCAATTCTTAATGCTTGAAATACTTGTTTAGCAGGATGTTTCCCCGTATAAAGAAATTTTTTAGGAATTGAATTTCTTATAATATCTACTAATTCAAAAGTTGTATTTATTTCTTTTGATTCTCTTACTTTACAAATATTTTTAGCAATATTATAAGCGTATTTTTCTTCTCCATATTCTTTAAAGATTTTTACTAAATCATTTAACGAGTAACTATTAACAATCTTCTTAGCTGTCAAAGAACTATTTTGATTCATTCTCATATCTAAAGGTGAATCAAATCTGTAAGAAAAGCCACGATAATCTTCATCAAATTGAGGAGATGAAACTCCTAAATCAAATAAGATTCCATCAACTTTTTTTACATTCCTTTTTTGAAGTTCATCTTTCAAATTTTTGAAATTAGTCTCAATAATTTCAAAATTTGAACCAACTTCTTTAAGTACATTTTTAGAATAAGAAATAGCTTCTTCATCTTGATCAAAACAATATAAGAATCCATTTTTTATTCTTTTTAAGATTTCTTTACTATGACCACCTCGCCCTAAGGTCATGTCAATATAAATTCCATCTTCTTTAATGTTTAGTCCTTCTATCGCTTCATTCAGAAGAACTGATTTATGTTCGTTACTTTTCATTTTCAAATATATTTTCCGCATTTATTTCAAATTCAGATTCACTTTCTTCTTTTGATTTTTCCCATTTATCATAATCCCATATTTCGAAGTGATCAATTAAACCTACAAGATGTACTTTAGATCCAATTTTATATGCTTCTAATAATTTGGTAGGAAGGAGGATTCGACCTTGAGAATCAAGATTAAGTTGAACAACTGAATCCAAGAAAATACGTAAAGTTTTACGAACTTTTTCTTTTTCAAACGATTGTGATTGATAACGAGAAATCATGTTTTGAAAACTTTCATCTTTATAAATAGAAAGACAACCATCAAAACCTTTAGTTAAATAAACACTAGTGTCATTTCCAATTTCATTTCTGAATTTAGAAGGAATAACTAATCTTCCTTTACTATCGAGGTTGTAATCATATCCACCGATGAACATATTCTTACATTTTCTCCCACTTTCTTCCACTTGTAAATATTTTATATTAATTATTAATATAATGCAAGACATTTTTATAAATTTTTAGTAGTTTTTTAGTATTATTTTTTATCATATTTTACTTAAAATTTAATAAAAAATCCCACTTATTAATAAGTGGGAGAAAAAAGTGATGTTATCCCTAACATCACTTAATATTTATAATTTAATATCATCAAATGGAGAAGAATGTGATTCATTTCTTTCTTTTTCTAATTCATCTTCAGTTAAAATTCTATAACCATCTTCTTCTTTGTATGTTTCATTTTCTTTTGCTAATCTAATTGGTAAATCAGTAATAATTAATGAATAAATTATATTTTCTAATTCAAAACCATCTTTTAAATAAATGATTTCATCATTTTCTAATTCTTTATCATTAGTTAAATATAATTCTTCTTTTAAATTAGAATTATATTCAAATTCTTCTAAAGATACCGTAGATAAAACATTTAATGAATAATCTAAATCAAAATTAATAATTAATACATCTTGACTTGTATTATCAAAATTAATGATTCCATTAACGTTATTAAATTTTTTAATAAAATTATTATGATTTAATTCATTTAAAATAGATATATCTGCGTTATATTCAATAGATTCTTTATCTTTAATAGATTTATAATTTATTTTCATAATTAACCTCTAAATTCTACTTTAAATTTATTAATTAAAGTTTCTTTAACTTTATTAATTATTAAAGATATTTGTTCTTCTTTTAAAGTTTCTTCATTAGATAATAAAGTTAATCTAATAGCGTATGAAGTATAATTCTTTCTAACATGTTCTCCATTATAAATATCAAATATTTCAATATTTTTAATTAATGAAGATACTTTTTTAATTTCATTTTTTAAATCTAAATAACGATATTCATTAGAAATAATAAATGCTAAATCTCTAGTAATTGAAGGGAATTTAGAAATTTCACTAAATTTATTTTTACTAGATTTAGAATTAAATAAATTAGTTAAATTTAATTCTCCTAAAATAACAGCTTCTTTATTAAAAGAGAATTCTTTTTTCATTGAAGGATGGATTTCTCCAAAAACTGCTACTACTTTACCATCAAGTTTACATATAACACTTCTTCCAGGATGGAATTCATTTGTTTCAAATCTTTCATATTTAATTCTATTATCACTAATATTAAATAAAGTTAAGATATTTTCAAATAATCCTTTAGCATCATAAAAATCTTTATTTTTAGGATTCATTAATTCTTTATCATATTTATTACCTACTAAAACAAATGATAAATGAGTTTCTTCTTTATTTTTAGAATAAACATTACTTATTTCAAATAAATTAACATCTTCATTATTATGATTAATGTTATATTCAGCACATCTTAAAATAGAAGTTAATAAATTCTTTCTAATATATTTATGATCTTCTGTTAAAGGATTAAATATTTCAATTGATTCATCATTATTTAAAATATTAAACATTTCATTATCTTTTTTATTAATTAATGTATAAGTTAATATTTCATATAATCCTTTATTTAATAAATAATTTTCAATAACTCTTTCTTTTTCTCTTAATGAAGAAAGTTTACCTACTGTTGTTTCCATTATTGGTAATTCATTTTTAATAGAATCAAATCCATAATAACGAATTACTTCTTCTGATAAATCAGCTTTAGAATCAATATCAATTCTAAATGAAGGTACTTTTACATTAAAATTATTAGAATCTACATTAATAACTTCAAAATTTAATAAAGTTAATACATTATTTATTTCTTCAAAAGTAAAATTACTTCCTAAACGATTATTAATATAATCTAAAGAACAACTTAATTCTTTAACTTTATGTTCTAATTTATCTTCTTTAATAATTACACTTAATTTATCTACTTTAGATAATTTCTTTAAATAATCTATGAATAAATTAATAACATATTCACTTTGATCTTTATTAATACCTTTAATAAATCTTTGAGAAGAATCAGTAGATATTCCAAGTCTAATAGAAGATTTTCTAATACTTGAGAAATCAAAATTAGCAACTTCTACTACAATATTTTTAGTATTATTATCAATTTTAGAAGCTTCTGCACCTATAATACCACCTAAACACATTATCTTATTATTACTAGTAACACAAATATCACCTTCTATTACTTTATAAGTATTAGAATCTAACGCAATAAATTCATCATTTAAATTATCTTTAACTACTAATTCATTATTTTCTAACTTATCTAAATCATAACAGTGTATAGGTTGACCAGTTAAAAGCATAATATAATTACCTAAATCTACTATATTATTAACTGAATTAATATTTTCACTTCTTAAAATATTTTTTAACCAATCTGGAGATTCTTTAACTTCAATACCTTTACATATTTTAGTATAAAAAGAATAAGTATTATTACTTTCAATTTTAACTTTAAAATCATTTTCTAAATAATTAGAATCTTCTTTAACATCTAAAATATTAACTTTTCTATTAAATAAAGCACCTAATTCTCTAGCAACATTAAATAATGAATAACAATCACTTCTATTAGCAAGTAATTTTAAATCTAATATTTCATCATCTAAACCTAAATATTCTAAAACATTAGTGTTTCCTACTACTGCATCTTCTTTTAATTCTTCAATACCTTCAATTTGTTCTTTTCTTAATGATTTAGGATCTACTCCTAATTCATTTAAAGCACAAAGCATTCCATTACTAACTTGTCCTCTAATTTCACCACATTTAATTTCTTTATCATGATTTAAAATAGCACCATTTTTAGCAACGATAACTTTTAATCCTTCTCTAACATTTGGAGCACCACAAACAATATCTAAAATTTCACTTCCAATATCTACTTTACAAACATGTAAATGATCACTATCTGGATGATTTTTACAAGAAATAACTTGTCCAATAACTAAATTAGTAGCACTTGCAAGTTCTTTTACTTCTTCAACTTCAATACCTGAAAAAGTTAATCTATCAACAATTTCTTGAGTAGAAATACCTTCTAAATCAACATATTTTTTTACTTCTTTTAAACTTACTAACATAAATTAATCCTCCATTTCTTTTTTGAATTCATCTAAGAAACGAATATCATTTTGATAAAATTTTCTAATATCATCAATTCCATATCTAAGCATTGCAACTCTTTCAATTCCAATACCAAATGCAAATCCACTATAAACTTCTGGATCGTATCCACACATTCTTAAAACATTTGGATTAACCATTCCAGCACCTAAAATTTCAATCCATCCACTTCCTTTACAAACATTACATCCTTTTCCATGGCAAGAAAAACATGAAATATCAACTTCTACAGAAGGTTCTGTAAAAGGGAAATAAGATGATCTAAATCTAACTTTAGTGTCTTTTGCAAACATTTTTTGTGCAAATAATTCTAAAGTAGCTTTTAAATTACCTAAATTAATATTTTTATCAATAACTAAACCTTCAACTTGTCCAAATTGATGAGAATGAGTCATATCATCATCATCTTTTCTATAAACTTTACCAGGACAAATAATTTTAATTGGTTTACCTTTTGCTTTTTCCATTACATGAGCTTGAACACTACTAGTATGACTTCTTAATAAATAAGTATCATCAATATATAAAGTATCTTGCATATCTCTAGCAGGATGATTCTTAGGTATATTTAATAATTCAAAAACATAATGATCACTATCTACTTCTGGACCATCTTCTACACTATATCCCATTCCTACAAATATATCTTCAATTTCTTTAACAATTTTAAAGAATGGATTTTTATATCCAACATTTAAATTATTACCAGGTAAAGTAATATCAATTTCTTCTTCTTTTAATTTTTTATTTAATAATTCTTTATTTTTTTCTTCAATTTTTTGGTTAATTAAAGTTTCTACTTCTGTTCTAACTTTATTATAAACTTCTCCAAATTCTTTTTTGTTATCAACATTTTTAATTTCATTCATCATTAAAGAAATAATACCTTTTTTAGCAAGATATTTATTTTTTAATTCTTTAAAAACATCAACTTCTTTAGCGTTTTCAATATCTTTTAAAACGTCTTTTCTTATTTCTTCAAACCTTGTTTTATAATCCATTTTATTTCTCCTTAAAAATAAAAAAAGAATTACGATAGGAGTGTTATTTAACACGGTACCATCCTAATTCTTTTACTTTTAATTTTAACTTTATCCTAAGTTTATAAGGGGTTCATCAAACCTGCTCCAAGATGAATTCATTAATCATTTATTAAGGTTTTTCACTCTCACCTCTCACTAATAATAAATTAAAATTAATTACTACTTCTTTTCAACGCAATTATATTTTAAATAATTTTAAAATATTTTTAAAGTAAATTAGTTATTTTTAAATAAAATAAAGTAATTCCACTTGCTACTCCAACATTTAATGAATCAATATTAGAAATATCTATTTTTATTTTATAATCACTTATATCAATTATTTCTTTTCTAATTCCATTACCTTCATTACCTACACAAATAATTAATTTTTCATTATGATTCTTTTTAAATTCTGTAATAAATTTACTATCATTACTTAAAGTAGTTACTAATATTTTATATCCATCATTTTTTAATTCTTTAAGTTTATCAATATCAAAATGTTCAAATCTTAAATTAAATAATGCACCTTGAGCACTTTGAATAGTTTTATAATTATATAAAGAACATGTTTCATTACTTAAGGCAATATTAAAATAAGAAAATGCTAATGAAGTTCTTAAAATAGTACCAACATTTCCAGGATCTTGAATATTATCTAAATACACTATATCTTTAGAATAATCTAAAGGTTTTTCATTTATTTTTACTACTCCAATTACTTTAGAAAATGATTTATTAGAAGATAATTTTTCTAATATTTTTTCATTAACAATATATTGAATAATATTATCAGGTAAATCTAATTCTTCTAAAGTAAAAACATATTCTAAATTATTTAAAGACATTTCTAAAAGATGAAAAGTTTCAATGATATATTTTTTTTCTTCTTTTTGATATTTATTTTGTTTTAATTTTAAAGTATATTTAATAATTTTATTATCTAAAGATTCAATTTTTTTAATCATTTTACTTCTCCTTTTTTAAGTTTTTTATCAAGAATATAATAATTAGGACAATAAATTAATAATTGATTATAGAATTTATTAGAATGTCCTTTAACTAAATCATGAGTTAATTCATGATCAATAACGGATTTAATTATTTCTTCACTATAATGAATTAAGATTCCATTTAAAATAATTGTATTTTTATTAATATAATTAATACCATAATAAGATTTAATATTAAATTTTACAAGAAAATTATGTTTTTTAGTTATATTTAATCTTTCTTTTTCTTCATTAAAGAACTTTAATAAAGTATTATAAATTAAATCTTTATTTTCTTTATAAAAATTATCTTTAGAATAATATTTATTATTAAAATAAATTAAATCTTGATAGATATCTAATTTATTTCCTAAATAATAATTTAAATAATCTTTATTATCTTTTATTTTAGAATTATTTATTAATTTAATTATTTTATTTTCATTATCAATTATAATTTTATCTATTTCTTTTAAAGTACAAAAATAAGGTAATTTAAAATATAAAGAATTATCTTTAGATGAATAAAAATATCTAATACTTTTTTTAATTTTAAATGATTTTAGATAATAAATATTTATTATTGAATTATTAATGTTAATAGTTTTATAAAATTTATAATCCATTTTAAAATTATAACTTAAAAATAATTACTTTATCTAGATTATTATTAATAAAATTATTATAATTTTATAATATAAAGAGGAAATTTATGGAAACAGTTTTAATTAGTGCATGTTTAGTAGGTGATAAAGTAAGATATGATGGAAAAGGAAAATATAATCCTTTAGTTAAAGAAATAATGGCTAAATATGATTTATTACCTGTTTGTCCTGAAGTTTTAGGAGGATTAAAAACTCCTCGTATGCCTAGTGAAATATCTAAAGATAAAGTAGTTAATAAATTAGGTAAAGATCTTACTAAATTTTTTAAAGAAGGCGCAATAAAAGCATATCGAGCATGTGATTATATGCATTGTAAAAAAGCAATTTTACAAGAAAATTCTCCTTCTTGTGGAGTACATCAAATTCATGATGGTTCTTTTAATGATAAATTAATTGATGGTAATGGAATTACTACTCAATTATTAAAAGAAAAAGGAATTGAATGTTATACAATTGAAGAATTTTATAATTTATTTATAAAAAAAGATGAAGAACAAAACTAAAAATATTATTTTAAAAATTGCATATTCTTCTATTTTTGCAGCTTTAACATTTATTTCTACTTATTTTATTAATATTCCTTATGCTTCAGGAATGGGTTATTTTAATTTAAGTGATGCGATAATATTATTTTCTTCAATTTATTTTGGTCCATTAGTAGGAATATTAAGTGGAGTTATAGGTTCTTCTTTAGCAGATTTATTATCTGGATATTATAATGTTATTATATTTACTGTAATTGCTAAAAGTTTAGAGGCTTTATTAAGTTATTTAATTTATTCTAAAATTAATAATAAAATTTTAAAACATAGTCTTTATTATTTTTCTACTTTAGCAATGGTTATTACATATTTTATTTATTATTTAATGATGTATGATTTTAATATTAATACTTCTTTATTATCTAGTTTATTTGATTTTATTCAAGGTATTATTAATTATTTAATATCATTAATATTAATTATTTTCTTTAATAAAATTAATTTAATTAATAAAAATAAAAAAGAGAGTTAAGACTCTCTTTTTATTTTATTTTGAATAATCAATTTTTTCTAAATGCCAAATATCTTCATTATATTGTTCAATTGTACGGTCACTAGAGAAATGTCCAGAACGCGCAATATTGATTAATGTAGATTTAAACCATGCTTCTTTATCATTAAAGAATTCATCTGCTTTAGCACTTTCTTTAATATAACTATCGAAATCAAGTAAGATAAAGTATTCATCATTATGATTCATAACTTCATCAAAGATACTTCTAAATCTATCTTGAATACCTTCACACCATGGACCTGTAAATAATGAATCTAAAACTCTTCTTATTGATTGATTGTTATTATATAAGTCCCAAGGATTGTAACTTCCAGATTTTTTAATATCTTCAATATCTTTTACTTTTAATCCAAAGATGAAACTATTTTCATCTCCTACTCTTTCATTAATTTCAACATTAGCACCATCTAGTGTACCTAAAGTTAATGCTCCATTCATCATGAATTTCATATTACTTGTACCACTTGCTTCTTTTCCTGCTGTTGAAATTTGTTCACTAATATCACTTGCAGGAATAATTAATTCAGCTAATGAAACACCATAATTTTCCATGAATACAACTTTCATATATTTAGAAACTTCTGGATCATTATTAACTACTTTAGCAACAGAATTAATTAATTTAATAATTTCTTTTGCGAAATAATAACTTGGAGCAGCTTTAGCACCAAAAATATATGTATGTGGATTCATTTTGAAATTAGGATTATTCTTAATTTCATAATAATTATGAATAATTCTAAATACATTCATTAATTGACGTTTATAAGCATGTAATCTCTTAACTTGAGTATCAATAATTGAATGAACATCAATATCAATTCCATAAGTTTTAGAAATATAATTTGCTAATTTAACTTTATTTTGATGTTTAATAATTCTTAAATCATTAATAACATTTGGATCATCTTGGAAAGCTAATAATTTTTCTAAATCATCAGGATGTTTAATCCAACTATCTCCAATTTTAGAAGTAATTAAACCTGCTAAATCTGGGTTAGAATACATTAACCATCTTCTATGAGTTACACCATTAGTTTTGTTATTAAATTTATTTGGGAAATATTTATAGAAATCTTTAAATGTTTCATCTTTTAAGATTTGAGTATGAATTGCAGCAACTCCATTTACACTAAATGATGAGAAAATAGCAAGATTTGTCATATGAATCATTCCATCTTTAATGATTTGCATATTATATCTTTCTAAATCACTACATTTATTTTCATTAGCCCACATTAAGAATCTACGGTTAATTTCTTCAATAATCATATAACAACGTGGACATAATTGTTGAACATATCTAACAGGCCATTTTTCTAATGCTTCTGCCATAATTGTATGGTTTGTGTAAGCAAAACATTGTGTAACAATCTTCCAAGCATCATCCCATCCATAATCATGTTCATCCATTAAAAGTCTCATAAGTTCAGGAATACCTAAAATTGGATGTGTATCATTAAGTTGGAAAACATAATGTTTAGCTAAATCATCTAAATTATTATGAGTTCTTAAATATCCTCTAATAACAGATTGTAAACCTGCTGAAACAAAGAAATATTGTTGTCTTAATCTTAAAAGTTTACCATGTTCAGTAGAATCATCAGGATATAAACCATGACATAATTCTTTAATTGTAGAAAGATATTCTTCAAATGATTGATTTGTAGGAATATTTTCTTCACAAGGTTGAGCACTCCAAAGTCTTAATGTGTTAGCAACTCCATTTTGATAACCAACTACGCTTACATCATATGGACAAGCTCTAACTTTAATTGCGTTAGCAGTTCTAATTGAATAATTTCCATCACTTTTTAAATAAGTTTCTGCATTTCCATAGAAATTAACATCTACGCCATGTTTTGGTTTTCTTACTTCCCAAACAAATCCATTTGATAACCATTGATCTGGTAATTCAACTTGTCTTTCATTAATAATTTTTTGTTTAAAGAATCCATATTCATAACGAATACAATTTCCATTTCCAGGATATCCTAAAGATGCAATTGAATCTAAAAAACATGCAGCAAGTCTACCTAAACCACCGTTTCCTAATCCTGCATCAGCTTCTTCATCTTCAAGTTCACCAATATCAATTCCTAAATCAGCTAAACCTTCTTTAGCAACACCATAAATTCCTAAATTCATCATGTTACTTGTTAATAATCTTCCAATTAAAAATTCCATTGAAAAATAAACTAATTGTTTAGAATCATGATTTTGAATATATTGATGAGTATTTCTCCAATTAATACCACTATAGTCTCTTACCATTTCACCTAAAATATCATATTTTTCAGTGATATGAGCTAAATCTGGATTTCTACCATATTTAGCAACTATTCTTTTAACATATTCATTTTTAAATTCTTCTTTTGAATCAAAATACATATTTGTCTCCTAAATAACTTAAAAATATTATATCAATTTTAAAATATAATTTCATTAAAAATAATTCAAAGTATTAAAAAATAATATTAAAGTTTAAATTTAAAAAAAGTACGATATTTATCGTACTTTTTTATTTATTCTTTATCTTTATATTTAAATATCATTGCAGCAAATGGAGCAATTTTAATTACTAATTTATGTGGTTTATTTTCAGGTCCCCATTCTTCTGATTTAATTGGTAATCCATTATAAGCATTGCTTCCACCATAAACATCTTTATCACTATTGAAAATTTCTTCATATATTCCACTTCTTGTTAATCCAATTGTGTAATAATCATAGAAATTACTAGTCATATTGAATACAAATACTAAATGAGAATTATTAACTCTTCTTTCAAATGCAAAAACAGAATCATTAGAATTATCTACCATTAACCAATTGAAATGAGCAGGATTATATTCTTCAAAATGCATAGCAGGTTCTTTAATATAAATTAAATTTAAATCTCTAATTAATCTTGAAACACTATCATGTTTTGGGAAACGTTTTAAGTCCCAAGGAAGAGATTTATTTTCGTTCCATTCATCCCATGAAGCAAGTTCATTACCCATGAAATTTAATTTTTTACCAGGATGAGCAAATTGATAAGTATATAAATTTCTTACTAAATGGAATTTTTGATCATAATTTCCCCACATTTTATTTAAGATTGTACCTTTTCCATGTACAACTTCATCATGTGATAAAGGCAACATAAAGTTTTCACTGAAGAAATAAGCCATTGAGAAAGTAATCTTATTATGATCATATTTTTTATAAACAGGATCTAATTTATAATATTTTAAAGTATCATTCATCCATCCTAAATCCCATTTATAATCAAATCCTAATCCACCATATTCTAATGGTTTAGTAACTCCTTGGAAATCAGTAGAATCTTCTGCAATCATAATTACATCATTATGTGCAATATGAATTTTACCATTTAATCTTTTAATAAATTCAGTAGCACCTGTATTTTCACCATTATTTTTATTTCCATTCCAATAAACAATATTACTAACTGCGTCGCATCTAATACCATCAAAATGGAAATAATCAATAAAATAATTCATCGCAGACATTAAAAAACTTCTAACTGGATCTTTACCTAAATCAAAATATTTACTTCCCCATGGAGAATACATATGTTCATTACCATATTCATATAAAGGTGAACCATCATACATACTTAATGCCCATGAATCAGTTGCAAAATGAACAGGTGCAAAATCTAAAATAACTCCAATTCCTGCTTGATGCATTCTATCTACAAAAGACATAAGTTGCATTGGATTACCATATCTAGAATCTACACTATAAAATCCAGTAGCTTGATAACCCCAACTTCCATCAAAAGGATATTGAACTATAGGCATAATTTCAATGTGAGTAAAATGTAATTCTTTTAAATAAGGAATAAGATAATCTGCTATTTCTTCATAAGATAAATTTCTTCCATCTACTTTTCCTTTCCAACTTCCTAAATGCATTTCATAAATTGACATTGGAGCATCAAAACATCTATTTCTAGTTTCTAAAAATGGTTTATCATGCCAAACAAATCCTTCTATATTAAATAATCTAGAACATGTTCCTGGACGATATTCACTAAAAAATGCATAAGGATCTATTTTATCTACATAATTTCCATTAGCGTCTTTAAAATGAAATTTATAAGAATAATAATTATGTAAATTAGGAATAAATAATTCCCATACTCCTGCTTCATCTATTTTATTTAATTTATGAATAAATGGATCCCAATTATTAAAATCTCCAATAACTGATACATCACTTGCTAATGGAGCGTATAATCTAAAAACTACTCCATCCACTAATTTTTTATGAGTAGATTCTTTTGTTTCTTCAGGATTATTTTTTAAAGGAACAAAGATTTTTTCTTCAATATCTTGCTTAACAAAATGAGCACCAAAATATTTATAAGCTTCAATTGTTTGCCCATTTAAGAATTCATATAATAAACCATATGCCATAATAATTTTCCTTTTTTAATATTATTTTTTGTTAATTATAATTATAAAATAAAAATAATCTCTTTTGTAGTTAATTATAAAAAAATATAAAAATTATTTTATATTTTGAAAGTTAATTAAAGCTTTCTTTTCACCTATTAAAACAATAGCGTCTTCTTTTTCGAAAATATAATTAGGATTAATATTTGTAATAATTTTTTTATTTTTTTCTATTGCAATAAGATTTAATTCATATTTTTTACGTAAATCACTTTCTATTAAGCTTTTTCCTATTAAAAATTTAGGTACTCTTACTTCTAAAATTTCAACATCATCACTTAATGCTAAGAAATCTAAAAAATTAGTATTAGCTATTTTTTTAACTAAATAATTAACACTATCTTTATAAGGATAAATAACTTCTGCTCCTAATTTTTCTAAAACAATACCTTGTTCTTCACTATTTGATAAAGTAATAACTTTATTTACTCCTAAATTAATACAATTTAAAGTTGCAAATATCGCAGTATCTAAATGTTCACTAATACAAATAATAATTGTATTACATTCCTTAAAGCCAGTATCTTCTAATGTTTTAGTAGTTAAATCTTCAGTAACAAAACTTGCTTCTGCAAAATCTACAACTTTCTTAACTTTATTTTCATCTTTATCAATACATAATAAACTTTTACCAGTTTTAGATAATTCTTTTGCTAAATATAAACCATATTTACCAAGTCCAATAATACCAATATTTTCATTATTTAATTTCATATTTATTCTCCTTTATCCTATTGCGATATCTTCACTAACATAACGATATAATTTATCTTCATTTGATTTAAAACTCATTGCTAAAGTAATTGGTCCTACTCTTCCTATATACATTAATACAATTAAAATAAATTTACTATATTCTGTAAAATAAGGAGTAAATCCAGTAGTATTTCCAGTATTAGAAAAAGCACTCATAGCTTCAAATGCAAAATCAAAAGAAGAATAAATTTTAGCACCTTCTACAAATTCATTATATTTAATTCCATCTTTAATATAATTAACATCATTTTCAATAAAACTAATAGAAAATGCTCCTATAACAAATACTAATAAACCTAAAATAACAATAATAAATGATTTTTTAATTAATTCATCTTTAATATTTCTTTTAAATAAATGAGGACTAATTCCTGTAATCATACCTCTAAAATACGCTAAAAATATAGCAAATGTAGTTATTTTAATACCTCCAGCAGTAGATCCACTTCCTCCACCTATAAACATTAAAATCATATAAATTAATAATGTAGAATGTCTTAAAGAATATAAGCTAACAGTTTCAAATCCACATGTTCTACTATTAACACTTAAAAAATAAGAATCTAATAAATTAATATTTTCATAATTAATTTCACTTACATATAAAAGTAACATTCCACATAATATTAAAAATAAACTAAATATTAAAACAACCTTTGTTTGTAATAAAAATTTTTTAAATTTTAATTTTTTACTAAAAATATCAATAATTACAATGTATCCAAATCCTCCAATTATAATTAAAAAAGAAGTTACTATTTGTAAATATAAATCATTTCTAAATGAACTTAAACTTGAATTACCAAATAAATCAAGTCCTGCATTATTAAATGCACTAATAGTATGAAATAATCCTTTTAAAATAGAATCGGATAGACTCATATTATGTATAAAATAAAAATCAATAAATACAAATCCAAAACCTATTAATTTAATAGAATAAGAAAACATTAATATACTAAAAAATAATTTCATAATATCTGAATAATTAGTTAAATTAAAATTTTCTTTAATTAATGTTTGTTCTTTCATTGTTACTTTTTTATTAATTAAAATAATTAATAATAATCCTAAAGTAGCAACTCCTAATCCTCCAATTTCTACTAAAATAGCTATTATAACAATACCAAATGTAGAAAAAGTATTAACTAATCCTTCTTTTAATGATATTAATCCAGTAACACATAATGAAGTTGCAGAAGTAAATAAAGCATCAATAAAATTAATTTCTACTCCTTCTTTTAAAGAAATAGGTAAAGATAAAATTACTCCTCCTAAAATAATCATTACTGCAAAAGAAAATGCAATAAAGAAAAAAGGACTTATTGTTTTAAGTAAATTTAATTTTTTCATAAATCTTAATTATTATATAAAAAGTTTAAGTAAATAAAAAGATTTTAAAATAAAAATAAAATTAGTATAAAAAAGATAATAAATTTTATATAATATTATTACTTTTAAGGAGAATATTTTAGAATGAAAAAAGTTATGACAGTTAACTGTGGTTCAAGCAGTTTAAAATTTAAACTTTATGATATGCCAGAAGAAAATGTATTAACATCTGGTATTGTTGAAAGAATTGGTAAAGAAGACGCTATCTTCTCAATTAAAGTTAATGGTAAAAAAGTAGAAAAAGTTTTACCAGTTAAAGATCATGCTGTAGCTGTACAAATTGTTATGGATGCATTACTTGAACATAAAATTATTTCTGATTTTAAAGAAATTAAAGCAACAGGACATAGAATTGTTCAAGGTGGTCCTTATTTTTCAAAATCTGCTCCATTCAATAAAGATACATATGATAAAATTGCAAGTTTAATTCCACTTGCTCCATTACATAATAAAGCAGAATTAACAGGATTTGATGCTTTTGAAAAAGTTTTACCAGGACTTCCAGCAGTTGCTGTTTTTGATACTGCTTTCCATCAAACAATGTTACCAGAAGATTATACATACGCTATTCCAAAAGAATATACTGAAAAATATATGATTAGAAGATATGGTGCTCATGGTACTTCTCATAAATTCTTATCAGAAAAAGGTTGTGAAATTTTAGGTGATAAAGAAGATAAAAAAATTATTGTTTGTCATTTAGGAAGTGGCGCTAGTATTACTGCTACTAAAGATGGAAAATGTGTTGCAACTTCAATGGGTTTAACTCCACTTGGAGGAATTTCAATGAATTCAAGAACTGGTGATATGGATCCATCTGTTTATTATCAAGTTTTAAAAATGAGTGGAAAAGATAATGAAACTATTTTCCAAGAATTTAATAAAGAAAGTGGTCTTTTAGGTGTTAGTGGAATTTCAAATGACTCAAGAGAAGTTGACGCTGCTGCTCAAAAAGGTAATAAAGATGCTTTGCTTGCTTTAAATTTATGGGGAAGAAGAGTTGCAGACTTTATTGGTCAATATTTTGTTAGACTTGAAGGTTGTGATATGATTATTTTCTCAGCAGGTATTGGAGAAAATGCACCAACATTAAGAAAATATGTTTTAGATAGAATTATTAAACCTTTAAATATTGATATTGATTGGGATAAAAATAATGAAGCTCGTGGTGTTGAAATGTGTATTACAAAACCAGGAAGTAAAGTTCAAGTTTGGGTAATTCCTACTGATGAAGAAGTTATGATTGCACGTGATGCATACGAATTAATTAAATAATTATGAATGAATTAATAAAAAATTACGAAATTAAATATAAAAAAGAATACGAAGAAATTTTAAATTTAATTAAAGAATACGATCATATTGCTATTTTTAGACATATAATGCCTGATTTTGATGCATTAGGTACTCAATTTGGTTTAGCAACTTGGATTAAAGATAATTTTCCTAATAAAGATGTTAAAGTCTTAGGAGATAATCATGTTGTTTTTACTCCTAATGGATTATTTCCTGAAACTGATAAAGTAAATGATTCATGGTTTAATGATGATTTTTTATCAATTATTGTTGATGTTGGAGATAAAAAACGTATTGCAGATCCTCGTTTTGAAAGAGGAAAAGTAATTGTTAAATTAGATCACCATCCAGAAACTGATAAAATTTTTGATATTTCTGTAGTAGATACAGAACTTGCTGCTGCTAGTGAATTAGTAGTTAATATGTTATTAAATTTTGAAGATTATAAATTATCTACACTTGCAAGTCATTATTTTTATATTGCTTTAGTAGGTGATAGTGGAAGATTCCAATATAGTTCTACTACTAATCATACATTTTTAATTGCTAGTGAATTAATTCAAAGAGGAATTAATATTACTAAAATTTATGAAGATATGTATGTTAAAAATATTGAAGATTTAGAAATTCAAAAATTTATTCTTAATAATTTTAAAATTTCTGAAGCAGGTACTGCTTATTATGTTTTAAAAGATGAAGATTTAAAACGTTTACACATGACTAGTGAAAGAGGAAAAGAAAATGTAAATTTATTTTCTACTATTAAAGGTGTAAATATTTGGTGTTCTATTACTGAAGATGTAACTGAACCATGTTTTAGAATTTCATTACGTAGTAGAAATTATGTAATTAATGACATTGCTACTAACTTTAAAGGTGGAGGACACGCTCAAGCTAGTGGATGTCAAATTAAAGATTTAACTGAATTAGATGATTTTATTAAAGCTTGTGATAATAAAATTTTAAGTGAAGGTAAAAAATAGATGAAATATCTACCTCTTAATGTTTATAGTGGTTATTCATTTTTTAAAAGTTCTTTAAAAATAAATGAATACGTTAAAGAGGCAAAAAATAGGGGTTATAAATATTTAGGTTTATGTGATTTTAAAAATATGTATGCTTTTCCTATTTTTAATAAAGAATGTAAATCTAATGGTATAATTCCTATTTTTGGATTGTCAATTTTCTTTAAAGAAATTGACATTTCTTTTATAATCAAAGATGAAGAAGGATATTTAAATTTATTAAAAATATCTAATTTAATAAATAAAAATAAAGAATTATCTATTTTTGATAATTTAAATTTTGAAGGTTTAATTGCAATTATTAAATCTTCTTCTGATTTACTTTCTAAAATTGATGATGAAAGAATTAAATCATTAAATAAAATTACTTCACTTTTTAAAGAAGTTTATATTGGACTTGAAAATGAAAAAGAAATTTTACATTTAGATTTAATCAGAGATTTTTTAAGTGAATCTTATACTTTAATTGCATTTCCAATTATTAGACATTTAAATAAAGATGAAGCTATATCTTTAAATTTATTAAAAGCTATTGAATCAAATCATCTTTTTGATAAAGATGAAGAAATAAATGATTTTCATTTTTTAAATGAACAAGAAATTGAAGAAATATATGAAATTCAAGAAATTAAAAGTTTAAATAAATTAATTAAAGATATAGATTTTGAATTTAATAAAAAAAGAGGTAAATTATTAAATTATTCTAAAGAAATTAATTCTAATTATTCTAGTAAAGATTTATTAAAAGAATATTTATTTAATGGTTTAAAAAATAAAAATATAGATTTAGATAATAATAAAAAATATAAAGATAGATTAAATTATGAATATTTAACTATTACTAAAATGGGTTTTGAAGATTATTTTTTAATTGTTCAAGATTATGTAAATTACGCTAAAAAGTCAAATATAATTGTAGGTCCAGGAAGAGGTAGTGCTGCTGGTAGTTTAGTTTCTTATTTATTAAATATTACTAGTGTAGATCCTTTAAAATATGATTTATTATTTGAAAGATTTTTAAATCCTGAAAGAAATACAATGCCTGATATTGATATTGATTATCAAGATATTAGAAGAGAAGAAATTATTAAATATTTAGAAAATAAATATGGAAATAATAGAGTAGCACATGTTATTGCTTTTCAAAATATAAAAGCAAAACAAGCCTTAAGAGATATTACTAGAATTTTAAATTATGGTACTTCTTTTGCAGATGCTTTATCTAAAGCAATTCCTGATAGTTATAAATTAGAAGATGGTAGCACTTCTTTTACTTTAGAAGATGCTTATAATAATATTGATTCTTTTAAAAAGGTTGTAGATTCAAGTAAAGATTTTAAATTAATTTATGAATATTCAAGGAAAATTGAAGGATTACCACGTCAAGCAACATTACATGCTGCTGGAATAATCATAAGTGATACATCACTTTTAGATTCTTTACCTATTAATTATATAAATGATAATGAAATAGTTTCTCAATATGAAAAAGATTATTTAGAAGATCAAGGATTTTTAAAATTTGACTTATTAGGTTTAAGCAATTTAACTACAATTGCTTTAACTTTACAAATGATTAATAAAAATTCTAATTTAAATGAAGAATTTGAAAAATTACCAATTGATGATCCTAAAATTTATTCTTTAATTAATAATAATTTATTAATGGGTTTATTTCAAATAGACGCTAGTGCTGCAAGAATTGCTACTAATGAAATTAAACCTAATAAATTTATTGAAATTGTAGATACAATTTCTTTAGCACGTCCTGGTCCTATAAAATATATTAAAAATTATACTTTAAGAAAAAATAACTTAGAAAAAATTAATTATCCTAGTAAAGATTTAATTCCTATTTTATCTTCTACTTATGGAATCATAATTTATCAAGAACAAATTATGATGATAGCACGTAATTTTGCAGGTTTTACTTTTGCAGAAGCTGATTTATTTAGAAGAGCTATTTCTAAAAAACATAAAGATGAAATTTTAAAAATGAAAGAAAAATTCATTGAAGGATCTTTAAAAAAAGGACATTCAAATGAATTATCAAATAAGATATTTAATGCAATTTTAAAATTTGCAAATTATGGTTTCAATAAATCTCACGCTGTAAGTTACGCAATGATAACTGCTAAAATGGCATATTTAAAATCAAATTATCCTTTAGAATTTTATTCTTCAATTTTAACGATGGAATTTTCTTCATCTTCTTCTAAAATATTAAAATATATTAGTGAAATTAAAAAAATGAATATTAAAATTTATACTCCATCTTTAAATCATTCTTTAAATTATTTTATTCCTTATAATAATGGAATTTTATTCCCTTTTAGTGCAATTAAAAATATTTCTAATGCATTAATTATAGGAATAATTAAAGAAAGAAATGAAAATGGTTTATATAAAGATTTATTTGATTTTTTATATCGTATTAATAAAAATGAAAAATTATTAACAGAAACTCAATTTTCTTTATTAATTGATGCTGGTGTTTTTGATGAATTTATTATTAATAGAAAAGCAATAAAACAAAATATTCAATTATTAATAGATTCAATAAGTGAAAGACAAACTTTAAGTTTTTTAGATTCATCTGAATTAAAAAATCCTTCTATTAACTTAAATATTAATGATGATCCTATTGAAAGAATTAATAATGAAGTAAAAGTTTTAAATTTTGCAATTTCTGACAGTTTATTAAATCATGTTAAATTAGATGAAGATACTAAAAAGAAAATTGTTTCTATCAATAATTTAAAAATAAATAAAAATAGTGTAATTTTAGGATTAGTAAAATCATTAAAAATAATTACTATTAAAAATGGTAAATTAAAAGGTAAATTAATGGCGTTTATGTCTTTAGAAGATAATGAAAGTGATATAGAATCAATAATTTTCCCTGAAACATATAATGAATATAATACTTTCTTAGTATTAGGAAAATTATTATTAATTGAAGGTAGATTAGAAAATAGAGATGATAAAAATTCTTTTATTGTTTCTAAAATAAAGGAGGTTAATATAAATGAATAAAGTTATTATTATAGATGGTTATAATTTATTATTTAGATCATATTATGCTACATATAATGAAGATGAATCTAAATTATTACATAATAAAGATGGAATATTTACTAATGCTATCTATGCTTTTTCTAATATGATTTTAAAAATTATAAAAGAATTAGATAAAAATGATGGTTTATTTGTAGCATTAGATAGTTCTAAAACTACTTTTAGACATTTAACTTATAAAGATTATAAAGCAAATAGAAAACCTCTTGATGAAAAATTAAAAATGCAATTCCCTATTTTTAGAGAATTTCTAGAAAGTTTAAATATTCCTCATTACGAAAATGCTTCTTTAGAAGCAGATGATATTGCTGGTATTGTTGCAAAAATGATGGAAAAATCTAATTATAAAGTAGAAATATATACTTCTGATAAAGATTATCTTCAACTTATTGATGATAATATTACTGTTAATTTAATTAAACAAGGGTTATCAAAATTTAAAGTAATGACTCCTTCTTCTTTTAAAGAAGAATGGGGTTTTAATCCTATTCAAATAATTGATTATAAAGCTTTAAGAGGTGATGATAGTGATAATTTAAAAGGTATTCCAGGAGTAGGAGATAAAACTGCTAAACAATTAATTCAAGATTTTGATAATTATGAAAATATTATTAAAAATGCTAATACTAAATCAAAAGTAGGAAGAAATTTAATAGAATTCCAAGAAAATGGAAGATTATGTTTAAAACTTGCTACTTTAAAATTAGATGAAGATTTAGGTTTATCTTCTAATGATATTATTTATAAAGGATATGATTTTAATAAAATTAATGATTTTATTTTAAAATATGACTTTTCTAATTTATTAAATAAATTACCTAAAAATTATAAATTAGAATCTAATTCTAGTATTAAATTAGATTATGAAGAAATAACAAATATTAATTTATTAAATATTAAAGATGAAATTTCTTTAGGAATTGATGTTAATGAAAATTTAAATTATCATAACACTACATTATTAGGATTATCTTTAACTTTAGATAATAAGAATTATTATATAAATAAAGAAAATCTTTTAAATGATAAAAAATTATTAGATATATTAAAAAATAATAACATTAAAAAGAATTGTTTTGATTTTAAAAAAATAAAATATGTTTTAGATAAAGAAAATATAGAAATAAATGGATTAGATTTTGATTTATTACTTGCAAGTTATTTATTAAATCCTAATTTAAAAAGTGATATACATGATATTTTATTGTTTAATTCTATTAATTTAGATGAATCAAATGAATCTAATTCTTTTTCTTTATTTGAAGAAAATAATCCTAGAAATACTATTATTTATTCTTATTTTAGTGAATATTTAAAAGAATCTACTATTAAAAAATTAAAAGAAAATAATCAATATAATTTATTAACTGATATTGAAATGCCTTTAACAATTGTTTTAGAAGAAATAGAAAAAGAAGGCTTTCCTTTAAATAAAGAAGAATTATTAAAATTTAAAAATATATATGATGAAAAAATAAATATTCTTAAAAAAGATATATATTCTTTAGCAGGTGAAGAATTTAATATTAATTCACCTAAACAATTAGCAGATATTCTTTTTGATAAATTACTTCTTCCATCAAATAAACAAAGATCTACTAATGTAGATATTTTAAATAAATTAGAAAATTTACATCCAATTATATCTAAAATATTAGAATATAGAAAATATCAAAAATTAGTGTCTACTTATATTGATGGATATATTCCTTATATTGATAATAATGGATTAATTCACGCAACATTTAATCAAGCTTTAACTTCTACTGGTAGATTATCTTCTAGTGAACCAAATTTACAAAATATTTCTATTCGTGATGAAGAAAGTAAAGAAATTAGAAAAGCTTTTTATTATAATGATCCTAATTATCATATTTTATCTTTAGATTATTCTCAAATTGAATTAAGAATTTTAGCACATCTTTCTAATTCAAAAACTTTAATTGATGCATTTAATAATGATGAAGATATTCATTCATTAACTGCTAAAAAAATCTTTAAAATAGATAGAGATCCTACAAGCGAAGAAAGAAGAATTGCTAAAGCTTGTAATTTTGGAATAGTTTATGGAATTAGTGATTGGGGATTATCAGAAAATTTACATATTAGTGTACCAGAAGCTAGAAATATTATTACTTCTTTTTATACATCTTTTCCAGAAATTAAAGATTATTTAAATAATTTAGTAGAATTTGCAAAAATAAATAAATATAGTTTAACTATGTTTAATCGTAGAAGATATTTAAATGAAATTAACGCTAGTAATTATCAAGAAAGAAATTTTGAAAAAAGAGCTGCAATGAATGCTCCTATTCAAGGTAGTGCAGCAGATTTAATTAAAATATCTATGATTGAAGTTAATAAAAGATTAAAAGAATTAAATAGTGACGCTAAAATAATTAATCAAATACATGATGAAATTATTTTAAAAGTAAATGTTAAAGATGAAGAAAAAATTTATAATATTGTCAAAGATATTATGGAAAATGTAGTTAAATTAAATGTAAAATTAAAAGTAGATGGAGGATATGCCAAAGATTGGTATAATGCTAAATAATGCCTGAACTTCCTGAAGTAGAAACAGTAAAAAGAATTCTTTTACCATTAATAAAAGATAAAATTATTGATAAAGTAGATATTTTTTATGATAAATTAATCAAATCAGATTATGAAGATTTTAAAAAAAATATTATTAATAAAAAAATCTTAGATATTGAAAGAATTGGAAAATATTTATTATTTATATTAAGTGATAATTATACATTAATCACTCATTTAAGAATGGAAGGAAAATTTTCTTATAATGAAACTAGAAATCATGTTAGAAAAACTTCTACTACTTTAATTTTTACTTTTAAAGATAATACTTATTTATCTTTTAATGATACTAGAAAATTTGGAATAATGTATCTTTGTAAATCTAATGAAGTTTATAATTTAGAAATGATTAAAAAATTAGGAATAGATGTTAATAAAGTAACTAGTAATGATTATTCTATTTTAATAAATAAATTTAAAAGAAATAAAAAAATAAAAGAATTATTACTTGATCAAACTATTCTTGCAGGAATTGGAAATATATACGCTGATGAATCATTATTTGACGCTAAAATAAATCCTTTAACTAAAGGAAAAGATTTATCTAATGAAGAAATTATAAGAATAATTGAAAGTTCTAAAAAAATTATTAATAACGCAATTACTTTAGGAGGTAGTTCAATTCATAGTTTTAGTGCTAATGGAATTGATGGTAAATTTCAAAATGAATTAAAAGTTTATGATAAAGAAAATAAACCTTGTATAAATTGTTCTACTCCTTTACATAAAATATTTATTAATGGAAGAGGCACTACTTTCTGTCCTAATTGTCAAATAGATCATTCTATTCAAAAAGCTATAGGAATTACAGGTCCAATTGGATCTGGTAAATCCACTCTTTTAAAATATTTAAAAACTAAAAAATATTTAGTAATCTCTTCAGATGAAGAAATACATTCATTATATAAAGATCCATTAATTAATAAAAAAATATCTAAAATATATGGATTTAATTTTGATATAAATAATATTGATGATAGAAAAAAAGCTAAAGAAATTTTAATTTCTAATCCTTTAAAGAAAAAAGAAATTGAAAATTATTTATATCCTATTTTAGAAAATAAATTAATTAAATATATTAAAGAAAATAAAAAAGTTGCTATTGAAGTACCTTTACTTTTTAAAGCACATTTTGAATATTTATTTTCTAAAATAATTGTTTTAGAAATTTCTAATGAATTACAAATTAAAAATTTAAAAACTAGAGGAGATAATATTAATTCTTCTTTAAAAATAAATAATGATTTTTATTATAAAAATAATGATAATGTTTATGTTATCAAAACAAATGGAGATTTAAATCATTTATATAATGAATGTGATAAAATTTTAAAAATTAAATAGAAAAATTACCACTATAAATTGGAGCTTTACAAGCATTTAAAATAGTGTCTTTTATTAAATCAGATTGAGTAGAATAATTATCTTTTAATTTATATAAAGAACTTAATTCATCTAAAGAATAATTAGAAGTAATTATTGTAATTAAATCTTTATTTTTAATTCTTTCTTTTAAAAGAGGAATTATAATTGAATCTCTAATATAATTAGTTTTATATTCTTCTCCAAAACCATCAATTACTAAAACATCAACATTTAATAAATCATTAAACATTTCATTAAATTCATTCTTTTTATATTTATCAAATGATAAATCATTTAATTCTTTAAATCTTTTAAATGAATTAATAAATGATATTTTTAATCCTTTATTTTTAATATAACCATTACACATTGAAATAGCACTTAAAGTTTTAAAAGTTCCACTTGCTCCATAAATATAGAACATATTAAATTTTCCTTTAGCGCGATCTTTTATTTGTTTTACTAGTTCTTTTCTAGGTACATCTTTTAATGTAGATTTATAATTCTTTTCATAATCAAAATCTATGTATTTAAATTGATTAACATAATAAATAAAATCATGATAAGCAGGTACTTCTTTTTCTTTTTCTTTAATTAAATTATCCTTTTTATATACTGTATAATAAAAAAATTTATTTAATTTTACACAATCTTCATAAGTATTAATTTTTTTAATTTCATTATAATCTTTAAAATAACGATAAAATTTAGAAACATTATTATAAATTTCTTCTTCATTAAAATCTTTTAAAATTAAGGAAGAAAATTCTTTATCCTTTAATATTTCTTTATAACAATCATCACGATAAGAATTTAATTCTTTATCGTTTATTTTAAAATTTCCTTTTATTTTTTCCATATTAATCAAAATCAGTTACTGAATCAAGATCATCAAATAAATATTCTATTTTATTTTCTTTCTTATTAGAATTATTTATTTTATTATCTATTACTTTATTTTCTTTAATAGTTTCTTTAGAGTTTTTATTAGATTTTTTATATAAATAATCTAAAACTTCAAATAATCCATTAATTTCTTTTCTTTTAAAAAGTCTAGCGTATTGTTCTGCATATGATGAATTTATATAACCATAATTAGTTAATAAATAATCATTAATTGCATTAATAATTCCATTATCTAAATTATATTTTTCATATAATAAATTTACAGTTTTAAGTTCATCTTTACTAGCTTCTATTCCTTTAGTGCGATCTTTAATTAATTTTAAAGGTGGAGTAGATAAATAATATTCAATTAATTTAGAATTATCACTATTAGAATCAACTTTAAATTTAATTTCATCTTTATTTACTTTATCTTTAATTAATTTATTATCGTATTTTAAATACATTTCTACTTCTTTATTAAATATTTTAAAATCAATTTTTTTATTATTTGATTCATCAATAACAATTGATTTAATAATAAAATTAGCAATTTTATTTTCTTTAATTCCATATAAATTACTATATTCTACAATTTTAGCGATTTCTTCACCTTTAAAATCTTCTATTTTTAAATCTGGATAAGTTTTCTTTAATACACTGAAACATTTAGCGATTGAAAATTTACCATTAATTTTAATAGAATTATTAGTTTTTAATGAACTTACTAAATTTTCATCAGTAATAACATCATAAGAAAAGCAATCATTTAAAGTATAATTAATTTCTTTATAAGTTTTATCTACTTTATATAAGTATTTCTTAAACATTTCTTTTTGATATTCATTACTTACTTTAGAAATAAAAACTGTTTTAAGTGCGATTGATTGAAAAAAATTAAAACCTGATAAAGGAGAAAAGACTTTTATTAATAAATCATCATTTTTTTCATAAATTTTAATTAAATTTAAAGCATTTAATTTTTTATTAATTAAATAAAAATCTTCAGATTTTATTGAATTATCTTCTAAAATCTTATTAATTAATAAATTTGATGAGTAATGACTTAAATAATAAATATATAAATCAAAAGAATCTTTACCTATTAAAGGTAAATATAAATCATTTAAGACATTTAAAAAATTTAATATAGGTTCTTCTACTTTTTCTATTTTAATATTTTCTTGCATTTTTTAATTATACTTTATTTTATAAAAATATTTTACATTTATTTAAAAATTTTAGTTAATATCTATAATAAAATATTTTATAATATAAGAGATTTTTTGAAAATGAGGTATTTTATATATGATTAAAAAAATCGGTATATTAACAAGTGGTGGAGATTCTCCAGGAATGAATCCTGCTGTTATCAGTGCTATTAAGACTGGAATTAAGTTAAATAAAGAAATGTATGTTGTTTATGGAGGCTATAAAGGCTTAATAAATAATGATTTCTATAAAGTTAATAAAGATTTCATAGAAGATAAAATTAATGTAGGTGGAACTTATATTAAAACAGCTAGACTTCCTGAATTTAAATTACCAGAAACTAGATTAAAAGCATGTGAAATTTTAAAAAAAGAAGGAATTGATGCTTTAATAGTAATTGGAGGGGATGGGTCTTATACAGGCGCTAAATTATTAACTGAACTTGGTATAAATTGTGTTGGATTACCAGGAACTATTGATAATGATATTGCAAGCAGCGATTATACAATAGGATTTGATACTGCATTAAATACTGTTGTAGATGCAATTGATAACATTAGAGATACAATGAAATCACATAATCGTTGTGCTGTAATTGAAATTATGGGAAATAAATGTCCTGACTTAACTTCTTTTGCAGGTATTGCAACTTGTGCGGATGAAATTATTACTTGTGATAATCCATTAAATAAAGAGAAATTATTTGAAAGAATGAAATTAGCAAAAGAAAATAATAAAGATAACTATATTATTCTTGTTGCTGAAAAATTACTTGATACTAATGAATTAGTAAAAGAAATAAATTCTCAAGGAGTTTGGGAAGCAAGAGCTACAGTATTAGGTCATATTCAAAGAGGTGGTAAACCTACTGCAATGGAAAGATTTAATGCTATTAGAATGGCATCTTATGCTGTTCAATTACTTGATCAAGGAATTGGCGGAGTTTGTGTTGGTATACATGAAAATAAATTATGGAATTTACCAATTGACGAAGCATTTAAACTTGAAAGAGATAAACACGAAGATATTTATAAAATACATGAATTATTAAAATAGGAGATATTATGATTAAAGAAAACATTACAAAGAAAACAAAAATCGTTTGTACAATTGGTCCTGCTAGCCAAGACATGGACATGTTAAAAACATTAATTAAAAATGGTATGAACGTCATGAGAATGAATCTTTCTCACGGTGATTATGAAGAACATGGCGCTAAACTTGTTAAAGCAAGAGAATTAGAAAAAGAAGGAATTTATATTCCAGTTATGTTAGACACTAAAGGTCCTGAAATTCGTTGCCATAAAATGAAAGATGGTAAAATCAAAATTGAAGATGGTTCTACTGTTAGAATTTCTATGAAAGAAGTTTTAGGTACTCCTGAAAAAATTAGTGTTAACTACGCAAATTTATATAACGATGCAAAAGTTGGTAATCATATTAAAATTGATGATGGTAAATTAGATATGGTTATTATTGATAAAGATGCTGAAAAAGAAGAAATTGTTTGTAAAGCATTAAATACTCATATTATCAGTGATAAAAAAGGTGTTAACTGTACTGGAAGTGGCGCTAGAACTACAAATAAATTTATTTCTGAACAAGATGAAAGAGATTTAATTTGGGGTTGCCAAATTGGTGTTGATTTCGTTGCTGCTTCATTCGTTAGAAACGCTAATGACGTTTTAGATGTTAGAAAAATTTTACAAGCACATCATCATCCAGAAATTAAAATCATTTCTAAAATTGAAAACTGCCAAGCAATGGATTGTTTAGATGAAATTATCGATGCTAGTGATGGTATCATGGTTGCTAGAGGTGATTTAGGTGTTGAAATTCCTGATGAAGAAGTCCCAATCGTTCAAAGAAAATTAATTGAAAAATGTAGAGCTAAAGGTAAACCAGTCATTACTGCTACTCAAATGTTAGATAGTATGACACATTCTCCAATTCCTACAAGAGCTGAAGTTGGTGACGTTTCTACTGCTATTTTAGAATCAACTGACTGTGTTATGTTATCAGGTGAATCTGCAAATGGTGATTATCCAGATAGAGCTGTTGAAACACAATGTAGAATTGCTCGTACAATGGAACAAGAATTAGATTATGAAAAATTAGCACAAGAAGCTTATGATACATCAAATAAAGATAACAATGACGCTATTGCTAACGCTATTGCAAATACTGCTAAATTAATTGGTGCTAAATTAATCGTTTCTTATACTGAAACTGGAAGATCTTCAAGAAGAATTTCAAAAGCAAGACCTTCATGTCCAATTCTTTCTATCTCAAATAAATTAACAACAGTTAGACAAAACGCTTTATATTGGGGTGTTTATTCATGTTTAATTGAAAGTGCATACATGCCAAGCTTAATTGAAGATATGGAAGTTGTAGCTATTGTTAAAGCTAAAGAATATGGATTAAAACCTGGTGATTACATTGTTGTTGGAGGAGGAACTCCTACAGGTAGTGGAAGAACAAACTTCATGAGAATTGTTCAAATCCCAGAAGATAGAGATATTTTATAATTTAAAATTCTTGACTAATTTAAATTAAAATTTTATTATAAATATGCGTTGAAAAAGACAAGTTTATTAATGATTTATTTTAAGAGAATGAATATATTTGGTGTGAATATTCTAAATAATAATTAATAAATACCACTTTGGAGCATTTAAGGAAACTTAACGTTTGCTTTACGAAAAAAGTAAAATGAGTGATAGTTTTTTATAACTATAATTAAGGTGGTACCACGTATATTAAAAATTACGTCCTTAGAATTTAATTCTAAGGACTTTTTATTTATTAAAGGAGATTATACATATGAAATTAACATGTTTAGATGGAAAAGTTATTGAAGTTGAAAATGGTAAAACAGGTTTAGATGTCGCTAAAAGTATATCTTTATCTCTTGCAAAAGCTTCAATTGCTTACTCAATTAATGGAACAGTTTATGATTTAAATAGACCTATTCCTGAAGATGGAGAATTTGTTTTAATTAAGCAAGGAGATAAACAAAGTTATGATGTTTTAAATCATTCTACAAGTCATTTACTTGCTCAAGCTATTTCAAAATTATATCCAGATGCAAAATTTGGATTTGGTCCAAGTATTGAAGAAGGTTTTTATTACGATATTGACTTCTCTTCTCCTATTACTGATGCAGATTTCCCTAAAATTGAAAAAGAAATGGCAAAATTAGCAAGTTTAGCTAATCCAATTGTTAGAGAAGAAATTACTAAAGAAGAAGCTTTAGAATTATTTAAAGATAATCCATATAAAATTGAATTAATTAAAGATATTGAAGGTACTATTACTATTTATAGACAAGGCGATTTCTTTGATTTATGTGCAGGACCACATTTAGAAAAAACTTCTCAAATTAAACATTTTAAATTATTATCATTAGCAGGTGCTTATTGGAGAGGAAATATCAACAACAAACAATTAACAAGAATTTATGGTACTAGCTGGTGGAGTAAAGAAGAATTAGAACAACATCTTTTAGATATTGAAGAACGTAAAAAGAGAGATCATAAAAAAATTGGTAAAGATTTAGGTTTATTTATGATTTCTGAATTTGGACCTGGACTTCCATTCTGGTTACCAAATGGATATACATTAAGAAGAGAATTAGAAGATTTCTGGTTAGATTATCATAAAAAGAATGGATATTTAGTAATTGAAACTCCAATTATGCTTTCAAGAACTTTATGGGAAACTTCTGGTCACTGGGATCATTATCATGAAGATATGTATACTTTAAAAGTTGATGAAGAAGATTTCGCTATTAAACCAATGAATTGTCCAGGTGCTATCTTAGTATATAAAAATTCATTACATTCATATAAAGAATTACCTTTAAGATATGCTGAACTTGGTCATGTTCATAGACATGAAGCAAGTGGTGCTTTAAATGGATTATTTAGAGTTAGATCATTTACTCAAGATGATGCTCATACATTATTAATGGAAGAACAAATTGGTGATGAAATTCAAAGAATTATTAAAATCTATGATTCAATTTATTCATTATTTGGATTAGATTATTCAATTGAATTATCAACACGTCCAGAAAGTAATTTTATTGGTGATATTGAAGTTTGGAATAAAGCTGAAGAAGATTTAAAGAAAGCATGTTTAGCAACAGGAAAATCATTTAAGATTAATCCTGGAGATGGAGCTTTCTATGGTCCTAAATTAGATTTCAAATTAAAAGATTCAATGAATAGAATTTGGCAATGTGGTACTGTTCAACTTGATATGCAATTACCAGGAAGATTCAATTGCGAATATATTGATAAAGATGGAAACAAGAAAACTCCTATTATGATTCATAGAGCATGTTTTGGTTCAGTTGAAAGATTTATTGGTATTATTACAGAAAATTTCGCTGGTGCATTCCCAGCATGGATTGCTCCACATCATTTAACTATTTTACCAGTTAATTCTGAAATTCATGGAAAATACGCTAAAGAATTAAATGAAAGATTAATAAATGAAGGATTTAGAACAATCTTAGATGATTCTAATGAAAAATTAGGTTATCGTATGAGAAATTCTATTACTAAAAAAATTCCTTATGCATTAGTTATTGGTGATAAAGAAATGGAAAATGATGAAATAACTTATAGAAGATATGGTAGTGAAAAACAAATTACTGTTAAAACTTCTGAGTTTATTGAATTATTACATAATGAAATTAAGAATAAAGAATTCTTAATTAATCCTAAAAAAGAAGAAAAAAAATAGCATCGCAAGATGCTATTTTTTATTGTTTTTTTATATTATTTTGCTTTACCTTGATTTTTAACAGCGTTCATAGCAGCTTCAATAGCAGCTTGATCACCTAAATATTTCTTTTCTAAAACATTGAAATTTTCATCAAATGTATAGACAAGTGGTACACCTGTAGGAATATTTAAAGCAACGATATCTTCATCACTAATTCCTTCAAGATATTTTACTAAAGCTCTTAAAGAATTACCATGAGCTGCGATAATAACTTGATTACCTGCAACGATTGAAGGTTTAATTTCACATTCCCAATAAGGTAAAACTCTTGCTACAGTGTCTTTTAAACATTCTGTTAAAGGAAGATCTTGAACACCAACTTTTGAATAAACTCTTTGATTTGCAGGATTTCTATCATCACTTGTTTCTAAAGCTGGAGGACATACATCATAACTTCTTCTCCAGATTTTAACTTGTTCTTCACCATATTTTTCTGCAGTTTCACTCTTATTTAAACCTTGTAAAGCACCATAATGTCTTTCATTTAATCTCCAAGATTTATAAACAGGAATATATTCTTCTCCCATTTCACCTAAAACAAAATTTAATGTGTGAATTGCTCTTTTTAAATAAGATGTGTAAGCAACATCAAAATGGAATCCTGCTTCTTTTAATAATCTACCACCATTTTTAGCTTCTTCTTGTCCTTTTTCTGATAATTCAACATCTGTCCATCCTGTAAATAAATTTAATTTATTCCATTCAGATTCACCATGTCTAATTAAAACTAATTGATATTTTTTAGCCATTTTAAAACTCCTTTATTAATACATATATTATAAAATAAATATTTAGTATTTTATATATTTTTTAAAATTATTTTAATTAACTATTTAATCTTAATTTATTAAAATATATTTATGAGTAATTATTTTTTTAAACATTTACATACTGTAAATAAACATAGATTTAAAGTATTTAAAAATTCTTTTAAAGTAGGAATTCCATTTCAAGGTTTAATTCATGATTTAAGTAAATATTCTTTTCAAGAATTTAATAAGAGTAAAAAATATTATAATGGTCATTATTCTCCAATTTATAATGAAAGAATGAATGAAGGATTATATTCTTCTTGCTTTGTACATCACACTAATAAAAATAAACATCATTATGAACATTATATAGATTTTTATAAAGGAGATATTTTATTACCTAAAATACCTTATAAATATTCTTTAGAATATGTAATTGATGTTATTAGTGCGTCTCAAACTTATTTAGGAAAAAATTTTAAAAAAGATGAACCATTAAAATATTTTTTAAATCATTCTACTACTTCTTTAATGCATTCTATGAATATTGAATATATAAAACAATTATTAACAATTTATAGTGAATCTGGTTTTAAAAAATTAAAGAAAAAATATACAAAAAGTCTTTACTATAAAATTAGTAAAGACTATCCTGATACTGAAATAATAAAATGTTATTCATTAAATAATAAATTTGATAAAGTTTTATTAGATAAAGAATCTATTGAAAAATATAAATAAATTATTTATTTTTAATTTCTAATACATGAAATACTTCATATAATGTTTTTAATCCTAACCATGATGTAATATTATTTACATCTAAAGGTGGTGCTATTTCTACTAAATCCATAGTAGTAACATTTAACTTAGAAATTAATCCACATATAAAATTCATAGTATCTAATGAAGTTAAACCAAATGCTTCAGGTGTTCCTGTTCCAGGAGCAAAACTTGGATCGTTAGCGTCAATATCATAAGAAATATAAATTTTATATTTTTTATCTTTATATTTATTACAAATTATTTTTAATAATTTATCTATTCCTAATAAATGAATATCACTAGCTTTATAAACATCTAACAAAGGATGTTTTTTAAATGTTTCCATTTCTTGAGCTTCAAATCCTCTAACTCCTACTAAAGTTATATTTTCATCTTTAAATCCTAAATCTAAAGCTCTTTTAATAGGACAAGCATGTGAATATTTACTTCCATGATATTCATCACATATATCAGGATGAGCGTCAATATGAATAATAACAGGTTCTTTATTTTCTTCTAAAGCTTTTTTATAGAAAGCTTTTTCACTTGCAATAGCAATTGAATGATCTCCTCCTAAAATAATTTGAAATTTATCATTATATGATATTATTTTAGAATATATTTCATCAGTTAATTTATTAAAATCTGAAGCATCAAAATCACCTTGATCATAAATAAATGTATTTTTTAATAAATTACCATTTCTATCTAAAGCAGGTAAATCATAAGATAAATTTCTTAATGTAGAAGGTGCTAAAGAAGCTCCTTTTCCTACACTAGCATTCCCATCAAAAGGAACACCACATATAATAACATTGCTTGTAGAAATATCTTCTACCATTAAATCTCTAAATTCTTTCATATTAATCCTTTATTCAATAAAATTATTAAGTTTAAATATTATTAACTTAATATTTATATTATACATTTAATATTGATTAAATTATAATATAAATGTTTATGAAAAATATTATAAAGAATTATCATACACATACATATAGATGTGGACACGCTAAAAACTATCAAGATGAAGAATATGTAAAGTCTGCTATTAATAATAATATTAAGATATTAGGATTTTCAGATCATGCTCCTTTTAAAAATATTATTCATAAAGGAATGAGAATGGATTTTAATGAATTTGATGATTATTTAACATCTATTCAAAATTTAAAAGAAAAATACAAAGATAAAATTAATATTATATTAGGTTTAGAAATTGAATATTTAGAAGGTTATGAATCATATTATGATGAATTATTTTCTAAATATAAATTAAATTATTTAATATTAGGTCAACATTTAACATATGATAATAATTTTGAGCCTTCTTATTATTTTAAAAAAGAAAAAGATAATCATAAAGAAATAGAAAGATATTCTGATGATTTAATAAAAGGAATGAAAACTAAATATTTTTCTTATGTTTGTCATCCAGATTTATTTTTAATTAATTCTACTTATTTTGGTACTTTTGAAAGAGAAATTACATATAAAATTTGTAAAGCCGCTAAAGAATTAAATATTCCTCTTGAAATAAATATCAATGGTTTTATTTCAAATAGAGAATATCCTTCTATAGATTTTTTTAAAATCGCAAAAGAATTAGGTAATAAATTTATTTTTGGAATAGATGCACATAATCCTATTCAACTTGAAAATATACCTTATGAAGGATTAGAAATATTTTTAAAAAATACAAATATTAATGAAGATGATATAATCGATGATATTAAACTTTATAATATATAAAAAAGTTCAGATTTAAAATCTGAACTTTCTTTTTATAATTTTATTTTTTATAACCTTCGTAGGAATCTTCAAGAATTTTAACCATATCTTTAATCATAGGAATTCTTGGATTACATGGAGTACATTGATCTTCATATGCTAAATAAGCTAATTCTTCAGCATTTTTGAACCAATCTTCTTTTGAAATTCCTTCACTCTTGAAGTTCATTTCTTCGCCACATTCAATACCTAAATCATAAATAGCATCTGCTAATGACTTAACACCTTCAGCATCTGTAGAAGCTTTTAAGCCTAATAATCTAGCAACTTTTGCGTATCTCTTATCTGCATTATAGACATTGTATTTTGGCCATGTAGATAATTTTTGTGGTACTTCTCCATTATATCTAACAACAAATGGTAATAAAATAGCATTAGCTCTACCATGTACAACATGATACATACCACCTATTTTATGAGCCATTGAGTGACACATACCTAAGAATGCATTTGCGAATGCCATACCAGCCATTGTTGATGCATTATGCATTTTTTCTCTTGCTTCTAAATCATTTTTACCATTTTTGACACATCTTGGTAAGTATTCAAAGACAAGTTGAATTGCTTGTAATGCTAAAGCATCAGTATAATCACTTGCTAACATAGAAACATAAGCTTCTAAAGCATGAGTTAAAACATCTAATCCTGTATCTGCTGTAACTCTAGGAGGTAAATTAGTTGTAAATTCTGGATCAATAATAGCAATTGTAGGAGTTAAAGAATAATCTGTTAAAGGATATTTCTTATGTTCTGCTCTATTAGAAATAACAGCAAAAGGAGTAACTTCACTACCTGTTCCACTAGTTGTTGGAATACAAATTAATTTAGATTTTTTACCTAATTCAGGATAACGGAATGCTCTTTTTCTAATATCCATGAATTTTTGTTTTAAATCATCAAAATTAACATCTGGATTTTCATAGAACATCCACATACCTTTTGCAGCATCCATTGATGAACCACCACCTAAAGCAATAATTGTATCAGGTTGGAAAGCTGCCATCATTTCAGCACCTTTTCTTACTGTAGTAATATCTGGATCTGGTTCTACACTTGTAAATAATTGAATAGAAACTTCATTTCTACGAGCATTAATTTGATCTAATACTTTTTGTAAGAAACCTAATTTAACCATACTTTCATCACAAACGATGAATGCTTTATTTAAATTTTTAGCGTCTTTTAAATATTGAATACTATTTCTTTCGAAATAAATTTTATTTGGTACTTTGAACCATTGCATATTATTTCTCCTCTTACCGATTTTTTTGATGTTAATTAAGTTAACAGCACTAACGTTACCACTAACTGAGTTATGACCATAAGAACCACATCCTAAAGTCATAGAAGGTAAGAATGAATTGTAAATATTACCAATACCACCAAATGAAGTAGGAGAATTCCAAATAATTCTACAAGCTTTTAATCTCTTTCCAAATTCATCAACTAATTCTTTATTAGTTGTATGGATACAAGCACTATGTCCTAAGCCATTTAATTCAACCATTTGTTCTGCTAAATCTAAGCCTTCTTTAGAATCTTTAGATTTAATTAATGCTAAAACTGGTGAAAGTTTTTCTCTTGTTAAAGGTTCTTCAAAGCCAACTTTGCTACATTCAGCTAATAAAATAGGTGTTTCCTTTGGTACTTCGAATCCAGCTTCATGAGCAATTTCCCATGCTGGATGTCCAACTAAACCAGCAAATAATGCAGTTGATCCATCTTTTGTAGGACGGAACATATATTTTTCAAGTAATGCTTTTTCTTCTTTAGAACATAAATAAGCACCATATCTTTTTATATCTTTAACAAATTCATTATAGATATCTTTATCAATAATTGCAGCTTGTTCAGAAGCACAAACCATACCATTATCAAATGCTTTTGACATTAAAATATCATTAGCAGCTTGAGCAACATTACATGTTTTTTCAACATATGCAGGAACGTTACCAGCACCAACACCTAATGCAGGTTTACCACAACTATAAGCAGCTTTAACCATAGCGTTTCCACCTGTAGCTAAAATACAAGCAATACCAGGATGATTCATTAATGCAGTTGTTGCATCTAATGAAGGATTAGAAATCCATTGAACACAATCTTCAGGAGCACCAGCTTCAACAGCAGCTTTTGCAATGATTTTTGCAGTTTCTACAGAACAATTTTGTGCGTTTGGATGGAAACCAAAAATAATTGGGTTTCTAGTTTTTAAAGAAATTAAACATTTAAAAATTGTAGTTGATGTTGGGTTTGTAACAGGTGTGACTCCAGCAATAACACCTAATGGGTCAGCAATTTCAGTAATACCAGTTACAGGATCATCATTAATAATACCACATGTTTTTAAATGTCTCATTGCGTTAACAACATATTCACATGCAAATAAATTTTTTGTACATTTATCTTCGAAAACACCTCTTTTTGTTTCTTCGACTGCAAGTCTTGCTAAATATTCATGTTGATCTAAAACTTTAGTAGAAACTTTAGCAACAATATAGTCAATTTTTTCTTGATCTAAAAGTCTAAATTTTTCTAAAGCAACAAGACCTTTTTTAACTAAGCCATCAACTTCAGCAACTGCTTTTGGATCTAATTCTTTCATATCCATACTTTATTCTCCTTTTTCATTTTCTTTTATATATAAACGATGTGCTAATTTAGCTAATGATTCAGCCATATCCATGTTTGAAACAACTATATCATCGTTTAAATCTAATCTAATTGGTGCAAAATTCCATATTGCTTTAATACCTGAAGCAACTAAATGAATTGCTACACCTTGTGCGTATTCTTTTTGAACACAAATAATTCCAATTGATGCATTATAAAGTCTTTTAACATCTCTTAATTCATCAAAATCATAAACAGGTACACCATTTATTTTTGTTCCTATACATTCTTTTTTATTATCGAATGCTGCTACAATATTTAATCCATAATGTTCAAAGCCATTATAATTTAATAAAGCCCTTCCAAGGGAACCTACACCAACTAATAATGCATTACGATTTTGATCATGTCCGAAGACTACTTCTATATCATGAATCAATCCATCTATTTCTCTTCCTTTATTTGGAACCCCAGGTGAGGAAGAAATACAGGCAATATCTTTACGAACCATTTCAAAATTTAACTCTAAAGATTTTGCAATATCATTTGAATTAATATATTCATAACCTCGTTTTTTAAAATCAGTTAAGACTCTTAAGTAACTAGGAATTCTTCTAAGTTGTGCTTGAGTTAAATCTTTTTTCATATTCCGTATTTTTTTACCGAATTAATTTTATAACATACAAAGAAAAAAGTAAAGAATAATTTATTCAGTATTTAAATACCGAATTATTTGTATAAAATAAAAAAGCCCAGCGACGTGCTATTCTTGCTCTATCGAGCTACCTTCACCATTACA
>CAVCSZ010000009.1:0-50948 GCA_963605025.1 bacterium | reverse complement strand
TGTAATGGTGAAGGTAGCTCGATAGAGCAAGAATAGCACGTCGCTGGGCTTTTTTTTGTGCTTAAAAACAATAGTTATTTGGTATTAATGAATAAAATATTGTATAATATTTAATGTAATATAATTGTATAAAGGAATATAAATATGTTAGATAAAAAAGAATTAGCTAATTTTATTGGTGAAATTGTTGGTGAGACTTATGGAGTTGTTGGATTAGTAAAAAATAATTCTACTTTTTCTTTACTTAAAAAAGAAAAATATTTTGAAGGAGTAGAGTTAACTCAAAACGGCAATGAATATAATGTTGATATACATGTTTGTGTTTTATATGGTTTAAAAATTACTGAAATTGTTAATGAAATTTACAAGAGATTATCATATTTATTAAAACAAAAATATGGTGATATTTTTAAAAAAATAAATGTTTTTATTGATAAAATTACAGAACTTTAATACAAAGGAGTTTTTATGAAAACTATAAATGGGAAATTATTTAAAGATATGCTTATAAGTGGTGCAAATAATCTCTATAATTGTTATCCTGAGGTTGATGCACTTAATGTATTTCCAGTTCCTGATGGCGATACAGGTATGAATATGAATTTAACTATGACAAGTGGTGCTAAAGAAATATCAAATCATAGTGAATCAAATATATATCAAATTACAAAAGCTTTTTCAAAAGCTTTACTTTTTGGCGCAAGAGGAAATAGTGGTGTTATTACATCTCAATTCTTTAGAGGAATAGCTGAAGGAATGATCGACAAAGAAGAAGTCGATATTTTTGGTTTAGCAGAAGCTTTCGAAAGTGGAAGAAAATATGCTTATAAAGGAGTTCTAAAACCAGTTGAAGGAACTATTTTAACTGTTATTAGAGAATCAAGTGATAAGTTAAACAGCTCAGTTAAAAATCATATGAGTATTGAAGATGGTTTTGAAGTATTATTAAAAGAAGCAAAAGAATCTTTAGAAAGAACACCAAATTTATTACCTGTTTTAAAAGAAGTTGGTGTTGTTGATAGTGGTGGTGCTGGATTAGTTAAGATTTTAGAAGGAATGAATAGTGCATTAAATGGAAATTTTGTCGAAAGAATTGAAGGAACAGTTACTGACAGCCAAATAAATTCAGTACAAACTCAATTTGAAAATGAAGAAAATTTTGGATATTGTACAGAGTTCATTTTAAAAATCGGTCCTGAGGGAGAGAAGAAAACATTTAATAAAAATAGATTTACTAATGTTTTAAGTGCTCATGGAAATTCTTTAGTAGTTGTTCATGATGAAGATATTGTTAAAGTACATGTACACACTTTAAAGCCAGGTGACATTTTTAATTATGCCCAACAATTTGGTGAATTTTTAAAATTAAAATGTGAAAACATGTCAGAACAACATCATGAAATTTTATTAAATGAAGGAAAAAACGAAAATGGAAACGCAATGGCTGCTGCTCAATTAAAAAGTGCTCCATTAGCTGCTCCAAAATCTAAAAATGAAAAGAAAAAGGATTATGCTTTAATTGCAACTAGTAGTGGTAAAGGAATTGATGCATTATTTCATGAAGTTGGAGTTGAATATATTGTAAGTGGTGGACAAACTATGAATCCTTCAACTAATGATTTTTTATCTGCTATTGAAAATGCTAATGCAAAAACTGTTTATATTTTTCCAAATAACAGTAATATTATTATGGCAGCTAATCAAGCTAAAGATGTTTTAGATGGAAAAGTAAATGTTTATGTTATTCCTACAAAAACAATTATGCAAGGTGTTGTTAGTGCAATGAATTTTAATCCAGATTTATCTAAAGAAGATAATTTTGAAGTTATGCAAGAAGCAATTGATACAGTTAAATCAGGAGCTGTAACTTTTGCTATTAAAGATACAGAAATGAATGGAATTAAAATTAAAAAAGATGAATTTATGTCAATTGTTGGAACTAAAGATATTAAATCATGTAATCCTAATAAAATAGATGCTTTATTTGATTTATTAGAACATTTAATTGATGAAGATAGTGCTGTTTGTACTATTTTAACTGGTGATGATATCACAGAAAAAGATAAAGAAGAAATTGAAGAAAGATTTAATGAAAAATATTCATTAATCGATTTAGATCTTAGAGAAGGAAATCAACCTGTTTACAGCTTCTTATTAGGAGTTGAATAATATGAATATTGTTGTTGATATGATGGGAAGCGACAATGGTAGCAAAATTACTATTGGTGCAATTAAGAAATATTTAGAAAAAAATAAAGATATTAATTTTATTTGTGTTGGTGATGAAAATGAACTTTCAAGTTTAAGAGATTACGAAAATGTAAAATTAGTATTTTCTAAAACTGTTTGCAAAATGGATGAAGAGCCTTTAAATATTATGAGGAAAAAAGATTCTTCATTATTAATGGCTGTTAAAGAGTTAATGGATCATGATTATGATGCATTAATTTCTGCTGGAGGAACAGGTGCAGTTTTAACTGCAGCTACTTTTGGAATAAAACGTTTGCCAAATATTAAACGTCCTGGATTATTAACAAGTTTTCCAACTATTATTAAAGGCAAAAAAATGACTGTTTGCGATTTAGGCGCTAATACTATAAATAGTGCTGAAGAATTAGAGCAATTTGCAATTATGTCTAATATTTTCTATAAATTTGTTTATAAGAAAAATAATCCTTCAATTTATCAATTAAATGTAGGAGTAGAAGAAGAAAAAGGTAAAGATGAAAATAAAAAACTTTATCAATTATTAAAAGAAAATAAAAACCTTAATTTTAAAGGCAACATTGAAGCTAGAGAAGCATTAAATGGTGATGTAGATTGCTTAATTTGTGATGGATTTTCTGGTAATATATTTTTAAAATCTACTGAAGGTACTGCTAAATTAATGAGTAAATTAATGAAAAATGCTTTTAAAAAGAACATTTTTACTAAAATTGGTTATTTATTTTCTAGAAAAGGAATTTCTGAAATTAAAGAAATAATGGATTATAAAAACGTTGGCGGTGCAATGCTTGTAGGTGTAAATAAAATTGTAGTAAAAGCACATGGAAATAGTGATGAAAATAGTTTTTTATCTGCAATTAATCTTACTAAAGAATTAGTAAATTCTAACGTTATAGAAGAATTTAAGAAAGAATTATAATAAAATGAAGAGCTTAGAAGATTTTTTTAATAAATATAAAATTAAACCAAATAATAAAGAATTATATGAGTTAGCTTTTACTCATTCATCTTTTAATAATGATGCTAATACACATCATCATGATTATGAAAGATTAGAATTTTTAGGAGATTCTGTCTTATCTTTTGTTGTGGGAACACAATTATTTTTAATTAGAAGTGATATGCAAGAAGGTGATTTAACAAAAGCAAGATCTTTTTTTGTTCAATCTAAATCTTTAGCAAATTATGCAAGAAAAGAAAAATTTTATGAATTTATTAAAATTGGTCATTCTTTAGATGAAAATGCTGTTATAAATAATAATTCAATTTTAGAAGATGTATTTGAAGCTGTTTTGGGAGCAATTTATTTAGATCAAGGCATAGATTTTGTTTCTGAGTTTATTAAAAGTATATTTGTTAAAGATATATATAATTTTACTTTTGAGGAGATGCAAGATTATAAATCATTACTTCAAGAAGCAATGCAAGCAGAATATAGACAATCTGTTAAATATAAAATTATTGATGAAAAAGGACCTCCACATAATAGAATTTTTTATGTTGAAGTATCATTTAATGGATTAGTTCTTGGCTATGGTGAAGGTAAAAGTAAGAAAGAAGCAGAGCAAAATGCCGCAAAATCTGCATTAGGTAAAAAGGCTACGTTATAATATGGGATTTATTAAGTTTTTAAAAGAAAAATTTTCAAAAAAAAGTGAAAATGTTGAAATTTATAATTCTGGGCTTAAAGAAAGTCGAGATGCTTTTACTAAACGTTTAAATTCTTTATCAAAAAAATATAAAAAAATTAATCAAGAATATTTTGATGAAGTTGAAGAAATTTTAATTTCTTCCGATTGCGGAGTTAATTTTACATTTGATTGTTTAGAAAAATTAGCAGATATTATTAAAAAAGAAAAAATAGATAATATAGATGAAGTAAACGATAAATTATTTGAAATTATTTATGATTTTTATAAAAATAATTCTAATGATAAAATCGAATTAGACTTCAATAATAAACCTGAAATAGTTTTAGTATGCGGGGTAAATGGTGTTGGAAAAACTACCTCTATTGCTAAATTAGCACATTATTATATAAAAAAAGATAAAAAAGTTTTATTAGTTGCGTGTGATACTTTTAGAGCAGGAGCTGTTGAACAACTTACATATTGGTCTAATATTTTGGGTTGTGATATTATTAAAGGAAAAGAAAATGAAGATCCTGCAAGCGTTTGCTATAATGCTTTAGTTAACGAAAAATCAAAAGAATATGATTTAATTTTAATTGATACTGCTGGTAGATTACAAAATAAGAAAAATTTAATGAATGAACTTGAAAAAATCAAAAGAATTATTTCTAAAGCTAATTTTGTTCTCGATGAAACTTTATTAATTATTGATGCTACAACTGGCCAAAATGGAGTAGTTCAAGCTAGAGAATTTAAAGAAATATTGCCTATCACTGGTATTATTATTACTAAAATGGATGGCACAAGTAAAGGTGGTATTATTTTATCAATTAAAAATGAATTAGATATTCCTGTTAGATTTATTGGACTTGGTGAAAAAATGGATGATTTTGCGCCTTTCGATTTAGAAAAATTTATATATGGATTGATTGAAAATGAAGAATGAAATTAATGAATTTAATTTAATGAATGAACTTTATGATTTATATGGATCTTTATTAACAGATAAACAAAAAAATATATTTGAAAATTATTATTTTTTTAATTTATCTTTACAAGAAATTGCAGATGAATTATCTATATCTAAAAGTGCTGTTTTAGATAATTTAGAACACGCAAAAAAGAATTTATTAAATTACGAAGAAAATTTAAATTTTAATGCTAAAATTAATGAAATTGAAAAGAAAAATATTGATAATGAATTAAAAGAGGAAATTATTAAAATCTTAAGGAGATAAATATGTTTGATAGTTTAAGCGAAAAATTTACTAAAATAATTAAAAGAATAAAAGGTGAACATAAATTAACAGAAGAAAACATTGATTCTATTTTAAAAGATATAAGAATTGCTCTTTTAGAAGCAGATGTTAATTACAAAGTTGTTAAAGATTTTTTAAGTAATATTAAAGAAAAATGTCTCGGTGAAGAGGTTTTAAACGAGCTTAAACCTTCCGAAATGGTAATTAAAATTGTAAAAGAAGAATTAATTAACCTTTTAGGAAGTGAAAATAATGAAATAGTCTATAGTAAAAATTGTCCAACAACAATTATGTTAGTTGGTTTACAAGGTAGTGGTAAAACTACAACTGCTAGTAAATTAGCATATTTAATGAAAAACAAATTAAATAAAAAAGTATTACTTGTTGCATGTGACGTTTATAGATTAGCAGCTATTGATCAATTAAAAGAATTAGGAAAATCTATCGATGTAGATGTTTTTAGTTTAGGAACAAATGAATCTCCAATAAAAATTGCAAAAGAAGCTTATAATAAAGCAAAAATTGAAAATTATGATGTTGTAATTTTTGATACTGCTGGTAGATTATCGATAGATGAAAATTTAATGAATGAGTTATTAGAAATTAAAAATAATGTTGATATTAAGGAAACTTTATTAGTTGTTGATTCAATGAGTGGTCAAGAGGCTGTTAATGTTGCTAAAGCATTTAATGAAAAAGTTCCATTAACTGGATTTATTATGACTAAATTTGATGGCGACACTAGAGGTGGTGCAGCATTATCAATTAAATCAATTACTAATGTACCAATTAAATTTGTAGGTGTTGGTGAAAAAGTAAAAGATTTAGATATTTTTTATCCTGAAAGAATGGCTGAAAGAATTCTTGGTATGGGTGATATTTTAACTTTTGTTGATAAAGTTAGTGAATCAATTGATGAAAAAGAAGCAAAAAAAGCCGCTAATAAATTATTAGATGGAAGATTTACTTTAGATGATATGCTAGATCAAATGAAACAAGTAAAAAAATTAGGATCTATGCAAGGATTATTAAAATTAATTCCTGGAATGCCAAAAATTACTGATGAACAAGAAGAATTATTAAATAAAGAAATGAAAAATTTTGAAGTCATTTGTCAATCCATGACTCAAGAAGAAAGAAATGACCCTTCTATTTTAAAAAATTCAAGAAAAGTTAGAATTGCAAAAGGATGTGGAAAAACTAATGCAGACATTAATCGTATGTTAAAAAAATACGAGCAAACTAAAGAAATGGCTAAAAAATTAAAAAATAATAAAGGAATGTTTGGAGGTTTTGGAGGCTTCCCTAAATTTTAATAATTATTTCTTTTTATTTTTTTCAATAAATTTATGACCTTTTAGAATTGCTTCAATTTCCCATTTTGATAATTGATCTGTTTCTAATTCAGAAAGAAGTTCTAATTCTTCTTTTGTAAAGTTATAACCTTTTAATAAATCCTTACGATAATATAATGTATATTGTAAGGATTTTTTCTTATTATATTTTTTAATAGCCTCATGATTACCTGAATATAAAATGTCAGGTATTTTTTTACCATCATATTCATATGGTTCTGTATATTGAGGGTATTCTAATAGATTATTATTAAAAGATTCTTCTTTAATAGAATCACTATTAATTACTCCAGGAATTAATCTTGTAATTGCGTCTATTAAAACAAAACAAGCAGTTTCTCCACCTGTTAAAATATAATCTCCAATTGATATTTCTTCATCAAAATAATCATATACTCTTTCATCTATGCCTTCATAATGACCACATAAAATAATGATTTCTTCATAATTTGAAACTATTTCTTGTGCTTTCTTTTGATTAAATGTCTTTCCTCTAGGAGAAGTGATTAATTTAAATGTTTTATCATTTGAATTTGCTTTTAAAGCATCTATGATAGGTTGACATTTCATAATTAAACCTGCTCCACCACCTACTGGAGGAGTATCTGTTCGATGATATTTGTCTTTTGTATAATCTCTTATATTAATAATTTCAATTTCTACTAAATTTTTTGAAATAGCTCTTTTGATAATTGAATTATTTAAAAAAGAATCAAAAATATCAGTAAAAGTTGTTAATATTTTAATTTTCATCAAATAATCCCTCTATAGTATGTATAATAATTTTTTTATTTTCTAAAGAAACATCAATTATAAAATAATCATTAAAAGGTATGTTAATAATTTTATTATTTGTATTTAAAATCTCTAAAGAAACTATACCTGTATATTCAATAACTTTATTTACTTTACCAAGATATTTATTATTTTCATCAAAACATTCAATGTTTTTTAAATCAGAATAAAAATATTCCCCTTTATTAAGGTCATTATTATTTTTAATTGTTAAAATATCTTTTTTTAAATACTTTTCAACATCTTCACGATTATTAATTTCTTTAAATTTTAAAACACCGATATTATTATCTTTTTCTTTAAAATATTCGACATGTAGTTCTATTTTAGGATCAATATCGATTAATAAAGCGTTATTTTTTTTAAATCTTAATTCTTTGTTAGTAGTGGTTATATAAACCTTCATTTCTCCTTTTAATCCAACAGGAGATAATATATTTGCAACTTTTAAATATTCCATGTTTATATTATATAAAAAAAGGAGTAAAATTACTCCTTTTTTTCATCAAAACTTTCAAATTTTACATGAACTCTTTTGTTTTCTAATTTTCCTGCAACAGCAACTATTTCTCTAATTGCATTAGCAACGCATCCTTTTTTTCCTATCATTCTTGCAATATCTTCATTTTCAGAACAAATTAATAAAGAAATATTTTTTTCATTTTCTTCTGTTTTTCTAATTAATATTGCTTCAGGATTAGAAACAAAAGAATCACAAATAGTATGGATGAGCGCGCTATAATCCATTAACTATTCTCCTTTTTTAGTTAATTTAGCTTCTTTAGCCTTTTTAATTAAACCTTTAGCGTCTAAAATTGCTTTTACAGTATCGCTGTATTGAGCACCATTAACTAAACATTTAATAGTTTCTTCTTCGTTAATTTCTGCACTTGCAACACCATTAACTGGGTTATAATTTCCTAACCATGTAATGTATCTGCCATCTCTAGCATATTTATGATCTGCACAAACAATTCTATAAATTGGTTCTTTATGTCTTCCGACTCTTGCTAATCTAATTTTAATCATAATATTCTCCTTAACGACAAATATTATACAATATTATTTTCAAGTGTCAAGTATTATTACTTAACACTTATAATTTAAAAAAGTATTGATTTTTTCTGAGTGATAATATAAAATGTAAAAGCATTTTGGATGCTATGGGTGGTCCGCTGTGATAGATTTCATATGAACATCAAGAAAATGATATGAAGGAGTAGAAAATGAATAAAAATTTAATCAAAGAAATTACTGCTACTCAATTAAGAAATGACTTACCAGATTTTCATAGTGGTGATACTGTTAAAGTTTCAGTAAAAATCGTTGAAAATGGAAAGTCAAGAATTCAAGTCTTCGAAGGCGTTGTTATGTGTAGAAGAGGTGGAGGAATTGCTGAAACATTTACAGTTAGAAAAATTTCTAATGGTATAGGTGTTGAAAGAATTTTCCCTTTACATTCACCAAACGTTGCAAAGATTGAAGTTGTCAAAAAAGGTAAAGTTAGAAGAAATAAAATCAACTACCTCAGACAAAGAAGCGGTAAATCAGCAAGAATTAAACAAGTTTTATAGTTTAATTAAAAATAAAGTCTTCGAAAGAAGACTTTTTATTTTACAATTTTAAAACGTTTTATTATATAATTAATAATATTAGGATTTGAAAATGAGTGAAAAAAATATAAAAAATGAAAAAATAAATATAAATTGGTTTCCTGGTCATATGAAAAAAGCTAGTAATCTAATTGAAGAAAAATCTAAATATGTTGATTTTTTTATATATCTTTTAGATGCTAGAGTAATTAAATCTTCTATGAATAAATATTTATTAGATAAAATTAAAGATAAAAAGAAAATGTTTTTAGTATCAAAAGCAGATTTAGCTAGTGATTTAGATAATAAAAAATGGTCTGAAGAATTAAATAAAGATGGGAATATTGCATTATTTGTAGATTTAAAAAATCAAAAATCTATTGACTTAATTTTAAAAAACATTGATTTAATGGTAGAAGAAAAGCGAAATAAAATGCTTAAAAAAGGTATTAAAAATTTTACAATTAAATCAATGGTTGTTGGTATTCCTAATGTTGGAAAGTCAACTTTTATTAATTTATTAAGTAAAAGAAGTGTTGCTAAAGCAGAAAATAGACCAGGATTAACTAGAAATATTACATGGATTAAAGTAAATAAAAATTTTGAATTATTAGACACTCCTGGAATATTACTTCCTAAATTTGAAAATGAAATAAACGCAATAAATTTAGCGTTAATCGGTACTATTAAAGAAGATGTATTACCTTTAGATGATTTATTTGATCATTTAATGGATATTATTAGACTTGATTATTCTAATCTTTTTTATGAAAAATATAATATTTCATTAGAAGACAAAAATAATCTTGAAGTAATTGAAATGTTATCTAAAAAAAGAGGATATATTTTAAAAAATAATGAATTAGATTTAATGAGGTGTAAAAAAGTTATTCTTAATGATTTTAAAAATGGTAAATTAGGTAAAGTAACTTTAGAAAAAATATAATTATGCTTGATTTAGAAAAAGAATATTATAAAAAAGGATTTAAAATAATCGCAGGTTGTGATGAAGCAGGAAGAGGTTGCTTATGTGGACCTGTAATTGCGTGTGCAGTAATATTTCCAAAAGATTATAAAAACGAATTAATAAATGATAGTAAAAAATTGACTCCTAAAAAAAGAGAAGAATTATATAATGTTATTTTAAAAGACGCATTAGCTATAGGAATTTGTGCAATTGAAGCAGATGAAATAGACAAAATTAATATTTATGAAGCAAGCAGAAAAGCAATGATAGAATCTTTAAAACAAATTGATAATTATAAAATTGATTGTATTTTAACTGACGCTATGCCTTTAAAATTAAACGATTTAGAAAGTATTCCTATTATAAAAGGAGACGCAAAAGCAATTTCAATTGCAGCAGCAAGCATAATTGCTAAAGTAACTCGTGATAGATTATTAGATGAATATTCATACATTTATCCTGATTATAAATTTGAAAATCATAAAGGTTATTCTACAAAAAAACACATAGAATTAATTAATAAATATGGTGTTATAAAAGGTTTTTATAGAGAAAGTTATTCACCAGTAAGAGATATTCTATATCCTCCTTTAAAATTATTTTAAAAATTTGGATAAAAAATAATTTTATTACCTTCTTGATATATAAGGAGGCTTTATGAACGTAAATGAAATATTAATAGGCTTAAGTATTTGCTATAAAGGAGATTGGAATCTTATTTATTCTGATATAAAAGCACATAAAAACCCTTTAAATGGGAATAAAATTATCGAAGAGAAAATTAAAAAATGTAATGCAATTACAATTATGGATGTAAATTTATATCCTGATAAATTAAGAAATTCTTCAAAACCACCTTTTGTATTGTTTTATAAAGGAGATATTTCTTTATTAAATAAAGAACATATTTTAGCAGTTGTAGGAAGTAGAAATAATTCAAAATATGGAGAAGAATCTTGTTATAATTTATTAAGAGGAGCTAAAAAAGAAAGCATTATAATTTCAGGTTTAGCAAGAGGAATTGATACAATTTCTCATAAAGCAGCATTAAAAAATAATTTTAAAACTATTGCTGTTTTAGGAAGTGGAATTGATAATATTTATCCAGAAGAAAATGTTATTTTAGTAGATAAAATAATTTCAAATGGCGGTTTAGTAATCAGTGAATATCCTTTTGATGTAGATCCTGATAAAGAACATTTTTTAGCAAGAAATAGAATTATTGCAGCATTATGTGATGGATTATTACTTGTAGAAAGTTTTACAAGAAGTGGAGCTTTAAATACATCTTTAGTAGCTTTAAACGAAGGAAAAACTATAGGTTGTGTACCTTCTTTAATAGGTAAAAATAGTAATTGTAATAAATTAATTAAAGATGGTGCGAGTTTAATTGAAACGTCAGAAGATTTAAATGCAATTTTTTAAAAAAATTATAAATATAAAATATTTATATTTAAATAAATTAAAAATAATGCTTTACAAATTTAAATAATAATTCTATATTTTTAAAATTGAAGAGGAAATTATGAAATTAGTTATTGTAGAATCTCCTGCAAAAAGTAAAACTATTGCTCATTATTTAGGAGATGAATATATTGTAAAAGCAAGTGTTGGTCATATTAGAGACTTAGCAACAAGCGGAAAAGGTGGGTTAGGAGTAGATGTTGAAAATAATTTTGCTCCTACTTATAAAATAAATAAAGATAAAGTAAAAGTTGTTAATGAACTTAAAAAAGAATCTAAGAAAGTTGACGAAGTTATTCTTGCAACCGACCCTGATAGAGAAGGAGAAGCTATTGCATATCATTTAGCTACAGTTTTAGATTTGCCTTATGATTCTACAAAAAGATTAGAATTTCATGAAATTACTAAAGATTCTATACTTGAAGCCTTAGATAATCCTAAAAAAATCGATATGAAATTAGTTCATTCTCAAGAAACAAGAAGAATTATAGATCGTATATTAGGTTTTAAACTTTCTAAATTATTAAAAAGTAAAATAAGAGCAGAAAGTGCAGGAAGAGTACAATCTGTTGCTTTAAGATTAATCTGTGAACACGAAGAAGAAATATTAAATTTTATTCCTGAAAAATATTATGAAATATTACCTATAATAAATAAAAATGATAGAGAATATGAACTATCTTTATTTAAAATTAATAATAAAAGATTAGATAATATCTCTAATAAAGAAGAAGCTAATGAGATTTATTCTAATTTAGTTAACGAAGTAAAAGTTACTAAAATTGAAGAAAAAAATAAAAGTTTAAAAAGCAAAGAGCCTTTTAGAACTTCAACTTTACAACAAGCAGCTTTTTCAAATTTTGGATTTTCTACAAAAGAAACTACAGTTCTTTCTCAACAACTTTATGAAGGAGTTGAAACTGATGAAGGATTAGTAGGTTTAATTACTTATATAAGAACTGATAGTACAAGAATTTCTGATACATTTGTAAAAGAAGCTAAACCTTATATTGAAAATAAATATGGTAAAGAATATTATAAAGGACCTCAAACTGTATTAAAAAAAGTTGAAAATCAACAAGATGCTCATGAATGTATTCGTCCTACAAGTGTAGAAAGAACACCTGAAAAAATGAAAAAATATTTAGGACTACATGCTTATAAATTATATAAATTAATTTATGAAAGAACTTTATCAAGCATCATGAGTGATAAAAAAATATTAAATACTAATGTTGAATTTACTACTAATAGTAAAGATAGTGAAATTATTTTTAAATTAAGTGGAAATAAAACTTTATTTGATGGATATGATATTTTTAAAAACGATAAAGAAGATTTAGAACTTCCTAATTTTAATGTTGGTGAAAATTATTCATTAAAAAATGTAGAATTAGAAGAAAAAGAAACTAAAGCACCTTCTAGATATACTGAAGGTAAAATGGTTGAATTAATGGAAAAAGAAGGAATAGGAAGACCTTCTACATATTCTTCTACAATACAAACTTTAAAAGACAGAAATTATATTACAAGTAGCAAAGGAAGCATAACTCCTACTGAAAAAGGTATTTTAGCAAATAAAGTTTTAGTTAAATATTTTCCTGAAATTATAAACGTATCTTATACTGCAAATTTAGAAAAAAAATTAGATAGTATTCAAGAAGGAAAAGAAACTGAGCTCGAAGTTTTAAATGATTTTTATTTTCCTTTTGAAAATATGGTTGAAGAAGTAAAAGAAAAAATGTATAAAGAACCTTTAAAAATTGTTGAAGGAACTTGTCCAGATTGTGGAGGTCATCTTGTAGAAAGATTTGGTAAATATGGTAAATTTATAAGTTGTGAAAATTATCCAACTTGTAAATATATTAAAAAAGATAAAAAAGATGAACCTAAAGAAACTGGTGAATTATGTCCAGAATGTGGATCAAAATTAGTAATAAGAAAAAATAGAAGAGGAGAAGAATTTGTAGGATGTTCTAATTTTCCTAAATGTAGATATATTAAAAGTGAACAACCAAAATTAGATGATTATATCATCGAAGATAAAAATTGTCCTAAATGTGGATCAAAATTAGTAATAAAATATTCTAAAGGAAAACCTTTTTATGCATGTCCAAATTATCCAAAATGTAAACATGCTGAAAAAATTGAAAAGAAAAGTTAAATATGGAAAAGATTGTTAATGTAATTGGCGGAGGATTAGCTGGAAGTGAAGCAAGCTTATTTTTAGCCAATCATGGAATAAAAGTAAATTTATATGAAAGAAGACCTAATGTTGAAGATGGTGCACATCATACATCAAATTTCGGTGAACTTGTTTGCTCTAATTCATTAAAAAGTAAAAAATTAGATAATGCTTGCGGATTATTAAAAGAAGAAATTAGACTTTTAGGTTCAGTCATAATGGAAGCAAGTGAATTTTCAAAAGTCCCTAGTGGCGATTCATTAAGTGTTGATCGCAATAAATTTTCTGAATATATAACAAATAAAATAAAAAATAATAAAAATATTAATATTATTTATGAAGAAATAAACGAACCATTAGAAGGAATAACTTTAATTTGTACAGGTCCTTTAACAAGTGAAAAATTATTAAATAATTTAACTAAATTAACAAATGAAAACGCTTATGGATTTTATGACGCTAGTGCTCCAATAATTGAAAAAGATTCTATAGACTTTTCAAAAGTTTTTATTAAAGGAAGATACGACCAAGAAGAAGGCAATTATATAAATTGTGGAATGGATAAGGAAACTTATTTAAATTTTTATAATGAATTAATTAATGGTAAAAAAGCATTATTACATGATTTTGATAAAAAAGATTTTTTTGAAGGATGCATGCCTATTGAAGTTATGGCTTCTCGAGGAATTGATACTTTAAGATTTGGACCTTTAAAACCAGTTGGTCTAGAAAATAATGGAAAAAGTTATTATGCAGTTTGCCAATTAAGACAAGATGATTTAATAGGAGAATTTTATAATTTAGTAGGATTTCAAACAAATTTAACATATCCTGAACAAAAAAGAATTTTTTCATTAATTCCTGGATTAGAAAACGCTAAATTTGTTAGATATGGTTTAATGCATAGAAATTCTTATTTATATGCTCCTAAAATTTTAAATGAAGACTTATCTTTAAAAACAAATAGAAATGTTTATATAGGTGGACAATTATCAGGAGTTGAAGGATATGTTGAAAGTGCTGCAAGTGGTCTTTTAGCAGCTATTTATATTTATTTGAGATTAGAAAATAAAGAATTTAAACCATTATCATATAAAACATGTTTAGGCAGTTTAATTCGTTATATTACTCATACTGGTAGTAGTAATTTTGCACCAATGAATGCTAATTATGGAATCATTTATAAAGCAAATAAAGAAGATAAAATAGTTGTAGCTAATAGAAGTTTAGAAGCAATTAAGGAGTTTAAAAAATATATCGATGAATAATTATGAAGATATATTTTTAAAATATTTAAAGAATAATTTAAATTATTCTGATTACACAATTAAATCTTATAAGCAAGATTTAGATTTATTTTTTGAATTTTTAGATAAAAGAAAAATTGATATATTAGAAATCAATATTGATATAATAAGAGATTTTATTTCTGAAAGATTATCTCATAAAACATACAGAGGAAATAATGAATCTTATAGAAGTATTAAAAGAAGACTATCTTCTTTAAGAAAATTTTATAATTTTTTAATGAACAATAATATAATTGATAATAATCCTTTTTTATTAGTAAAAACTCCTAAAAATGAAACTAAATTACCAGAAGTTTTATATCAAAAGCAAGTAGAAAATTTATTAAATAAAAACAAAACAAGAAATGATATATTAAAAGATAGAGATCAAGCTTTATTAGAATTAATGTATTCAAGTGGTCTAAGATGTAGTGAAGTAGTTGAATTAAAATTATCAAATATCGATATTAATTCAAGAATTATGAAAATATTAGGTAAAGGAAATAAAGAAAGATTAGTTCCTTTTAGTCAAGACGCTAAATTTTATTTAGAAGAATACTTGAATAATTTAAGGGTGATACTTTTGAGTAAAGCAAAAAATAGTGAATCTAAAAACTATGTATTTTTAAATTCAAAAGGTGATAAATTAACAACTAGAGGTTTAGAATATATTATTAAAGAAATTTCAAAAAAGAACGGATTAGATTTAGGGTTTGATTTTCATCCACATGTTTTGAGACATTCATTTGCCACTAGATTATTAGAAAACGGTGCAGATTTAAGAATTATACAAGAATTATTAGGACATTCATCAATAAATACTACTCAAATATACACTCATGTTAGTAAAGAGAAAGTTAAGAAAGTATATGATGAAAGTTTTCCTAAGGAAATTAAAAATCTTAAATGAAATAAAATGTTGATATTATAGATAAAAACATTATATAATATTTTAACTTCCGGTTTTTGCATGGAAGAATACACACACTATGGATTCATTCGCCTAGTCTACTAATGTAGGGTTGATGTTAGAAATAGTGGAGGCTTAACAAATAGGAGGAGACAAAAATGTCCGAAAATAAAAAGAACGTTACTCTTGACGAAGTAGCTGAAAGTGTTGCAGCTAGTGAACAAGAAACAAAATTAGAAGAAACAAAAGAAGCAGAAGCAAAAGAAATGGAAACTGTTGTATTTGATCCAAATGCACCTATCATTACTGTTAAAAAATTAATTGAAGCTGGTGTTCATTATGGTCATCAAACAAGAAAATGGAATCCAAAAATGAAAAAAAGTATTTTCTGTGCTAGAAATGGAATTTACCTTATTGATTTAACAAAAACAAAATCATCAGTTGAAAATGCTTATGCTAAATTAAAAGAAATCGTTTTAAACGGCGGAAAAATATTACTCGTTGGAACAAAAGATAGTGCTAAAGATTTAATTAAATTAGAAGCAGAAAGAAGTGGTTCATTCTACGTTAATTCAAGATGGTTAGGTGGAACATTAACTAACTTCAAAACAATTTCTACTCGTATTAAGAGATTAAAAGAATTAGAAGAAGCTGAAGCAAACGGCGAATGGGAAAAATTACCTAAAAAAGAAGCTATTTTATTAGGAAAAGAAAAAGAAAAATTAGCTAAAAACTTAGAAGGTATTAAGGAAATGAGAAAAGTTCCTAATGCATTAATTGTTTGTGATCCAGCAGATGAAAAAATTGCTGTATTAGAAGCTAAAAAATTAAATATTCCAGTATTTGCATTATGTGATACTAACAATGATCCAGATAATATCGATTATGTAATTCCTGCAAATAACGATGCAGAAAAAGCATTAAAATTATTAGTTGGAACATTATGTGATGCTGTTGTCGAAGCAAAAGGTGGATTACCAGAAATTGCTTATAGTAAAGATGAAGGTTCTGAAGCTACTATGAAAGATGCTGTAGACCAAGCTGATAGAGAAAACGCTATTAGATTAGCAGCTAGAAGAGAAATGCAAAAAGAAAGAATGGAAAAAGAAAAAGCTAAATTTCAAAACCGTTTAAATCAAAAACAAGAATTTAAAAAATCAGAAAAACCAGCAGAAAATGCTGAAACAAAAGGAGAATAGTTTATATGGCAAATATCGCATTAATTAAAGTTTTACGTGAAAGAACTGGTGCAGGTATGATGGATTGTAAAAATGCATTAGATGCTTGTGCTGATGATGTCGATAAAGCTTGCGATTGGTTAAGAGAAAAAGGTATTGCAAAACAAGCTAAAAAAGCTGATAGAATTGCTGCTGAAGGTTTAGTCTTAACTAAAGTTTGTGATAAATGTAGAAAAATTGCTATTTGTGAAGTCAATTGCGAAACTGATTTCGTTGCTAATAGTGATCCTTTTAGAGAATTAGTTAATAAAGTTAACGAAACAATTTTAGAAAATTCTGATTCAACTTTAGAAGAAATCAACGAAAAAGTTGCTCCTTTATTTACAGATGCTACTGTTAAATTAGGTGAAAAATTATCTTTAAGAAGAGAAGAAGTTGTTTCTTTAAAAGATGGACAAGGATATTGTTCATATATTCACGGAAACGGTAAAATTGCTGTTGTTGTAGTTTTAGAAAAAGAAAATGCTGATTTAGCAAAGGGTATTGCTTTATCAATTTGTTCAGGAAATCCAAAATATATTTCAATTAATGACGTTCCTGCTGATGTTATTGCAAAAGAAAAAGAAGTACAAATTGCTGCTTCTAAAGAAGATCCAAAATTACAAGGTAAACCAGCAGCTGCTTTAGAAAAGATTATTGAAGGTAAAGTAAATAAAGTTTTCAAAGAATTATCACTCGATGAAAAAGAATTTATTTTAGATCCAAGTAAGACTGTTGCTCAAGCTTTAAAAGAAGATAATAATAAAGTTGTTTCATTTATTCGTTATCAAGTTGGTGAAGGTTTAGAAAAGAGAGTTGATAATTTCGCAGAAGAAGTTATGGCTCAAGCTAAATAATTATTTTATGTTGTAAAAGCCTCATTTTTTGAGGCTTTTTATTAAATATATTTGAGGTTATAAATGGAAAAATCATATAAAAGAGCAATAATTAAATTAAGCGGTGAAGCTTTAGGAGATCAAATAAACCATAAAATTTTTGATTCAAAAAAACTTAATTTAATTGTTGATGAAATAGAAAGTTTAGTTAAACAAGGAAAAGAAATTGGAATTGTTTGTGGAGCTGGTAATATTTTTAGAGGTAGAATAGCTGAAGAAAACGGTTTTTCTTATGAAGATGGCGACTATATGGGTATGGTAGGTACAATTATTAATTGTAAAGCTATATCTTCAATATTAAATAAAAGAAATATTAAAAATATTATTTTAAGTGCTTTAAATACTGAGAAACTTACTTTAAAATATAGTAAAGAAGAAGCTAATAAATATTTAAATGAAGGATATGTAGTTTTATTCTCTGGTGGAATAGGATTACCAACTTATACAACTGATACTTGTTCTGCTAGTAGAGCAATTGATATTAATGCTGATTTGATTCTTGCTGCAAAAAATGGTGTTGACGGTGTATATGATAAAGATCCTAATAAATATAGTGACGCTAAATTCTTAAAAAATCTCACATATAAAGATGTTTTAGATAAAAATATTAAAGTAATGGATGAAAGTGCTATTAAATTATTAGAAAATAGCAATATTACATTAAGGGTATTTTCAATGGATGATTATACAAATTTTAATAAAATATTTAACGGAGATGAAACTATCGGAACGATAGTTAGAAAGGAGTAAAAATGGATACAATTTTAAATGAATGTAAAGAAAATATGGAAAAGTCTATCTCAACTTTTTCTAATAATTTAAATACTTTACGTACAGGAAGAGCAAATGCATCTGCGATTGAAAATGTTAAATGTGATTATTATGGTGAAATGACTAATATCACAGATATTGCAGCTGTTAAAGTTCCAGAGCCAAGACAATTATTAATTATCCCATATGATGAAGGTGATGTAAAAACTATCGTTGCAGGATTAAATAATAGTACATTAGGAATTAATCCAGTTGTAGATGGAAAACAAATTAGATTAAATTTCCCAGCATTAACAGAAGACAGAAGAAAAGAGTTAGCAAAAAAAGCTAAAATCTATAGTGAAGAATGCAAAGTTTCTATTAGAAATGTTAGAAGAGACATCATGGATAAAGTTAAAAAAGATGATTCTTTTACTGAAGACACTAGAAAAAAAGAAGAAACTGAAATTCAAAAAATAACTGATGAATCGATTAAGAAAGTAGATGAAGTTCTTAAAAAGAAAACTGATGAAATAATGACTGTTTAATAAAATGAAAAACGAAAATAATGAAATAAAACAAAATGATAATCATTTACATATAAATGAAATAAATGATAATCAAAAGAAAAATTTTAAATCAAGATTAATAGTTGGAATTTTAATTGTCTTGATTTTATTCCCTTGTATTTTACTTGGAGGATGGTTTTGGTTTGCTTTAGTATTGTTTATGCTTGTAATTTCAACACATGAACTTATAAATACACCAAAAAAAGGTAAATATAAATTTAAATGGCTGATTTATATTTTTAGCTACATAATGATGATTTCCTTAACATTCTGGATGTTTTTCAAAAATAATTTAATGGATTTTTATAATTATTTTCATGAATTTCATACATTTGATGGTTTTGATTTTAGTTTAGAAAAATCATTTCCTCAACCAAGTTTATCTGTGTGTTGTTTTGCTGTTAATATAGGTTTTTTCTTCCTTATTGTATTAATTGATAAAGATTTTAGTATTAGCGACGCATTTTATTTTATAACAATGTTTTTTGTAACATCTTTAGGAATGCAATGCTTTTTATATTTAAGATATGTTCCTTTTACGGTAGTAAATACTGATATTACAACAACTTTAAACTCTAATGTTAATTTATTTAAATACTTAGGAAGCTCATTATTAATAATTCTTGTTATAATTTCAGCATTTGGCAATGATATTGGAGCATATGTTGTTGGTGTATTATTTGGAAAACATAAAATGACATCAATATCACCTAAAAAAACTTGGGAAGGATTCTTTGGTGGAATTATTTTTTCTTTTATTTTAACAAGCTTATATGGAATTATATTTAGTGCATGTGGGATACCTATTTTAGAAGGCGTTTTGGATTTAGAACATTGGTATAATATTTTAATATTAGCAATTTTTAATCCATTAGTAGGTACTATGGGAGATTTATTATTCTCTAGTATAAAAAGACATTTCGAAATAAAAGATTTTGGAACTATATTAAAAAGCCATGGTGGTGTTTTAGATAGAATTGATTCATTAATCTTAGTTTCAATTTCTACCGCATTATTTGTTTTAGTAATGATTAACAAGTGGAATTTATTTATATAAAAATGAAAAAAAGTATTTGTTTATTGGGTGCTAGCGGAAATATTGGTACTCAAAGTATTGATTGTATTAATTTAAGAAAAGATGAATTTATTTTAAAAGCGATATCTATCGGTGAGAATATCGCTTTTTTAAATAACTTCCTTTTAAATAAAAATGAAATTGAATTTGTATGTGTTAAAAATAAAGAAGATTATTTAATCTTAAAAGAAAAATACTTAAATATTAATTTTTATTACGGAAATAAAGGATTAGAAGAATTAATTAAAAAAAGTAATTGTGATTATGTAATTAATGCTCTTAGTGGATTTAGTGGGGTATTTCCTACTTTAACTACTTTAAAATTAAATAAAACTTTATTATTAGCAAATAAAGAATCATTAGTGGTTGCTGGAGAAATAATTAAAAAATATTTAGATAAAAATAAATCTAAAATTTATCCAATTGATAGTGAACACGCTGCTATTACAAAATGTTTAAAAAATATAAAATCAAATAATTTAAAAAATATATATTTAACATGTTCTGGAGGTCCATTTTTTAATAAAACAATTGATGAATTAAAAAATGTAACACTTGAAGATGCTTTAAATCATCCTACTTATAAAATGGGTAATAAAATTACGATTGATTCTTCAACTTTAATGAATAAAGCATTTGAAATTGTAGAGGCTTATTATTTATTTAATGTATCTTCTGATCAAATAAAAGTAGTAATTGATAGAAAAAGTTATGTTCATAGTTTTATTGAAACTTGTGATAATCATTTTAAATTATCAGTTGGAAAACCTGATATGCATGTTCAAATTAATGATTGCTTATCTTTATTTAAAACTAATTTAAAAGAATTTAAAGATACTGAAATTGATACATTAAATAATTATAAATTTTATCAAGTTGATGAAGAAACTTTTAAATTAATTAAACTTGGAAAGGAAATTATAAATAAAAAAGGCAATTATGGATTAATTGTAAATGCCGCTAATGAAGTTGCAGTAAATGCTTTTTTAAAAAATAAAATTAAGTATTTTGAGATTAATTCTATAATTGATAAAATATTAAATGTATATCCTTATAAAAAAGAATTAAACGAAAACGAATTAGAAATTGAAGATTCAAAAGTTAGAAAATTAACTTTAGAAATCATTGAAAAAGGAGATTATTAAAATGAATATTTGGACAACTATATTATCTATTGTATTATTTATTATTGCTTTAAGTATTTTAGTTGCAATTCATGAATTTGGTCATTTTATTGCAGCTAAAAAATTTAATGTTTATTGTGGAACTTTTTCTATTGGATTTGGACCTAAAATTTTTAAGCATAAAAGAAAAAAAGGTGAAACAACTTTTACTATTGGATGTATTCCTTTTGGTGGATATGTTGAAATGTATGGAGAAGGAGTTGAACTTCCAAGTGGAGTTCAAGTAAGTGAAGAACGTTCTCTCCAAGGAATCTCTAGATGGAAAAAGGTAATTATATTTTTAGCTGGAATTACAATGAATTTTGTATTAGCTTTTATAATTTTCCTTATAAGTGCATCTTGCTTTCCTCAAATAAATAGTGATTTTACTGCTAATGTTTGTGAAGTTACTAATTCTCAAAAATTTAATGAAACATTTACTGATTTAGATGGTAATACTTTAGTAATGGATGAAAAATTTGTTACTTTAGCAACTACAGTTAAATATGATTATACATTAACTGATTCTTCTGGAAATAGTCAAACTTACAGTGTAAATGGTTTAAGTTTAATAATTTCATCTCCAAGTAATCAAAATAGTGATTTATATGCTTTAGCTTATGGAAGTGATTGGGGAAGTAAAAAACTTGACTATCAATATATGATGACTGTTTATAGTGGCAAAAGTAGATTTGATAGTTCAATCTCAAATTTAAAAGTTTTAAATTCTCAAGGAGAATATGTTGATTTAGAATCATCATCTATTTCTTATTTAAAAGATAAAGATTTTTGTTTACCAATTGTAAATGAAAATAAAAAATTAGTTAATTATACTTTAAGTGGAGATAGTTTAAGTTCACATTTATATTTTAGAAATTTAAATTCATCACAAGGAAAAGAAGTTATTGCTAATTTTAAAATTACTAATGGATCTTTAGATCAAACAGGTATGTCTGCTTATGCTAGATTTGAATATTTAGGTTGGAAATCTTTTGAAGTTGCAGGTAAAAAATGGATAAAAGCTAATACTCAAATTACAGATGCTTTATTTAATTTATTAAAAGGAGATAAATCAACATGGTCTGGAGTAGGTGGACCAGTTGCTATTTTTAGTCAAACTACTCAAATTTTATCTAATTATAATTTTAATTATTATTTAGATACATGGGGAGTTATATCTGTAAATTTAGCTTTATTTAATTTATTACCATTCCCTGGATTAGATGGATGGCAAGTTTTAGTAGAAATCATTGAAGGAATAGTTAATATTTTCTATAAAGGTACTAAGAAAATTAAAAATAAAATTAATAAAGATTCTAAAGATAATAATGAAGAATTAACTAATAATGAAAATGTTGAAATTATTGAAAATAATTCAATTGATAATAAAGAATCAAATGAAAATAAAGACTATGATAAATTAGTTGTAGGAAAAGAAAATAATACTATTAGTAATAAAAAAGATGAATGGAAAATACCATCAAAAGTTAAAAATATTATTTCTGGAATAGGATTAATTATTTTATTTACTTTTATGGCTTTAATTCTTGTAAAAGATATTTTCTTTAGATAAGAGGTTTTTATGAGTGAAAGAATGGTAAAATTTTTAAATAGCATTGGAATTGAAGATTATGAATCTTTTGATATTGATTTTTTAAAAATTTCCAAAGACTCTGATGATGTTTATAATTATTTTATTAAAAAAGAAACTCCATGGAATTATAATAAATTAATTTTATTTATTAATTCACTTCAAAATGTTAAATATAAATATAAATTATTTTTCTCATATGAAAGAAATTTTAATGAAATAGAATTACATGATTTTATTAATGATTTTGTATTTAATAATATTTTTGAAACATTTAATTTTAAAATCAAAATTGATTATAATAATGTAGAAATTATTTTTAATGAAAATTATTTAGATAATAAAAAAACATTTGAATCAATGATTTTAGAAGATTTAAAATCATTATTTAATTTTATTAATTTTAATTATAATATTTCAATTGTTGATGGTTCTGTTAGTAAAGAAGAAATAAAGATTATTGGAGAAAGTACTTTAAAGAAAAGAAATGATGATCATATAGAAAACATTAAAAATTCTCAAGAAAAAATTAAATTAGAAGAAAAAGAAGAAAAAGAAAAGAAAAATTCTTTTTTTGAAAGAAGACGTATTTATAAAGTTGTAAGTGATTATAAAGAAACAACTTTAGAAGAATTAGATGCGAATTGTGATGCAGTTTCTTTTGTAGGTAAAATTGTTATCAACGGAGAACCTAAAGATAAAAATGATGGACAAAAAAGCTATAATTTAACAATAGGTAATTTTAATGCTGCAATAAATTGTTATTTAACTACTAATGATACAAATTTACCTATTGATCAAGTTTCAAAAATTAAAAGTTGGGATAATGTAAGAGTTAAAGGTAGAATTTCAAAAAATCCTAAAGGTATATTTTTACAAGTTCATTATATTGAAAAATTAGAAGATGATCCTTTAAGAGATGATGATTATGAAGAAAAACGTGTAGAGCTTCATTTACACACTAAGATGAGTGAAATGGACGCTGTAAGTGATATTGGTGAATACGCTAAAGTTGCTTCTCATATGGGACATAAAGCAATTGCAATTACTGATCATGGAGTTGCACAAGGATTTCCAGAAGCTCAAAAAGCCGCTAAAAAATATGGAATTAAAATTCTTTATGGATGTGAATTAAATTTAATTGATGACTATTTATGTGGTTGTATTAATCCAGATGATAGAAAATTAAAAGATGTTACAATGGTTGTTTTAGACTTAGAATCTACTGGATTAAACATTAAATATGATAAGATAACTGAAATTGGTGCTGTTAAAATTAAAGGTGGAATGCAAATTGAATCATTTGATGAATTAATTAATCCTGAAATGCATATACCTGATTTTATTCAAGAAAAAACTAAAATTACTGATGAAATGGTAAAAGATAAACGAACAATTAGAGAAGTTTTACCTGATTTTTTAAAGTGGTGTGGAAAAGATTCAGTTTTAGTAGCACATAATGCTCAATTTGACTTTTATATGTTAAATATTGAATATGAAAAACAAAATAATGGTAAACATTTACCATATTCTTGTATAGATACATTACCTATTGATCGTTATGTAAATCCTGCTAATAGAGTTCATAATCTTGGTTCAATGTGTAAAAGATATAAAATTGATTATGATGCAGATGAAGCACATAGAGCTGATTACGACGCTAAAGTTTTAGCGGCTTGTATGGAAAACATTATTAATAATTTAGAAAGTGAAAATAAAAATATTGATTTAAATTATATTTCAAAACTTAAATATCCTAAGGAATGTTTAAAATTTTTAAGACCATATCATTGTATAGCTTTATGTAAAAATCAAAAAGGATTAAAAGATTTATATAAAATAATTTCTATATCACACTGTGATTATGTTGGAAGTGTTCCTTTAACACCTAGAAGTGTTTTAGAAGAACATAGAAGTGAATTAATTTTAGGAAGTGGATGTTTTAATGGTGAAGTATTTCAATCTTCAATCAGAAAAGATATTGAACATTTAAAAAATGCTATTTCTTTTTATGATTATATAGAAATTCAACCTTTAGAATGCTATTCTTGGCTTGTTAATAGTGGTGAATTAAATTCTAATGAAAGTTTATTAACTAATTTAAAAGATATAATTACAGAAAGTGAAAAATTAAATAAAATGATATGTGCAACAGGAGATGTTCATTATTGTAATCCTGAAGAAAAAATATATCGTGATATTATGATTGCAAGTGAATCAGTTGGAAAAATAAGACATCCATTAAATCCACGTTCTAGACAAAAACTTCCAAATTATGGAAGATTTTCTAATCCAGATCAACATTTTTTAACAACAAAAGAAATGCTTGATGCTTTTGAATGGATAAATGATAATGAAAAAGTACATAAATGGGTTATTGAAAATACTGATGAAATTGCTGATATGTGTGAAGAAATTATTCCTGTTCCTGAAAGATTATTCCCACCTAAAATTGAAAATTGTGAAAATTTATTAAAGGAATTATGTTATAACAAAGCTCATGAAGTTTATGGTGATCCTTTACCTGAATTAATTGAAGAAAGATTAAAAATTGAACTTGATGGTATTATTTCTAATGGATATAGTGTTATTTATTATATTTCTCATAAACTTGTTAAATTAACAAATGATCAAGGATATATTGTTGGATCAAGAGGTTCAGTAGGAAGTTCTTTTGCAGCTTATTGTGCAGGAATTACTGAAATTAATCCTCTTCCTCCTCATTATTATTGTCCTATTTGTAAACATGTTGAATTCCATGATTATAAAGAAGATGGAATTACATCTGGTTATGATTTACCTAATAAAGAATGCCCTCATTGTCATAAAGTAATGGTTAAAGAAGGACAAAACATTCCTTTCCAAACATTCTTAGGATTTAAAGCTGAAAAAGTTCCAGATATTGATTTAAATTTCCCTGCTGATTTCCAATCAACTGCACATTTATTTACAAGAGATTTATTAGGAATTAATAATGTATTTAGAGCGGGAACAATTTCTACATTACAAGATAAAACTGCTTTTGGTAACGTTTCAAAACAGTATTTTGAAGAATTTTTAGGTGAATCATCTTCTAAGTATTCTAGTGCTTACATTGGTTATTTAGCAGCTGGATGTGTAGGTTGTAAAAGAACAACTGGTCAACATCCTGGAGGAATTATCGTAGTTCCTAAAGAATATGAAATTTTTGATTTTACTCCTGTTCAATATCCTGCAAATGATGTTGATGCAACATGGAAAACAACACATTTTGATTTCCATAGTATTCACGACACAATTTTAAAATTTGATATGTTAGGTCATGTTGATCCTCAAGCTTTAAAAATGATGCAAGATTTAACAAATGAACATTTTAAAGATGCTCATATTGATGTTACTAAAATTAAAGTAGATGATCCTAAAATTTTATCTATATTTCAAGGTAATGATGTATTAAATTTGAAACATAAATACATTAAACAAGATATAGCAACTACAGGTATTCCTGAAATGGGAACAGACTTCGTTAAACAATTAATTAGAGAAGCTAAACCTAAAACTTTTAAAGATTTATTTATTATTTCAGGATTAAGTCATGGTACAAATGTCTGGACTAATAATGCTCAAGATTTAATTAAAGATGGAATTACTGATATTAATGGAGTTATTGGATGTAGAGATGATATTATGACATATTTAATTTCTATGGGTTTGGATAATTCAAATGCTTTTACTATTATGGAAACTGTTAGAAAAGGTAAAAAATTATCTAATGAACAAATATTAGATATGGAAAATCATAATGTTCCAGAATATTACATTAATTCATGTAAAAAAATAAAATATTTATTCCCTAAAGGACATGCTTGTGCTTATGTTATTATGGCGCTTCGTGTTGCGTATTTTAAAATCTATTACCCTTTAAGTTATTATGCTGCTTATTTTACTTTAAGATGTGATCAATATGATTTAGATACAATGACAAAAGGAATAGATGCAATATATGAAAAATTACAATCATATAAAGAAAGAATTGAATCAAAGAATCCTGAAAAAGCATTATCAAATAAAGAAGAAGGTATTCAAGATACTTTAACAGTTTGTTTAGAATTTGCAGAAAGAGGATTTACTTTCTCTAATATTGACATTAATAGAAGTGAATCTAGTAATTTTGTTATTGATTATGAAAATAATTCTTTAATACCTCCATTTAAAGTTTTAGATGGCTTAGGTGAATTAGGTGTAAAAGATTTCATAGAAGAAAGAAAAAAGAAACCATTTGAAACAATCGAAGATTTTAAAATTAGAGGTAAAATACCTGAAAAAGTTATTAAATACTTAAAAAATAATGGAGCTTTAAAGAATTTAAGAGAAAATGATGATATTACATTATTTGATTTAAATAATATTTAAAAACTAAATCTTCTTTTATTATTAAAAGAAGATTAATGTCCTTGTAGCTCAGTTTGGATAGAGCAATCGCCTCCTAAGCGATAGGTCGGGTGTTCGAATCACCTTAAGGACGCCAAAAGAATGAAAAAAAGATATCTATTAAGATATCTTTTTATTTTTTAATTAAACAATAAATTAATGTTTTTGATAATTCTAGACCTAAATAATCTTTATCATTATCCTTCCATAATATATCACGATCTATTAATGTACCTCCACTTGTAAGTGTGTTTGTAACATCATAGATTCGGTAACTTGTGTTCTTAGAAGGATCTGTATTATAATTATATTCTTTAGATTGATAATTATTATAAGGCCACCAAGAATTCGTCTTAATATATCCTTTCCATTGACCTTTTAATACATTAGATAAAGTAAAAGTCTTTTCTTTATAATTTTTATCGTATAATGTTTCGTATTTATTTGTATTATAAATAAATACGTCTTTATCAGCGTTAACATAACGTTCATTAGAAGAAGTACTTGTAGAATCTTTATCAATTACTCTACCCATATAATTATCTAATGAGATAAATTCTTCATATGAAGTAAATGCTTTAGCTTTTTCAGGAAGATAACCTTCAAAGAATAAAATTGTAAATTTAGTATTTTCTTTTCTTACTACTAAATCTAAAACAATTTTTCCATCAGTATAATTTTTAATAAATGCAAAACTATATCTTCCAGATTCATTAACTTTATAAGTATTATCACTTACTTTAGTGAAAAAACTACTAGATGATATGTTTTTAAAATCAACGTAACATATTTCACCTTCTTTACCTTCTCGATAAGTGTTATATGCAGTTATTAATGAGTTATATGTATTATCTATATCATATTTAGAATTATAATCATCAATAATATTAAATTCATATCCTTCATTTAAATATTTATTTTTAATTTCAAATGTTTCGTAATTATTATTAGAAATATCAAATGATGATTCTATAAATAATGTATTAGAAGGATCATTAAATCCTGTAGAAGAAGTAGAACTTAATTCATAATTATTAAGTTTTTTAAATCCAATTATATATCCAATTTTAGAAGTATTAGTACTATTTTGAATAGGATTAATTGTTTCTATTCCTATATTTCCACTACTATTTAAAGATGTAATAATAGTTGATTTTGCGTTATCATCATTTTTAAACCATTTAGTATTTATAAAATTATTATAAGTAGTTTGTAAAGATGAATCTTTAATATCTTTACCACGAGTATAATACACAAATACTTTATAATATCCATCATTTAAATTTAAGTTTTTAATTTTTTCTTTACTTAATATTGTTACCCAATTGTTATTATGTAAAGTACTATCAGAATTTGATTTATCATTATTTTTAGTAAGTATATCTAATTGTAAATCATTATCTTTAGAAATATATAAACCATTATAATAATGAGTTATACAATTTTCTGAATCATTTCCTATTGATATATCATTATCATTTTTATTACTATAATATCTAATTCGATATAAATCTCTTGTATATCTATTCTTACTAGGATCATATTCACCTTCTTCAGTATAATTAGGAGAAGTAGAAATTACTTTTGAATCATCTGGATTATTTCTAAATCTAATTAAATCATAGGTATAATTATTATCTGTAGATAAAGAAGGAGCATCATAAACTGGATATAAATAAATAACATGATCTCCATTTCCACTTCCATCAATAGATTCATCTTGAGTATCTTTATTATTAGAATTTTTATATGTTTTTGATTTTAAAGTATCAACAGTTTCTAAAGAAACGCTTTCACTCATTTGTTGAATAGGAGTAGAAGATCCATAATTTCCATATTCATTTTTATCTTCTAATTCATTTCCATTTTCATCAATAGAAGAATATCCTCCATTTGTTTTATAATTGAAATAAGTTAAATAATCATAACCATTAATTGTTTTAATTGCTCTATATTTAGATTCATTTCTATTATAAGTCCAACCTTTAAATTTAGGTGTATATCCATTTTCATCATGGAATAAAGTAGAACAAGTTAAACTATCTAAAATAGATTGTGATAATACTCCATTAACTGTCTTTTTAATATATGTATAACTTATTTCACCTGTAGAAGAATCATAAAGTGAACCTGTAAAATCTCTTTTAGTAGCTAATTCTACATTTTTTAAATTACCTTGTTCATCATTATTTACGTTTTTAGCAGATACATAAGTATAATTTCCATTAATTTTAGTATTAGTGTTATTAGCATAAACACTAGTACCAATTAATGAACTAGCTTTCATTGCGTATGCACTAGTATCGTTATATGGATTATTAGATAAATTAGCAATATCTAAAGCATCATAATTATTTTTATATCCTTCATATCCTTCAGGTAATCCACATGCATAATAAGGAGACGCAAAGAAATAAATTGTATAAGTTGTATTTTCAATATTATTAAATTGATTAATATTAACATTAGGAGTAACTTCATTTTCTACTTTTGAATTTTCATTAAAAATAAAATATGAAAAACCACTTGAAACAAGTCCAAGAGATAATAAAAATGTTGTTAAAGTAATACCAAATTTTATATATTTTTTCATAATTTAATTAACCATTATATGATAAATAAAATTCTAAAGTGATTTTAGTATCAGTAATTGTACTTTTAATTTTATTCATCATTTCTAAATAAACAGAATTATTTTGACTTAAACTTGGACTTAATAAGTCACGATATTTTAACTTAAGTTTTAAATCAAAAATATTTTCTTTATTTCCTACACTAATTCCATAAATAGAAGAATAAGTAACCATATTTTCATTCTCACTATCTGAAAATTCACTTACTTTATTTTCTCCATTATAAAAAGAAGTAGGAACAAGATAATCAATTAAAGAATCACTATAAGAATATGGATATTCAGCTTTTCCATTTTTATAAGTAGTTTCTTTAATTCCTCTTTCTTTTGAATCAAAGATAGATATATCACAATTTAATTCAATTTTTGAATAATCAAAATCAGATTTATTATCCTTATTAGGTACATAATAAAGATAGAAACTTCTTTCTACATTGTCATTATCGCTTCTTGAAAAGAAAACTGTATCAAAATCAAATTGTAAATTTGTTTTTAAACTTGCATCAGTTTTTTCTTCATCACTAGATTTTTTATTTTCTTTTAATAAATAAAGATTTCCTAATTCTACATTATCAGCAACATTAATTGATAATTGAGTTTCTACAGAAGATTCATCTTCATTATTAAAAATAAACAAAGAAAAACCACTTCCAATTATAAATGGAACAATCAAGAACGGTAATACTTCTAAGAATATTTTATTTTTCATGAATCTCCTCCATAAATATTATACTATAAATATAAATTTATTTATTTTTATTTTTCTTTTTTTTACTTTTTATAAAATTACTTAACTCATTTTTATTAACAAGTTGAATTAATTCTACTCCATCTTTATCAATTTCAGTATGAACAACTTTCTCTCTATATCTAAATAATGTATCTTCTAAACGATAAAGTCTGATATTATCTCCATTCATTCTTATAGTTAAAACTTTACTAAATCTTTCATCATGAGTTTTAACAAGTTTATCAAATAATACTGAATATACTACTAATAACATAATTGAAGTAACAATTAAAATAATACCAATATTAGATTTTAAATATTTAATTAAATATCCTAAGAATGATGAACTAAAACCATGATAATTACTAGTACTATAAACTCCAATTAATCTATCTCTAGTTACTTTAATTTCATTTTTTAAACTAGATGGATTAGCGTCTCCTCTAAATGTATAAAGAAGTTCACCTGTTTCTTCACTAGTTTCTATTTTAATTAATCTATGAACTACTACTAAATTTTCTTTATTTTGTGTCATTTTAAAAGCAACAATATCATAAAGTTCTAAGTTATTTAAAAGATTTTCATCTTTAGAAATAGTTAATAAAGTAAATTTTTGAATTCTTTCGTATTTTTCTAATTCATCACCATTTTCATCTAAAAGATATTTATTAGAAGAATATGCATTAGACATAGAAGTAGTTTCAATGATCATAGGAGAATCATTATTAAACCATATTAAATTATTACTATCAGTAGTAACAAAAGAAGCTGCTAAAACTCCAATTAATCCTACAAAAAATACAGTTAAAATAGAATTATAAATAATTTTATTAATTTTACTTTGCTTTTTCTTTTTAAGATAGAAATCTTTTAAATTAATTTTCTTTTTATTTTTCTTTTGCATTATTTCTATTTCTTCATTTGCTTCTTTTAAAATATTTTCATCTTCAATAGATGAATTAATAATTCTTTTTCTAGAATTAAAATAAAGTATTGCAAGTCCAATGAATGCAATAGCAAAGAATATAATAATAATAACAGCTAATATATATGAAGCTTGTTGTATAGAAATCTTAGATAATATAGTCATAATTTTAAACCACAATATTATATATAATGTAAAATAATAATACAACAAAAAAAGCAAAAATGTTAAATATTTATCTTTATTTAATTTCTTTATTGAAAAAAATTAGCAATAACTAACTTGATTTTATTTTATTTATTAAGAATTTTTCTCTATAATAAAAATATGGAAAGAATGACTAGTCAAAGAAAAGATATTCTAGAAGCATTAAATATATTAGGTCATAGTAGTTTTAATACATTATTAGATTATTTTAAAAAAAATAATAAAAAAATATCATTATCTACTTTATATCGTAATATTACTTCATTAGAAGCAGATAATTATATTAGAAAAGTAGACGCTAATACTGATGAAATTATATATGAATTATCTAGATTAGATGAACATGATCATTTTATTTGTACTAAATGTAATAAAATTATTGATATATTCAATAAGAAAAAACATTTTAAATTTGATGAAGATGGTAATTTAATAGAAAAAACTAATATTACTTATTATGGAATATGTAAAGAATGTCTTGAAAAAGATAAATAAAAAGGAGAATATATGTCAAAATATCAAGGTACTAAAACAGAAAAGAATTTATTAAAAGCATTCGCTGGAGAATCTGAAGCAAGAAATAAATACACTTTCTTTGCAAGTAAAGCTAAAAAAGAAGGATATGAACAAATTTCTGCTTTATTTTTAGAAACTGCAGATAATGAAAAAGAACACGCTAAAATGTGGTTTAAAGAATTAGAAGGAATAAGTGATACTAAATCTAATTTAAAAATAGCAGCAGGTGGAGAAAATTATGAATGGGTAAATATGTATAAAGAATTTGCTAAAACTGCTGAAGAAGAAGGATTTAAAGATCTTGCTATTAAATTTAAAATGGTAGGAGAAATTGAAAAACACCATGAAGAAAGATATCTTAATTTATTAAAAAATTTAGAATCTAATGGAGTTTTTGAAAAAGAAGAACCAGTAGTATGGAAATGTAGAAATTGTGGATATATTATAGTAAGTAAAAAAGCTCCTAAAATATGTCCTGTATGTTCTCATGAACAAAGTTATTTTGAAATTAATTCTGAAAATTATTAATTATTAAAAAGATTTAGAAATAAAAACTAAATCTTTTTTTATTTAAAATAAAAGAGTAAGATTATATTTATGAAAAAAGTAAAAATTAAATTCCCAATTCGTATAACGAATTATATATTAACTATTTTATCTACGATTTTATCACTTATTTTAATTTTAATTTTTAATAAATCTTTATGGTGGTTAATTATTTTAACTCCATTTATTACTTATTTAGGTTTATTAATAATTGAATTTATATTCTTTTTCTTTCTATCTTTTATTTATTCTTATAAAAAAGAATATAAAACTCCTTCAAAATTATGTAATAAATTAATAAATATTTGTCATGAATTATTATTAGATTTATTTTTAGTTAATATTGATTTAAAAATCTATGAAGAATTACCTAAAGATTCAAAATTTTTAATAGTTTCTAATCATAAATCAGGATTTGATAGTATGTTATTAGCGTATTCTTTAAGAAAATATTCAATTAGTTTTATTTCAAAAGAATCTAATTTTAAAATACCTTTCTGTAGAAGATATATGAATAGAAATTTATATTTAAAAATTGATCGTGATAATGATTTTGAAGCTTTAAAAACAATTATTAAAGCTTCTAATTTATTAAAAAAAGATGTTATAAATATTGGTGTATTCCCAGAAGGCACAAGAAGTAAAGATAATAAATTATTAGAATTTAAAGCAGGATCATTAAATATTGCTACTAAAAGTAAAAAACCAATAGTAGTTATGTCTATTAAAAATTCTAATAAAATATTTAAAAATTTTCCTTTTAAATTTACTAAATGTGAAATATCTATTTTAAAAATATTAGATAATGAAGAATTAGATAAAAAAACTACAGTTTTAGCAAATGAAATTGAATCTATAATTGCTAAAGATTTAAATATTGAATAAAATTTTTAACATTAATTAAAAAATAAAGTATAATTATTATGTATAAGGAGAAATTATGAAAGATTTTGTAATTTTTACAGACAGTTGTTCTGATTTATCTTTAAAATATGTAGAAGAAGAAAATATTGTAGTTCTTCCTATGAGTTATTCTTTTAAAGATGGTAAAGAAGTTTATTATGACGATCCTTCTCATAAAGGAATGTCAGTTAAAGATTTCTATAATAGAATTAGAAATAAAGAAATCGCTAAAACTAATCAAGTTAATATGTTAACTTTTGAAGAAGAAGCAGAAAAATATTTAAAACAAGATAAAAATATTTTAGTATTATCTTTTTCAAGTGCTTTAAGTGGAACATATAATTCTTTAAATATTAGTGTTAATGATTTAAAAGAAAAATATAAAGATAATGAAATTTATATTGTAGATTCATTATGTGCTTCATTTGGAGAAGGTTTATTTGTTTATTTAGTAAATGAATATAAGAAAAATGGTGATGATATTAAAACTTGTTATGATAAAGCATTAGAATTAAGACATCATATTTTACATTTATTTACTGTTGATGATTTAAGTTGTTTAGCACGTGGAGGAAGATTAAGTGCTTCTAAAGCATTTGTTGCTAATTTATTAAGTTTAAAACCTTTATTACATGTTGATAAAGAAGGTAAACTTGTTCCTTTTGCAAAAACAATTGGAAGAAAAAAATCATTAATGGAGCTTATAAATAAATTTGATAGAGAATGTATTGATGATAGAGTAGTTTTTATTTCACATGGAGATTGCTTAGAAGATGCATTATTTGTTAAAGATAAAATTTTAGCAAAAAGACCTAATATTAAAACTATTTTAGTAAATGATATTGGACCTGTTATTGGATCTCATAGTGGTCCAGGTACACTTGCTATTTATTTTATTGGTAAAGAAAGATAAGGAGATTAAATAAATGTTAATTGATGATATTAAAAAGCAAAATATGCTTGCTTTAAAAAATAAAGAAACTAATAAAAGAGCAGTTTATAGTATTATTATTAATAAATATATGCTTGCTAGTGTAGAAGCAAGAACTAAAAATAAAGAACTTACTGATGCTGATTTAATTTTAATTATTAATAAAACTTTAAAAGAATTAGAAGAAGAAAAAGCAGGATATGAAAGTGCTAATAGATTAGAAAAAGTAGAAGAAATTAAAGAACAAATTGAAACTATTTCTAAATATCTTCCTAAAATGATGTCTGAAGAAGAAATTAAAGAAGAAATTTTAAAATTAGAAGATAAATCTATTCCTAGTGTTATGAAACATTTTAAAACAAATTTTCAAGGAAAATGTGATATGGCACTTGTAAATAAAGTATTAAAGAGTTTATAATATTAAGGCTTTATTAAAAAAAGCCTTAATTTATGGGAGTCTGGTTCAGTGGTAGAACAGCGGTCTCCAAAACCGTTGATAAGGGTTCGATTCCTTTGACTCCCGCCATAAATATTTAAATTAGTCTAACGTTAAGTTAGACTTTTTATTTTATAAAATTAAAAATGATTGAATTTTGAATTTTAAATAATATAATTATTTAGATATTTAAAATATTAAGGAGAAATATGAAAAATAAATTAAGTTTAGTATTATCTTTTGGATTATTATTACCTTTACTTTCAGGATGTAATAATTCTAAAGAAAACGTTAATAATTTTAGTAAAAATTACGCAAATGTTTATAATGGAGATTTAGAAAGTGAAGTAGGAATGAATATTTATTATTTTAATAATAGTGAAATTCCTTATTTAAATATAAAAGAATTATATGAAGGTAAGTTCTTATCATTATTATTAGATAAAGAAAATGCTTATTCTTATTCTAATAATGTAGTTACAAATAATTTAACGGGATCTACTATGAGTTTAGATTCTATTAATTCTACTTTAACTTTTGATGATTTCAATATGTTTAATAATATTGATGGATTAGATTATTTACCTAATGATGTTTATTCTAGTTTTGAACATAATAAAACATTACAAATGAATAAAGATAAATCTAGTTATAATAAAGGAAAAAGTATTGTTATTGATTTAAAAAATTATGATACTACAATTATAAATCTAGATAATAATTTATATTTACCTTTTGGAATTTTAGAATCATTAACTATATCTCAAAGAGGATTTAGATATGCATTTAACGGAAATGATATTTATTTAATTGAAAATGACGTTATTGCTCAAAATGGTAATTTAACTAATTATGGACAATCATTATATAATGGTAAATTTGGAGTAAATTATAAAAGAACTGAAGAATATTCTAATTATTATTTTAATCAAATTAAATTTGAATTAGATTATTTTAATGGAAAAATATTTGATTATAATTTATCTCCAATAGGAAATAATATTCCAAGTGAAGGATTAACTACTTTAACTAGTAATGATGCATTAACTAGTAATAGTGCTTTAGCAGGTTTAATTAATTATTATTTCCATGATGGAGGTCATACTTCATTTAATGGATTAGGATTTGGTACTCCATATAATGAAGAAAGTGATTCTAAATTACAAGGTTCTTTAATTGCATATGATAAAAAATTATATAATGCTACTTTAAGAGAAATGGAATTAACTAAATTAAGAGAAGAATCTAATTCTAATAAAAATTTAGATATTTATGATGAAACTGCAGTTATTAGATTTGATCATTTTACATCTAATGATAGTGATGAAAAGATGATTTCTAATCTTGATAATGATACATCTACATTTGCGTTATTCTATAATTCATTTAAAGAAATTGAAAAAAATAATAATATTAAAAATGTTGTTATTGATTTAAGTTTAAATGGAGGAGGAGAATCAAGTGCTTTAGCACATGCTTATTCATTTATTTCTAATGATTCATTAGTAATGAATTTAATTGATCCTTTAACAGGTGCTACTTATAAAGAAGCAATTGATGTTGATAATGATTTAGATGGAGATTTTAAAGATAATGATTCATATGAAGGTAAATATAATTTTTATATTTTAACTTCTAATGTATCATTCTCTTGTGGTAATATCTTCCCTACATACGCTAAAGATAATAAAAAAGCTACTATTATTGGAGAAGCTTCTAGTGGAGGAGATTGTACTGTTAGAACAAGTGTTGCAATTGATGGAAGTAAATATCAAATGTCTTCAAATATTAGATATTTACATAATGATGGAACAAGTGCAGATAATGGAATTGAAGTAGATATTCCATTAGATAGTAGTTATTATTATAATATTCAAAAATTAAACGATTATTTAAAAACTAAATAAATTAAAAAAGGATTCATCTTTTAAAAATGAATCCTTTTAATTTATAATCGTATAATTTGAATATTATTTAATTTTAAAGATATAATAAATATTAAATAAGGAGAAAAGATGGAACATAAAGATTTAACTTTGATTGATATTATAGGAAATACTCCTTTAATTAGATTAAAAAATATAGAAAAAGAATTTAATTTAGAATCTAAAATATACGCTAAAGTAGAAAGAAATAATCCTACTGGAAGTATTAAAGATAGAATTGCAAAAGAAATGATTATTTCTTTATTAAATGAAAATAAAATTAATAAAGATACTGTTATTATTGAACCTACAAGTGGTAATACAGGAATTGGACTTGCTTCAATATGTGCTAGTTTAAATATGAAATGTATTTTATTTATGCCTAGTAATTGTTCTAAAGAAAGATTAAAAATGATGAATGCTTTAGGAGCAGAATGTAGATTAATAGAAAATGGAGGAATGGAAGGATGTGTAAATGCTAGTAAGAAATTACATGAAGAAATTAAAAATTCTATCATTCCTATGCAATTTGAAAATGAATTTAATCCTTTAGCACATTATAAAAGTACTGGAAAAGAAATCTATGATGAATTAGAAGGAGATATTGATATATTTATTTCTAGTTTTGGAACAGGAGGAACTTTAAGTGGAGTTAGTAAATATATTAAAGAAAGAAAACCTTCTTTAATTTCAATAGGAGTAGAACCTGAATCATCTCCATTTGTTAGTAAAAATATTAAAGGACCTCATAAAATTCAAGGAATAGGTGCAGGATTTATTCCTTCTACTTTAGATTTATCTTTAATTGATAAAATAGAAACTATTAAAGATGAAGATGCTTATGAAATGACTAGAATCTTAGCACGTAAAGAAGGTTTATTTGTAGGTATTTCTTCAGGTAGTAATGTATTTATGAGTGTTAAATACGCTAAAGAAAATAAAGGAAAAGTAATTGTTACTGTTCTTCCTGATAATGGAGAAAGATATCTTTCAGTAGATAATTTATTTTAAATATGAATAAAACATTAATTAATTTAAAAAAAGAATTTTGTAATAAAAAAGAAGTTAATTTAAATGAATCATTAGTAAAATCTTTTATTAAAAATATTATTGATTTATTAATGTTTGATTATTATTTTGAAGAAAATAATAAAAATTATGAATCTTTATATTATGTAAGTAAAAATAAATTAGAAAGAATATTAATAGATTTAAAAATAAATTCTAAAGAAGATAAAGTAAATAAATTTTATTCTTCTTTATCTTTAATTAGAAAATCTCTTAATACTTCAATTGAAGCATTATTTAAAGGTGATCCTGCTAGTAACTCTAAAGAAGAAATAGTATTAACTTATCCAGGATTTAAAGCTATTATGTATTATAGAATAGCACATGAATTCTATTTATTAGATATTAAATTATTAGCAAGATATATTAGTGAATATTCTCATTCATTAACAGGTATTGATATAAATCCTGGTGCTATTATAGGAGATTATTTCTTTATAGATCATGGAACAGGAATAGTAATAGGAGAAACTTGTATTATTGGAAATAATGTTAAAATATATCAAGGAGTAACTCTAGGAGCATTATCATTATCTAAAGGTAAAGAATTAATAGGTTTAAAAAGACATCCTACTATTGAAGATAATGTTACTATTTATAGTAATGCTTGTATTTATGGAGGAAATACAATTATTAAAAAAGGATCTACTATTGGAGGAGATGTTTATTTAACTCATGGAGTAGATGAAAATTCAATTGTTCTTCAAACTGATAAAAATTTAACTATAATTACTAAAAACAAAGAATAAACACTCTTTAATAGAGTGTTTTTCTTTTAAAATATTGAAAAATATATTCAAAATTATATTTAAAAAATAGATTTGAATTTATTTTTATATCTTTTTTATTTAAATAAGTATAAAATCTTTTTTGCACTCACGTTAAAAAAAGAAAAAATATATGGAAGAAATATTAAATAAAAAAGAAGAAAAGAAAAAAGATAAAAAAATATTAGATTTTTTTATTACAACACTTAATGGTATGGCACTTGGTTTATTTTCAAGTTTAATTATTGGAACAATTATTGGAAGTATTGCATTAATTTTTAAAAATAATAACGAAACTATCTATAATATTATTAATGGACTTGGATTATTACTTCAAAATTTAACAGGTTTTGCAATTGGAATTGGAATTGCATTATCTTTAAAATTTGATAATTTAAAAATAATTGTTTTAGGAATTGTTGGAGAAATAGCAAGTTATTTCTCTCTATCTACAAAATTTGTAACTGAAGGAATTAGCTCAAATTCTTTTAAAATTGGAGATCCTTTAACAATTTATATAGTAGTAGTTTTATGTGCATTATTGATTAAGTATGTATTGAAAAAGAAAACTCCAGTAGATATTTTATTAATTCCACTTTTTGGAGTTATTGTAGGATTTTTTATTTCTTTAGGAATTAGATATCCTGCTATTTATGTAACTTATGGAATTCAATGGATCGTTAATGAAGGTACAACCTTTACTCCATTCTTTATGGGAATTGTTGTAAGTGTAGTTATGGGTATGGCTTTAACTGCTCCAATTTCAAGTGCTGCTATTGCTGCTATGATCTTTACTAGTTCAGAAGAAGGATTACTTTTAGCAGGTGGAGCGTGTTTAATTGGATGTTCTACCCAAATGATTGGATTTATGATTCATGCTCGTAAAGATAATAATATTGGTCAAATTATTTCAATTGGAATAGGTACTAGCATGCTTGAATTTAAAAATATTTTAAAGAAACCTGTTATTTGGTTACCTACAATTATTACAAGTGCAATTCTTGGACCAATTTCTACTTGTCTTATTAAACTTAAATGTGCTGGAAGTAGTGCAGGAATGGGAACTGCTGGATTAGTAGGTCAAATAGGAACTTTAATTACAATGGGTAATTCTTGGGAAACATGGCTTATTATCATTCTTTTTGAAATAGTAGCACCTGCAGTATTAGTGTATATTATTGATATTATTTTTAGAAAATTTGGATGGATAAAAGAAGGAGATTTTAAGATTTAATTAATAATATAATAAAAATCTTAATAAAAAATTAATTTTACAATTTTTTAAAAAATAGTATAATTTAATCAATAACGAAGAAAAGAAAGAGTAGTCTTTAATAGGTTCTAGCGAGTCTTGATTGGTGTAAGAAGATAACTGAAAAGAAGATGAACATGGTCTTGGAGTTGGGTGATTGATATGTAGATTACCTCGGGAATTCCCGTAATAGAAGATGAGTTTGTTTGAACTCTTTGAGGCTTATTTAGTGATAAATAAGTGAATAAAGGTGGTAACACGAAATTTTTAATTTTTAAATATTGTCGTCCTTTAATTAATTAAAGGACGATTTTTTATTGTCCTAAAGGAGGTAAAATGTTAGAAATTAAAAATTTATTAAAAAGTTATTCTTCTCATAAAGTTTTATCTTCAATTAATTTAAAAATTGAAGATAATGATATTTATGGAATTTTAGGTCTTTCAGGAGCAGGTAAATCTACTTTAGTAAGATGTTTAAATGGATTAGAAGATATTGATGAAGGTGAAATATATTTAGATAATAAATTATTAATATCTAAAAATAAGAAAATATCTAAAGATGACTTAAAAAATATCTCAATGATCTTTCAATCATTTAATTTATTAAATCAAAAGAATGTTATTAATAATGTAGAACTTGGATTAAAATTACAAGGTAAAAAAATAAAATATTCTAAGATAGAATTAAAAAAATTAAAAAAAGAACTTAAATTAAATAAAAATAATATTAAAGATTATAAAAATTATAAAAAAAGAAAGATATTAGAATTAAAACATAAAGAAGCATTTGAATGTTTAAAAAAAGTAGGATTAGAAGATAAATATAATGCTTATCCTAGTGAATTATCTGGAGGTCAAAAGCAAAGAGTTGCTATTGCAAGAAGTTTAATTACTAAACCTTCAATTCTATTATGTGATGAAGCTACTAGTGCATTAGATATTGAAACTACTAATCAAATATTAGATTTATTAAAGAAATTACATGATGAATATTCATTAACAATTATTGTAATTGCACATCAATTACAAGTAATTGAAAAAATATGTAATAAAGTAGCAATTATTGATAATTCTTTAATAGTAGAACAAGGTAATTTAAAAGATGTATTCTTTAATCCTAAAAGTGAAATCGCTAAAAGCTTAATTTATTCTTCTCACATTAATACTTCTTTAAGTAATGATCATTCTATTAGATTATTATTTGATGGAAATAGTGATGAACCTATTATTTTTGATATTATTGAAAAATGTAATATTAAAGTATCTATTTTACATGCAGATACTAAAATTATAGATAATAAAGTTTATGGTCAATTAGTATTTAAATTACCAGATAATGATTCTGATAAAAATAAATTAATTGATTATTTAAATTATAAAAATATTAAATATGAGGAGATAGATAATTAAATATGGATATATTAACTATTTTAAATGCATTAAAAGAAACTATTTTAATGACATTAATATCTACTTTACTTGCTTATTTAGTAGGTTTACCTTTAGGAATATTATTATTTTTAACAGGTAAAAAAGGATTAATTAAAAATAAATTTATTAATCAATTATTAGGTATTATTATAGATTTATTAAGATCTATTCCATGTTTACTTTTAATCATTGTTTTACTTCCTTTAACTAGATCTATTTTAGGAAAAGGAACTGGAGAATGGTATGTAATAATTGTACCTTTATTCTTTGCAAGTTTTCCTTTTGTAACAAGAATGGTAGAACAATCATTATTAGAAGTAGATCAAGGAATAATTGAAGCAAGTAGAGCTTTAGGAGGATCTACTTTTAAAATAATAATCTATTCTATTTTACCTGAAGCTAAAATAAGTTTAATAACTGGAAGTGCTTTAAGTAGTGTTTCAATATTAGGATATACTTCTTTTGCATATAATATTGGAGCAGGTGGATTAATAAGTGAAGCTTATTCTTTATATAGAAAAGATCCTAGTTCTCCATGGAGTTATAAAATATGGATTATTATTTTAGTAATAGTGTTATTAGTATGGATTATTCAAGAAGGATCTTTATTAATCAGTAAGAAATTAGATAAAAGAAGAATTATAAATAAATAGGAGAAAATATATATATGAAAAAAATAAAATTATTAACATTAGGATTAGCTTTAACTAGTTTATTAACATCTTGTAATTCTAATTCTAAATATGAAACTATTGTTATTAGTGCTAGTGAAGTACCACATTCTCAAATTTTAAAAGAATGTGTAAATGAAATATTAAATGAAAAAGGATATTCTTTAGATATTAAAATATTAGATTGGACATTACAAAATGATGCTTTAGCAAACTATGAAATAGACGCTAATTACTTTCAACATATTCCTTATTTAAATACTTATTCTGGTAATACTAAATTAATTCCAGCATGTAAAGTACATTATGAAAGATTATGTTTATATGCTTCTAATCCTAATAATAAAGATATTAAAAATGGATCTACTTTTGAAATAGTAGATGATATTTCAAATGTAGAAAGAGCATTAAATTTATTAGAAGAAAATAAAATATTATCTATTAATTCAAATGCTTATAATGATAAAAAAGAATTTGTTAATTTTGAAAGTGCTCATCCTGAGAAATATATTACTTTTAATGAAAATTATAAAGATTGTAAATTAACTTGTATAGCAGAAGAATTACTTGCTACTAGTTTAGATGATTATGATTTTGGAGTAATTCCTGGAAATACTGCGATGACTGGAGTTAGTAATTATTCTTCTAAAATTGTTTTAAGTGAAAATGATCCAGTTCTTGAAGATGAAAAAGCTAATGTAATTGCAATAAGAGAAGAAGATAAAAATTCTAATAAAATTAAAGCTTTAGTAGATTCATTTAATGATGAAAGAGTTAAAAATTATATTGAAACTACTTATAAAGAAAGTGTTTCTTATCATTATGTTAATTTATTGTATTAATTTTTAATGTATATATTAATCAAATTACATCTTTAAAATAAAAATTTAAATTATAAAAAAAGAATAAAAATGAATACAAATTTATTATTTATTTTTCTTGACTTTATAACATTAAATTATATAATATAGTTCGGTTTTGAACTATTATGGAGAAGGATTTTTTATATTTTACAGAATATTTATTAAATTATTTTTATGATGAATTTCATTCTAAAGATCTTAAAAATGGTATAAATAGTAATTATTGTATCTTTTGTAAATTAATTTCAGAATGGAATGATTCAGGTAAAAAAGTAATTCAAAAAGATTTACAAAATGAAGTATTATTACCTAAATCAGTTACAAGTGAAGTTGTTTCTAAAATGATTAATGAAAATTTAATTTATAAAGAAAAAGATGAAAATGATAAAAGAAAAGAAAATTTATATTTAACTTTAAAAGGTAAAGAATTTTTAAAAGAAAATATAAAATTACAAAATGAAGTTCAAGAAGAAATATTAGATTTATTTGATTCTATTGAAGAAAAAGAAGAATTCTATAATTTATATTCGAAATTGATTAATAAAATAAAGGAGAAGAAGAAAAATGGAAAAAACGATTAAAAAAGAACCTAGTTTCGTTAAGAAATTTAGATTCTTATTAAAAAGCGTAAGAGAATATAAAAAACATTCATTATTATCAATTCTTTTTATTTTTTGTGAAACTGCAGTTGAATGTTGTATTCCTTATGTAATGATGCTTTTGATTAACGTTTTAGGAGATTTAATATCTTTAGGAAATGTAGGTGATAATAGAAATCAAGCATTATATCAAGTTTTAATTTATGGTGCGATTTTAATTGCTTTAGCATGTATTTCATTGATATTTGGTATTTTAGCGGGTAAAATGAGTGCTATTGCAAGCTGTGGATTCGCTAAAAACTTAAGAAGTGATATCTTTAAGAAAATTACAACTTTCTCATTTAAAAATATTGATAAATTTTCTGCTAGTAGTTTAATTACACGTCAAACTACTGATATTTTTGAAATGCAAAATGCTTTTATGATGCTTATAAGAATTGCAATTAGAGCACCATTTATGTTTATTTTTGCGTTTGTTATGTCAGTTATTATTGCTCCAGAATTATGTTGGATATTTGCAATTACAGTTCCTTTAATTGTATGTATTTTAGTTATTTTAATCGCAGTATCTTATAATACTTTCTATCATTTATTTGATGCTTATGATGAATTAAATGATGTTACAGAAGAAAATATTAGAGGTATTAGAGTAGTTAAAACATACGCTAGAGAAGATTTTGAAAAAAATAAATTTAAAGAAAAATCTTTAAAACTTGCTAAATATGGTAAAAAAGTAGAAAGATTATTAAGTGCATCTAATCCTGCTATGCAAGCAGTTATGTATACTTCTAATGCATTAATATTAATTTTAGGATCGATACTTGTTATTAATAGCGCTAAGCTTAGTGGAACTACAATTATTTGGGGAAATTTAACTGTTGGTAGTATTTCTTCATTAATTACTTATAGTGCTCAAGTTTTAAGTGCTGTTATGATGGTTTCAATGGTTTTATTTATGATCTTAATGGCAGTACCTGCTACTAAGAGAATTTATGAAGTTTTAGTAGAAGAACCTACAATTCAAAATTCATTAGGAAAAGAAACTAATGTAGAAAATGGAAATATTGAATTTAATAATGTTTCATTTAAATATAAAGATGATGCTGAAAAATATTCATTAAGTAATGTTAATTTAAAAATTAAATCAGGAGAAACAATAGGAATTATTGGATCTACTGGTAGTAGTAAATCTACATTAGTTAATTTAATATCAAGATTTTATGACGCTAGTGAAGGTGAAGTAAAAGTTGGAGATAAAAATGTTAAAGAATATGATGTAAAAGCTTTAAGAAATAATATCGCAATGGTTTTACAAAAAAATATTTTATTCTCTGGTACTATTAAAGAAAATTTAAGATGGGGAGATAAAAATGCTACTGATGAAGAATTAGTAAAAGCATGTAAAATTGCTCAAGCTGATCCATTTATTCAAACTTTCCCTGATAAATATGATACTTATATTGAACAAGGTGGTGTTAATGTTTCAGGTGGTCAAAGACAAAGACTTTGTATTGCTAGAGCATTAGTTAAAAAACCTAAAATATTAATTATGGATGATTCTACTAGTGCAGTAGATACTAAAACTGATGCATTTATTAGAAAAGGATTAAAAGAATATTGTCCTGATATTACTAAAATTATTATTGCTCAAAGAATTAGTTCAGTAGAAGACGCTGATAGAATTATTGTTTTAGATAATGGAACAATAAATGGAATTGGTACTCATGAAGAATTATTAAAAAATAATGAAATTTATAAAGAAGTTTATGATATTCAAAATAAAATAGGAGGTGCAGAATAATGAAAAAATATTCAAAATCTAAAAATGTTATATTTAGATGTATTTCTGATTATTTTAGAGCACATCCAATTGCATTAATTATATCTTTCTTTTGTGTTTTTATTTCATGTTTAGGTACAATTATCGGACCTGTCATGATTCAAAATATTACTGGTTTAATTGAAAATGGAATTAAAAATGGTTGGGATAGCATCGCTAATGATTTTACATTAGATGTTGTTATCTTAATTAGTTCCTATGTAGTAGCTTTAGCAGGAGGATTTACTTATTCTCAAGTTACTGCAATTTATGGTCAAATTTATATGCATGATATTCGTCAAAGAGCATTTGATCATTTAGAAAGTTTACCTATTTCATATTTTGATAGAAATGAAAAAGGTGAAATTATGTCTACATTTACAAATGATATTGATACAATTAGACAACTTTTAACTCAATCTATTGTTACTGTTTTAATTTGTACTGTTTCATTTATTTCAGTATTTGTAATTATGTCAATGTCTTCACTTTACTTAACTATTATTGTTTTAGTAGGTACTATTATTATGTTATTAGTATCTAAAAAAGTAGGTGGAAAGAGTGCTAAAAACTTCATGATGAACCAAAAAATTCTTGCAAAAGAAGAAGGTTTTATTGAAGAAGTCATGAATGGTTTAAAAGTTGTTAAATCATTTACTCATGAAGAAGAATCAATTAAAGATTTAGAAGTTCAAATTAATGATTTACAAGAAGTTGCTACTAAAGCTAATAAATACGCTAATATTTTAATGCCTATTATGAATAATATTGGTAATTTCTTATATGTTATTGTAGCAGTTGTAGGTGTTTTATTATTTATTTTTAAGGTTCCTTCATTAACAATTACTGGATATTATCCAAATGATACTATTGGAACTGGAGTTATTGTTTCTTTCCTTCCTATGGTTAGAATGTTTACTCAAAATGTAAGTGAAGTTTCAAATCAAATTAATCCTATTGCAAGTGCAATTGGTGGATGTACTAGAGTTTATGAAATCATTGATAAAGAAAGTGAAACTGATGATGGATATGTTAGCTTAGTAATGGGTAAAAAAGACGAAAATGGAAATATCATTGAATGTGATAGAAAAGAACATACTTTATGGGCTTGGAAACATCCTCATCAAGATGGAACTCTTACTTATACAGAATTAGAAGGCGATATTAGAATGTTTGATGTTGACTTTGGATATGTAGAAAATAAGATTGTTTTACATGATGTTTCATTATTTGCAAAACCTGGTCAAAAAATTGCATTCGTTGGTGCTACAGGAGCAGGTAAAACTACAATTACTAATTTAATTAATAGATTCTATGATATTGCTGATGGAAAAATTAGATATGATGGAATTAATATTAATAAAATTAAAAAGAAAGATTTAAGAAGATCATTAGGAATGGTTTTACAAGACACTAATTTATTCACTGGTACAATCATGGATAATATTAGATATGGAAGACTTGACGCTACTGATGAAGAATGTATTGAAGCTGCTAAATTAGCAAATGCAGATAGTTTCATTCAAAGACTTCCTCATGGATATAATACTGTTATTAAAGGTAATGGAAGTGGAATATCTCAAGGACAAGCTCAACTTTTATCTATTGCAAGAGCAGCAGTTAGTGATTGCCCTGTTATGATATTAGATGAAGCTACTTCTTCAATTGATACAAGAACTGAAAAGATTGTATTAGAAGGTATGCAAAACTTAATGAAAGGAAGAACTGTATTCTTAATTGCTCATAGATTATCTACAATTAAAGACGCTGAAGCTATTATGGTTTTAGATCATGGTAATATTATTGAAAGAGGTACTCATGAACAATTAATTGATTTACATGGTTATTATTATCAATTATATACAGGAGTATTTGAATTAGAATAAAAAATAAATCTCATTAGAATAAAATTTCTAATGAGATTTTTTTATTTATTTAAATTATTATTATCATTATTTTCTTTTAATTCATTATAACCTTTACAGGATGGTAAATTCCATTTAAAGATAGTAGCTAATATTCTTAAAATAATTATTAAAGACATTGATATTAAAATAGAGAAAATAGAATTAACATCATAAATTAAAAGTAAAGCATATAATGTAGCACCTAATATACAAGGAGTCATATAGAAATGTTTTTTAAATACAGTAGGAATATCTCCACAGAAAACATCTCTAAATATTCCTCCTCCAATTCCAGTAATTACTCCTAAAGAAATAACAAATATAGCTTTAGAAAATATTGATAAACTTTGATCACATAATGAATAAGTTAATTGACATCCTGAAATAACAAAAGCACTAGTACCTAAAGCATCAAAAAGATAAATCCAAAAATCATGACGCTTTTTTTCAATTAAAAATGCAGTAGATTTTTTATATCCTATAATAAACCATATCGTAGATATTACTAAAGATATACCTGCTAAAATAAGATATTCTTCATCCCAAAAAATATGAGGAGATTCTTTATTAATAATTAAATCTCTTAAAAGTCCTCCTCCAAATATTTCTATTAATGTTAGAATATAAATACCTAATATATCTGTTTTCTTTCTAATTGCTTTAATTGATCCACTAGTAGAAAAAGAAATACATCCTATAACTTGAATAACAAATAAAACAATATCAATTGTAGATTTAAAATTCATATATTTACTTTAATATTATAATTATATTTTATATTTTTTAAAATAATTTTAATGAGTATGTACACTAAAAATTAATAAAGCAGTTAATAAAATACCTAATAAAATATAAATAAAACTATATTTAGATTTATATTCTGAGAATGTTTGAGGTAAAAGCTCAATAATTAATACATAAATTAAAGATCCTGCACTTATTGAATAAATAATTCCTGAAGTAAATGATGATAATTCAATTGAATTTAAACTATACGCTAAAACACTAAAAATTAAAGCAGGTAAACTAGAAATAATAGTAAAAATAAATGAAAAACATTTAGATTTATTAGAATTAATAAATGAATTACACATTGAATAAGAAATAATAATATTATGAATAAATAATATAATTGAAGTAATTAAACCTTTCATTGATATATCATTATTAGAATTTAAAAAAGAAAAACCTAATGATAATCCTTCTGGAATATTATGAATTGCAATTGCAATTAAAAATATTAAAGAAGATATAAATAAAGAATGATTAGAATCATTTAATTCATTAGAATGAAGATGATCTATACATTCTTCATTATCATTTAAATCATGTTTATGATGAAAAGAAAAATGATGTAATAATTCATGTAAAATAAAAAATATAATACCTGTTAATAAAATAATACTAATTGGTAATAAAGAATTTAAAAAAGAATTATCTGTTAAATTATCAAATGATTCAATTGATTCAGTAATTAATTCTAAAAATATAAGTCCTATAACTGCACCTAAAGAAAAATTTTGAAAGAATTTAGTAATTTCTTTATGTACATTTTTAAAACATATTGATATTGAACTTCCTATAATAGAAGCAATTAATGTTGCAAGTAAAATAAATAATATATTTATAATCATAACTAAAGTATTATATTTAAAATTAAAGATATTTTGCAAATAATATAATTATTTTTATATATTAAAATAGAATATTTATTTAATTTAATGTAATATTTTATTATGTTATTAGATAAAATTAATGATTCTAAAGATATTAAAAAATTATCAATTAAAGAATTAAATATATTAAAAGAAGAAATATCTTCTTTAATAATTAAAAAATCAAGTAAAGTAGGAGGACATTTAGGTCCTAATTTAGGAGTTATTGAACTTACTATTGCGTTACATTATTCTTTTAATTTACCTTATGATAAATTAATTTTTGATGTTTCTCATCAAAGTTATACTCATAAAATATTATCTAATAGAAAAGAATATTTTATTGATGAAAATAAATATAATGATATTTCAGGATTTTCTTCTTTTGAAGAAAGTGAATATGATTTATTTAAATTAGGACATACTTCTAATTCAATATCTATTTCTAATGGACTTGTAAAAGGTAGAAATTTATTAAATGAAAAATATAAAATTATTAATGTAATTGGAGATGGATCTTTATCAGGAGGAGAAGCTTTTGAAGGTTTAAATAATGTTTCTAATTTAAAAGGTCAATATTTAATTATTATTAATGATAATGAAATGAGTATTGAAGAAAATGTAGGAGGAATCTATAATTCTTTAAAAGATTTAAGAGAATCTAAAGGTAAATCATTAAATAATATTTTTAAATGTTTTTCTATTGATTATATGTATTTAGAAAATGGTAATGATATAGAATCATTAATTAATACATTTAGAAAAATAAAAGATATTGATCATCCTTTAATATTACATATTCATACTTTAAAAGGAAATGGATATGAAATTGCTATTAAGAATAAAGAAAGATTTCATTTTGCAAGACCATTTAATATAGAAACAGGTAATTTTAATTCTGATTCTCCTCGTCTTGCTTATAGTGAAATATCTTATGAATTCTTTTCTCAAAAGATGAATAAAGATAAAAATATAGTATTATTAACTACTGCAGTAGCGTATTTATTTGGATTTAATAAAGAAAGAAGAGAAAAATATAAAGATAATTTTATTGATTTAGGAATAGAAGAAGCTAATGCAGTTAGTTTTTTAGCAGGTTTAGCAAAATCTAATATAAAAGCATATTATCCAGTTACATGTTCTTTTTTACAAAGAGGATTTGATCAATTAATTGAAGATTTTGCACTTAATGAAATAAATGCTACTATTTTATTATGTTTTGCCTCTCTTTATTCTTCTAAAGATGTAACTCATATAGGTATATTTGATAATATTTTAATTAGTAATATACCTAATTTAATTTATTTAGATCCTACTAGTAAAGAAGAATATTTAAAAATGTTAGAGTATTCTTATTTAAATAAACATTCTCCTTTAATAATAAGAGTACCTAATGAAATAAGAATTGATAATAAAATAGATGATACTGATTATTCTATTATTAATAAATCTAAAATAATTAATAAAGGTAAAGATATCGCGATATTTTATGTAGGTAATTTAGAATTTTTAAGTAAAGATATTTATAATAAATTAAAAGAATATAATTATAATATTACTTTAGTACGTCAAAGATTTCTTTCAGGTATAGATAAAGAATTAATTGATGAATTAATTAAAGATCATAAGATATTTATTACTTTAGAAGATTCATTAATAAATGGAGGTTTTGGAGAAAAAATATCTTCTTATTTAGGAAATAAGAATGTTTATTCTTTAAATTATGGATTAAAAAAAGAATTTATAGATAGATATGATATTAATAAATTATTAAAGAATAATAGATTAGATAAAGATTTAATTATAGAAGATATATTTAAT